>JAHJSQ010000036.1 GCA_018830325.1 Gammaproteobacteria bacterium
CCTTCTCCGCTGCCGCTTTTTGTTTCGCCGCTTCCTCGGCCTTGCGTTTCTCGGCCGCGACACGTTCGGCTTCGGCTTTTTGCTTGGCTGCTTCTTCCGCTTTACGCTTCTCTGCGGCCGATTGTTCAGCCTTTGCCTTCTCCGCTGCCGCTTTTTGTTTCGCCGCTTCCTCGGCCTTGCGTTTCTCGGCCGCGACACGTTCGGCTTCGGCTTTTTGCTTGGCTGCTTCTTCCGCTTTACGCTTCTCCGCGGCCGATTGTTCAGCCTTTGCCTTCTCCGCAGCCGCTTTTTGTTTCGCCGCTTCCTCGGCCTTGCGTTTCTCGGCCGCGACACGTTCGGCTTCGGCTTTTTGCTTGGCTGCTTCTTCCGCTTTACGCTTCTCTGCGGCCACTTGTTCGACCTTTGCCTTCTCCGCAGCCGCTTTTTGTTTCGCCGCTTCCTCGGCTTTGCGTTTCTCGGACACGACACGTTCGGCTTCGGCTTTTTGTTTGGATGCGTCTTCCGCTTTACGCTTCTCTGCGGCTAATTGTTCGACCTTTAGTATTTCGGCAGCCATTTTTTTTTGCTGCTTGACCAATTGCTGTTGTTTAAGCTTTTCGTCCTCTTGCCGCTGAGCCTCTTCTATTTGGCGTTGCGACTCGAAAAGTTTATTTTGTTGCTGTTTCTCCAGTCGCTCCGCCTCAGCCTGAATCAACGACTCATCGATCACCATCGCTTCAATAATCTCGGGCTCAGGACCTGTCTCAAACACCGGAGATTTCGAATCGAAGCTCAGCATGAATACGCCAAGAAGCAGAACGTGCAGAGCCAAGGCCAGGATAAAAGGCCCGGTTAATTTACGCTTACTAATCATACGTATTTAATGCTGATAAGGTTGTGTCATTAATCCTACTTTGGGGACTCCCGCATTTTTTAAGGCCGCCATCGCACTGACAACCTTGCCATAATCGACAAACTGATCGCCTCGAATAAATACTTGTATTGCCGGTTTATCCCTAAGCACATCGGCAACCGTGGCTGTCATTTCATCAGCCCCCATCACCTGACTTTCCTGTCCTGCCATATCCACATAAAAATGTCCTTCGCGATCGATAGACACGATTACCGGCGGATCGTTTTGCTGCTCTGCAGCCTCGGTGTCTGCTTGAGGCAAATCGACTTCGACCCCGGTCTGAAGCATCGGCGCAGTCACCATGAAAATAATCAACAACACCAAAGTCACGTCGATGTATGGAACGACATTGATCTCGGCTTTAGGCTTTCTGCGGCCTGATTGTCTACTGCTCATTGACTGTGCGCCTGCCTTTGCAATAAAACGACAAATTCATCGATAAAGAGTTCATACCGCCCGATCAAACGATCCAAACGACTGGCAAAACGGTTGTAGGCAATTACAGCAGGAATAGCTGCAAACAAACCCATCGCAGTGGCTATCAATGCCTCGGCAATGCCCGGAGCGACTTGAGCCAAAGTTGCTTGTTGCACATTACCCAATGAACGAAATGAATTCATGATTCCCCAAACCGTTCCGAATAAACCGACATACGGACTAATCGATCCGACCGTCGCCAAAAAAGGCAAATGTTCGTCGAGTCTTTCCAGCTCCCGGTTTAACTCAATCTTCATCGCGCGCTGCGCATTCTCGACTTGAACTTCGGGATCAATACCGGATTTTTGCCGCATTCTCGAATACTCTCGGTAACCCGCCAGAAAAATTTTCTCGATGCCTTCCGGTTCGAAATCGGCATCGGTTAGTCTTTTGTATAAATCGCTAAGCTCGACACCCGACCAAAATTCCTCTTCAAATTCATCCGCAATATCGGCCGCTTTAGCAAGCTCTCTGGTTTTCGAAAAAATATAAGTCCAAGAAACAACTGACGCGACAACTAAGATCAACATCACCAGTTGAACAATAAAACTGGCTTCTTTAATTAAATGGAACAAGGATAAATCAGCATTCATTATGTAATGACTCTAATAAAATGTCAGGTATGGCTTTTGGCCTCATGTTTTTGGAATCCAAGCAAGCGATACGCACCGTTCCGGTACATAACACATCGCTTCCCCGGGTAATGGTTTGCTCGAATATTAGACTGGCTTTTTTAGCTGAAGTCACTACGGCGCTGACATTTATTTGTTCGTTAAAGCGCACGGGCATTAAATAATCGATCTGAACCGAGCGTACAACGAAAATAATTCCTTGCTCGTCGATCAAGCGATCTTGCTCAAACCCCATTGAGCGCAGCATTTCGGTTCGCGCCCGCTCGAAAAACTTCAAATAATTCGCATAGAAAACGACGCCCCCGGCATCGGTATCCTCATAATAAACCCGAACGGGCCAATTGAATGTTTGCATAGGGATGATTGTTTAGGGACTATTTGAGATGCAAAAGCATGAACGAGAGCTGAAGGCAGTTAGCAGTTAGCAGTTAGCAGTTAGCAGTTAGCAGTTAGCAGTTAGCAGTTAGCAGTTAGCAGTTAGCAGTTAGCAGTTACCAGTTAGCAGTTAGCAGTTAGCAGTTAGCAGTTAGCAGTTAGCAGTTAGCAGTTAGCAAAATGATGAGGCATATAATACAGTTATCAAGCCCTAATTTCCTCTTTCCCCTCAAGTAAACAACTCGTCGGTCGCGCCCATTTGCACCGGCGGCTGCAAGCCGAAATGCAGATAAGCGTTCTGCGTTACGACTCGCCCTCTGGGCGTGCGCATGATAAAGCCTTGCTGTAATAAATACGGCTCCAGCACATCTTCGATCGTGCCTCGCTCTTCGCTGATCGCGGCGGCCAATGTATCTAGCCCTACCGGGCCGCCAGCAAAATTGTCGATCATCGTTCTAAGCAATTTTCTATCCAATGCATCAAAGCCGTTATTATCGACCTTGAGCATCGCCAGCGCTTCGCCGGCGATTTGTTCGGAAACCTTGCCGTCGCCTTTGACTTCTGCGAAATCGCGCACGCGCCGCAATAATCGATTGGCAATGCGCGGAGTTCCCCTCGAACGGCGTGCGATTTCATGAGCACCTGCCGATTCGATTACAATTTTCAGTAAATTTGCCGAACGCGTCACAATGGCCGCCAATTCCTCGACCGTATAAAATTCGAGCCGCTGCACGATGCCGAAACGGTCGCGCAACGGCGATGTCAAAAGACCTGCGCGCGTCGTCGCGCCGACCAGCGTGAACGGCGGCAGATCAAGCTTGATCGACCGGGCCGCGGGACCTTCACCGATCATAATATCGATTTGATAATCCTCCATCGCCGGATACAGCACTTCTTCGACCATTGGACTCAAACGGTGAATTTCGTCAATGAACAAGACATCATGCGCCTCGAGGTTGGTCAACAATGCCGCAAGATCTCCGGCTTTGTCGAGCACCGGCCCCGAAGTCTGACGAATATGCACATTCATTTCGGCGGCGATGATGTTGGCCAAGGTGGTTTTACCAAGGCCCGGCGGCCCGAAAATCAGAACATGATCCAATGCTTCCTTACGTCCGAGCGCGGCCCGGATAAAGATATCCATCTGCGTCCGCAGTTCTTGCTGGCCGACATAATCCTGTAAACGCTTAGGCCGAATCGCTCGATCCTGGCGCTCTTCATCATTGCTACCTTCGGCGCTGATCAAGCGGTCGCTTTGAATCATTTCGCTGCCCCTTGCAGAGCTAATCTGATGATGTCCTCACAACTTTTGCCTTCGGCAGGAATCGCGCGAACCATTCGCCCCGCATCTTGCGGTTTGTAACCCAACGCGCATAACGCGCTAATCGCCTCCTGAATCGGCTGCGCGGCAATCGTCGGTAATATCGTCTCGCCACTTTCGGCCGAAGCCGACGAACCGCCCAATTCGGGTAAGCGGTCGCGCATTTCGACGATTAAGCGCTCGGCAGTCTTTTTACCGACTCCGGGCAAGCGCACTAAAGACTGAGTATCGTTATTGTGAATACAACGATGAAACTCTTCGGCGCTTTGGCCCGACAAGATCGTCAAGGCCAATTTCGGCCCGACACCGTTAACTTTGATCAAGGTTCTGAACATCAAACGATCGGATTCGGACGCAAAACCGAATAGGATATGCGCGTCTTCCCTTACAACTAGATGCGTGAACAACTTGACCTCTTCACCGAGTTTGGGCAAGTTGTAAAACGTCGTCATCGGCGCTTCGACTTCATAGCCGACGCCATTGACATCGATCACCAATACCGGCGGCGCCTTACTCGCCAGCTTCCCCCGCAAATAACCGATCATCCGGGCACTCCGAGCCGAAGACGTTGCGCGGTTTGCTGGTAATGCGCATGACACAGGCAAATCCCAAGAGCATCGCCGGCATCGATTTGCATGTCGCCTTGTAAATTTAACAGAATTTTAACCATGTGCTGAACCTGCGCTTTTTCGGCATTACCTTTACCGACCAAGGCCTGCTTGACCTGCCTGGCCGCATACTCATAAACCGGCAAACCGGCCGCCTGTACCGCGCAGATAGCCGCACCCCGGGCCTGGCCCAATTTAAGTGCCGAATCTGCATTTTTATGCATGAAGACCTGTTCTATCGCCATTTGGTCGGGCCGGTAGAGCTCGACCACCTGGACCAGTCCTTCGAAAATGAGTTTCAACCGGTCCGGAAAATAATCCGAACCGACCCTGATACTACCGCTGGCAATATATTTCGCGCCACGGGACGTATCCTCGATGATCCCGTAACCGGTGATGCGAGACCCCGGGTCTATACCTAAAATTTTGGTCACTAAGTAATGATATCGGTTGCGGGTGAACGGCAAAAAAGTTTTTTCATTCGAAAAATACTAAAGAGAAAACCCTATTAGGAACGAGCATGAAATAACTTAGACAACTGTTGGAAGGGGGTTCGGTGGCTCGATTGACAGGTGTCTGCGGCAGGGCAGATTTTTGCTCCTGCAAAATCTGCATTCACACCATCCATGGCGTTTGCAGATTTTTGCTCCTGCAAAATCTGCATTCATGCCATCCATGGCAATCAGATTCCGCCGTCAAGCCTACAGGGACGTATTCACCCAGCACCTAAATTCCATAGCCCTTTGGCTATGATAACTATCTCGCATAATTCATCCAGCACCTAAATAAACCATGATTTTGAATCATTGCCAAAGACCTATGGAATTTAGGCGCTGGATTTAGGTGCTGGGTTCACGACGCCCTGTCAAGCGAGTCACTGAACCTCCGCAAAGCCTACTACTCGTAAAAGTTATTTTGTACATATTCCTTACTGTGAAAGATCGTAAATTATGATTCATTATCTAATTTTTCGATATGCAAAACCCCGTTCTGGCAATGCCGGCTCCGGAGAGGGTGCGGTTGCTCGATCGACAGGCGTCGGCGTGAATGCAGATTTTTGCTCCATGCAAAATCTGCATTCACGCCGTCCTTGGCGTTCGAGCTGCCGGCCATCGAGCCTACAGGGACGTATTCACCCAGCACCTAAATTCCATAGCCCTTTGGCTATGATAACTATCTCGCATAATTTAGGTGCTGGGTTCACGGCGTCCTGTCGGGCGAGTGACCGCACTCTCCCACCAGAGAACTTTCATTTGCCGGGGCGATGGCCAGGCCTTCATGAACGTTAGGAAAATAGACTTATGAATCGGAAAGCGATCAACCGACGGACATTTGCTCCATGATTTCATCGCTGATATCGGCATTCGAATAGACGTTTTGCACATCGTCCAAATCTTCGAGCCGGTCGATCAGCCGCATCAACTTTTCGGCTTCCTCTGCGTTCAACTCGGCACTGGTCGAAGGCTGCATCGTTATCTCGGAATTTTCCGGCTTGAAATCTTTTGCAATCAACGCTTCCTTAACGTCCATATAACTCTCCGGTGCCGTGATGACGTCGATAGACCCGTCTTCGTTGGTTACGACATCATCGGCTCCGGCTTCGAGAGCTGCTTCAATCACCGCATCTTCATCGACCGAATCCGGAAAACTGATAATGCCGACTTTGTTGAACAAATAAGCTACCGAACCGTCGGTACCGAGATTACCGCCCGCCTTACTGAAGGCATGGCGCACCTCGCCGACCGTACGATTGCGATTATCGGTCAAACAATCGACCATGATCGCAACACCGGCCGGTCCGTAGCCTTCATAGCGCACTTCCTCGTAATTTTCAGCTTCCAGCGCTCCGGTTGCTTTTTTGATCGTATTGTCGATCGTATCGCGCTTCATATTGGCGCCCAGCGCCTTATCGATCGCGGTGCGCAAGGTCGGATTCGAAGCCGGATCGCCGCCGCCCGCCTTTGCCGCAACTGAAATTTCACGAATCATTTTGGTAAAAATTTTGCCGCGCTTAGCATCCTGCCCGGCCTTCCTATGCTTGATATTTGCCCATTTACTGTGTCCAGCCATTGCGTCTCTCTAAAACTTTTAAAACGGCGGATTTTAACATTTCGCCATCAGTTAAGAAATATAATCCAACACACCAAGCAACGACGCATCGTCAACGTAATAATCAGCGTGCTCCCGAACTTTAGGCCGGTCGACTACACCGCCGAAACCGATAAAACATGCTCCGGCCTGCTTCGCTTCCAAGTCGGTATTGCCGTCGCCGACCATTGCCAGCGACAAGCCATTCTGTTTTAAACGCTTACAGATTTCGGCTTTACCGCCGGCTCTAGCTAAAACCGAGTCGCGGTCGAAATCGATATAAGTCCCGTCTTCATTAAAAAAAACATCGACCGCATTTACATGACTCTCCGGCACATTCAAAAAAGCCGCCATCGGTAAAATAGACTGTCGAATGCCGCCGCTAACGATATAGACTTCGCGGCAATCGGCGCGTAATCTGGCAAATAATTCGGTAACGCCGTCGACGATTTCGCTTAGATATCGCTCGGCCAGCCAGTCGATCGCCGCTCGGTCCGGCTTGATCAAATCCAAACGTTGTCCATACACGGCCTCCAGCGGCACTTCGCCATTCATCGCTGCATCGGTCAATTTAGCAATGGCATCGCCTTGCCCTAAGCGCGCGGCCAACTCGTCAATGCCTTCAATCCGACTCAAGGTGCTGTCGAAATCGAAACAAATTCGATCGAATCTCATAAAATAATCTGCGTCGCTTGGAAAACCGCCGGCACATCGCACAACTGTCCCAGTATTTCATCGGTTAAAGGCTCGGAAATGCTGATTACCGCCATGGCACGCTCCTCTTCGTCAGCCGCACTCACCTCCATGCGAGTGATATTGATATTGGAATTGCCGAGTACCGCACTGATGGCCGAAATGACACCTGGCTTGTCATCGTGACGAGTCACAATCAGCGTACCTTCGGGAGCGACTTCTATTTCGAAGCGATCGATTTGAACCAGGCGCGGATGCGATTCGCCGAGTAGCGTTCCGGACAAGGCAATCGATTGATCTCCACAAAAACCGGTAACTTTGACCAACGACAAATAATCGTGTGTTTCCTCGGTTTTCGACTCGACTAAGGCGATACCTTGCCGTTTGGCGATTTTCTCGGCATTGACCCGATTAACAGGGGTCGACAACTTACCGGCCAACAAACCGACCAAGGCCTCGACCGATACCGGACGAGCCTCGACTTCGGACGCCTTGCCCAATAAAGCAACCTCGACCCGTTCGATCGGCTTCGTCGCCAAGTTGGCCAAGACCTTGCCGAGGATATTGGCCAATCTCATAAACTGGCTGGCTTTTTTTAACTGCTCGGCAGACATCCTCGGCAAATTGAGCGCATTGACCGCCTCGCCGGTCGTTAAATAGGTCACGGCCTGGCGTGCGATTTCGACACTGACCGCGACTTGAGCTTCACTGGTCGACGCGCCCAGATGCGGCGTAAAAACAATATTATCCAACGCCAACAACGGCGAATTGACCGGCGGTTCATGTTCGTAAACATCCAACGCCGCTCCGGCGATATCATTATTGATGAGCGCATCGTAAAGAGCGGCTTCGTCGATCAAACCGCCTCGGGCGCAGTTAACCAGCATCGAACTCTTTTTCATTCGAGCCAATTGGTTGCGCCCGATGATGTTTTTGGTTTTTTCGATCAACGGACAATGCAAGGTCAAATAATCGGCCTTTTCAATCAACTCGTCGAGATCGACCGGTTTAACGCCATAACTTTCGAAGATTTCCGGGGTAACGAACGGATCGTATGCGATGACCTGCATTCCCAATCCTAAAGCCCGTTGAGAAACGATGCGCCCAATCGTGCCGAAGCCGAGTATCGATAGCGTCTTATGCGCCACCTCGGAGCCCATTAATTTGGAACGCTCCCATTTCCCTGCGCGAATCGAACGGTCGGCAAACGGCAAATGACGACTCAGCGACAACAAATGCGCGATCGCCAGCTCGGCGGTAGTCGTCGCATTGGCATCGGGCGTATTCATAACGATGACGCCTTGTTCGGTTGCGGCGGCCAAATCGACATTATCGACGCCGATACCGGCGCGACCGACAACTTTCAAACGTGAAGCCGCTTTGAGAACTTTCTCGGTCACTTTTGTATCGCTACGAATCAACAAGGCATCGAAATCGCCGATTATTTCGCAAAGACCGTCTTCGTTAAGTCCGGTTTCGATATGAATATGAATATCGTCTCGATCATTCAAATAGTTAATGCCGGCTTCAGCCAGCTTGTCGGAGATGAGTATTTTGTACATGGATGTCAATATCTTGAAATGGGGCTCAGAAAGTGCATAGCTTAACAGCTTTGCTATAATCGGTTAATCGTAATCAAGCAAAAAAGACAGTTCGAGATCGATTTCGATCGCAAGTCCTGTCAAAATCCCAACAAAACATTAAAAACCTCATGAAAACCAAAGAGTGGTTCATCGGATTGATCGTCGCCGTTTTAATCGCATCAGCCGCCTGGATCGCGTTCAACCCGGCATCGATGGCGGCCCCCGACATTACGTTCATGAGTATTACCGGAGAAAAAATCAAACTGAAGGATTGGCAAGGTAATCCGGTCATCGTCACCTTCTGGGCTACCGACTGCCCTAGCTGCATTAAGGAAATTCCGCATTTGATCGAATTGTACCGGGAGTATCATGAGCGCGGCTTGGAAATAATAGCGGTAGCAATGTACTATGATCCACCGAACCATGTCGTCGAAATGACCCGCGCCAAGCAAATTCCGTACAAAGTCGCGCTGGATCTGCAAGCCGAGCACGCCAAGGCTTTCGGCGACGTGCGCCTAACCCCGACAACCTTTTTAATCAAGCCGGACGGCACGATTGCTTTGCATAAAATAGGCGCATTCGACCTAAAGGATATGAAAAGTCGCATTGATTACCTCGTTCCCAAGCTTCAGCTTGGGAACGAGAAACTTCCTGCTCTTCATGGTTAAATGCTCTTCCAATCGCACACAATTAAAAGGTTGATTTATGCTCTGGTTAAAAGCTTTACATCTGATCTTCATGGTTACCTGGTTCGCGGGTTTATTCTATTTGCCGCGTCTGTTCGTTTATCACGCAATGAGTAGCGACGATATCAGCAACGAACGTTTCAAAGTCATGGAGCGAAAACTATTTTTCGGCATCATGACGCCGGGTATGATCGTCACGTTTATCTTCGGCATCTGGATGCTGATCGATTATGCCTGGGCTCTATACGGACAAAGCGGCTGGCTGCATGCCAAATTGGCGTTGTTATTTCTACTGGTGATCTATCATATTTTCTGCGGCATTTGGCTATTCGACTTCAAACACGACCGCAACCGCCGCTCCCATGTTTATTACCGCTGGATGAACGAAGTGCCGGTGCTGTTTTTAGTCGGAATCGTGATACTGGCCGTCGTTAAACCGTTTTGATCTACGATAGACATATCCCGCGCCAATTTTTCATGCCAACCAAGTAATTATTACATGACCACTACACATCCTACCGTTCTTTGCTTTTCCGGCCACGATCCCAGCGGCGGAGCCGGCATACAAGCCGATATCGAAACATTGATCAGCCACCGCTGTCATGCCGCCAGCGTCATAACGGCATTGACCGAACAAGATACGGGTAATGTCAAAAAACTCATTCCGCAAAAACCCGGCGACATCGTTGACCAAGCCAATACCATAATGGCTGACTTATCGATACAAGCGATCAAAATCGGCCTAATCGGGCATTATGAAACCGCCAAGGCCATCGGTACTATTCTTGAGCAACATCCTAACATTCCGGTCGTTCTCGATCCGGTTCTGGCGGCCGGCGGCGGCACCGAACTAGCCGGCGAACAATTGATAGACGCTATCAACGACCTCTTATTGCCCTGCACAACCGTACTGACGCCCAATAGCGTCGAAGCGCGCAAACTGAGCGGCCGGCAAGATCTCAATGACGCCGCGTTGAGTTTATTAGATAAAGGTTGCCAATATGTATTGGTCACCGGCACGCACGAACAAAGCGACACCGTGTGCAACCGGCTGTATCATGATGGCGCGCTACTCGAGTCGTTTCATTGGGAACGTCTCCCACACAGTTATCACGGTTCCGGCTGCACACTGGCATCCGCGATTGCCGCAATGATCGCTCATGGACTCGCGCCATTTTCAGCGGTCAACGAAGCTCAAGACTATACCTGGAACGCTCTCGAAAATGCTTATCGGCCCGGAAAAAGCCAGCACAACCCGAATCGACTTTTTTGGATGGAAAACGACGCATGAACATGCCTAAACGCGGGCTTTACGCGATTACTCAAACCGATAACAAAACAGTTGAAACCATCATTGAAGAAGTTGCCGCCGCGATACGCGGCGGCGCGGTGATGGTGCAATACCGAGACAAAAACCCTTCCGACACCTTGAAACTCGCCAAGGCGCTACTCGAAACCTGTCATGCGGCCAATGTACCCTTGATCGTCAATGACGATATCGAGCTGGCTGCAACGATCGGCGCGGACGGCGTCCATCTCGGCAAGGATGATGAAGATATTGTCTTGGCCAGACATCGGCTTGGTGTCAATGCCATCGTCGGCATTTCTTGTTACGACAGTATCGAGCGAGCCCTGGAAGCCGAAAAATTAGGCGCCAGTTACGCGGCATTCGGACGCTTTTATGCTTCCGGCACCAAACCGCTTGCCTCACCGGCAAAGCTGGAAACACTGCAACTTGCCAAGCAAAAATTGACGATTCCTATCGTCGCGATCGGAGGCATCCTACCTGAAAACGGCAATCTACTCATCGATGCCGGTGCCGATTTGCTGGCCGTGGTCGGTGGCCTGTATGACCGGGATACTGAGCAATCGGCAAAAATGTTTAATTCATTATTCGAGTGCTCAAACCCATGAACAAACCGCAGCCTTTGCTTGGTTTCGGACAATACGCTGTGCTTGTGCCCTTACTGATAGCGGCCTGCGCCACGAATACCGGCCCAATACGACAACAAGGCAAACAATTAGCTTTCGACCGAGACAAAGGCAATTGCCTAGCCTGCCATGCCATCGAAGACGGCGAATCGCCCGGGAATATCGGTCCACCGCTAAACAACCTGAGCGCCCGCTTCAAAACTCGGCAACAATTGAAACAACAAATCTGGGATGCGAGCGTTTTGAATCCGGAAACCAGCATGCCGCCATACGGACGCAATAAAATACTGACCGACGAAGAGCTCGATCAAGTGGTCGACTATTTATGGTCGCTCGAATAACTATACCTTTCTCACTTCAAATTTCGGCATTGCTTAAGGAGGCGCCGGGGTGTTCGGTCCCTCACCTAACGCTAGGAGAGGGGCCAACATGGAGCTGGCATAGCGCCTACATGGACGTACTCACGGCGTCCTTTGACGAACACCCCGGTGCCGAATTTTGATCTACGATGGGTATATACCCCGCGCGAAGGGGTGCGGATAAAATTGTTACGCGATCTTGTCACACACTCTTTTGCCCATCGCGAACTGTTTAAACTCGTCTTCGGGCAACGGCTTACTGTAGTAATAACCTTGCGCATAAGCACATGGACGAGTCTTGAGAAATTCAGCCTGCCCTTCGTCCTCAACGCCTTCAGCGATGACTTCGAGCCGAAAGTTATTAGCGATATCTAGAATCGACTCGACGAGCGAAGCGTCACTCGGATCGACCAGTATATCCCTTATAAAAGTCCGGTCGATTTTGATAATATCAACGGGCAGTTTCTTCAAATAACTGAGCGATGAAAAACCGGTGCCGAAATCATCCAATGCGATTTTAATGCCCTCAGACCTCAGTTTTTGCAATTGCCGAATATAATGCTCCTTGTGGCTCATCATCAAGCTTTCGGTTATTTCAACAACGAAATGATTCGCACCGACGCCACTATGGTTGATTATATCCAGCCATTTATCGACACAACTGCCGTTCACAAATTGTAACGATGAGAAATTGACCGCGATCGATAACTCAGTCTCCAATTCGCTATTCAAACCGGCAATAAAATGACAAGCCTTGGCTAATACGAACTCGCCAATCTGCCCGATAAGATTCAAGCTTTCGGCAACCGGAATAAACTCATCCGGCGAAATAAACCCTCTCACCGGATGTTGCCAGCGGATTAAAGCCTCTGCGCCGCATAGACGCTGGCTTTGCAAATCGACGACCGGCTGATAATAGACAATGAAACGTTCGAACTTAACCGCATTTTTAATATCGTTGACGATACGATGCTGACGCTGCGCCTTCTCATGCATTTCTTGAGTAAAAAAGCGATAGGCGTTGCGGCCCTCCGCCTTGGCCGAATACATCGCATTATCGGCATTTTTAAGTAATGTTTCGGCCTCTCGGCCGTCATTCGGATAAATCGTGATGCCGACACTGGCCGTAATATTCAGCTCATGGTCGTCCGCCTGAATCGGCATTTGAATAGCTTCGAGTATTTTTTCGGTCGGCGCGATCATATCGGTTTCGGACTCCAAGTTGGGGACCAGCACCGTGAATTCATCCCCACCAAACCTGGCAAAAGTATCGGACTCCCTGAAGACATGCGCCATGCGTGCGGCAACTTCTTGTAGAACGCGGTCGCCTAGCGAATGCCCAAGCGCATCGTTGATATCCTTAAAACCGTCAAGATCGATAAACATTAACCCGAATAGCTTTCGTTCCCGGTGCGCTTTGGTAATAGCCTGCTGTAATCGATCATAAAACAAGTTACGATTAGGCAATTGAGTCAGCGCATCGAAATTAGCCTGCTGATGAATCAATTGTTGAGCCCGAAGCGAGTCGCCGATATCCGAAAAAATACCGACATATTTCGAAACTCCGCCTTCCGCTTCTTTCAATGCGCTGATCGACAGCCATTCCGGGTAAATCTCGCCACTCTTACGCTTGTTCCAGATCTCGCCCTGCCAACTTCCCGATTCCTCAAGAGTATGCCAAAGATTTCGGTAAAATGACTTCGTCTGCTTACCGGAATTAAGTATTTTCGGGTCTTTTCCCAATACTTCGTTCTTACTGTAGCCCGTAATTTCAGTGAATGCCGGATTGACTGAAATAATCCGGTTATTTTCGTCGGTAATCACGATGGCTTCATTAGCGGCATCGAACACACTAGCCGATAGACGAATCTGCTGTTCGGCCAAGTATTGCGAAGTAACATCCTCGATGGTCAACACGGCCCCTGTCACTTCATTACGGGCTAATCTCCGGTAGGGATAAAGCGTGAGATCATAATGTCGCCCCTGTTTTTCTTTCTTTATCAGGACACTCTGTTGTGTCTGTATCACTTGTTGCACAGGACCGACTAGATTTTCACAATCGAATAATATTTCCAACGATTCGATTGTGAGATTACCGTTTGCCATCGAATTCAGTTGAAGAAAACGCTGACCGACTCCATTATAACGAGTGATTCGCATCCGACTATCGATCACGATCACGGCCATTTCGATGCTTTCCAGTATATTTCTCAAATCGTCGTTTAACTCTCCTAACTCCTTCGTTTTAACGGTCAATTCATCGTTCACCAAGGTTAATTCCTCGTTGATCGATTGCAACTCCTCGTTAGACGTTTCTAACTCTTCATTGGTCGACTGGAGTTCTTCGTTAGTTGCCTGCGCTTCTTCGTGCATGATTTGCCATTCGCCGACCGAGTTATCCAACGCTTCGGTCACGGTTCGCAAAGTCTCGCGAGTCGTTTGCAGCTCATGTTCCAATTCGGTAATACATAGCGCCGCCTCACGATCCGGGGGGCTAATATCGGAATGCTCGGCAACGGGCTCGAATGAAATCAGCAATAAGTTATCGTTAGCCAATTGGTGATAAACCGGCACAACCGAAATCCGGTAATGATAGCTCTTGCCTTCGAAAACCAAGGTCAAAGGCGGACTCTTGACAGGCTGATTATTGGATAACGCCTGATGGCAAAATGCTCTTAGTTCGGTTTTGAAAACCGGATCGATGATCGAGAATAGATTAAAATCCGCCTTGCCTTGCCGAATTTTAATAAAATCTTCGCAGTGATTATAAAACTCGAGAACGCGACCCTCTCGCGTCGAAAGAATACTAGGCGGCACATATTTTTCAAATAGCTTATCCTGACCCACTATTCTATGGGCCGGGAAAACCGGATTGCTGCCACGGTCATTTTCCGTCACTGCGAAATCGATCGTTTTTTTGGCATTTAAATCGGGACGAATGACGAGGGTACTGTTTTTGACGAATAACTTATTGTTACGATCGAGCCGTGTAAAGGCATCGTTCAGTTTCCATAGCGACTCGGCCTGCCCGAGAAACAGAATTCCGTTACTCAGCAATGAATAATGAAAATTCTTGAGCACCTGTTCCTGCATCGTCTGATTTAGATAAATCAAAAGATTGCGACAGCTAATTAAATCCAGGCGAATAAACGGCGGATTCTTGATTAAATCCTGACGCGAAAAAATAACCAAATCCCGCAGGCTCCGATTAATACTAAAGCCTTGTTCCAGCGGCAAAAAATACTTTTCTCGGAATTCTCGACTTAAACCCTGTAAGGCAATTTCGTTATACTCGCCTCTCCGGGCGATTCGTATCGCATTGGCGTTGATATCGGTACCGTAAATTTGCACCCGATAGCGGGAAATTGCGGCACCGAGCTCTTCCATTAATAACATCGCAATCGAATAAGCCTCCTCGCCGGTCGCGCAACCGGGCACCCAAATACGGATTTCATCGCCCGGAGACTTAGCGTTGACAATCGTTTTGAGCGCATCTCTCAATGCCTCGAATGACTGTTCGTCTCGAAAAAAAGACGTTACGCAAACCAAGAAGCTGAAAGCCAAGCGTGACAGCTCTTCTGTGTTATCCAAACAAAACCGGACATATTCATCGAAGTCTTCGATTTGCAAAATAGCCATTCGACGATGGATTTGCCGGTTGATCGTACTGCTTTTGTAATTCACGAAATCCATTCCGGTCGCACTCAAGATGCGGTCGATCAACAAGTTGACCGCATCCGGCGCGCCTTGCGCCGGATTGTTTCCAAGATTCTTTTCGAAATTACGCGCTATCGCGGCTAACTTTCCGGCGGCCTCCGCCGGCTCAACCACCAAATCGACATCGGAACAATTGATCGAGGCCTTCGGCATACTGCTGAATTTAGCCGATTCCGGGAGCTGAGCCATCGTAATGCCGCCCGCCGCTTTGACGGCTTTCAAGCCATTCGCGCCGTCGCTACCGGCTCCTGAGAAAACAAGAGCTATTGCCTTATCTTGGCATGACTCGGCAAGACTCTTAAAAAAATAATCGATTGAAGCCTTAGGAACTTGGTTAGAAGGCGGCCGGCTTAATTTGAAATGATTGTTGTCGATTGCAATATCGAAATCGTGAGGAGCGACATAAATAGTATTGGTCTGTAAACGAGCACCGTTTTTAGCTTCGTTAACCGGCAGAGTCGTTTCTTTGCGTAATAATTCGGCCAACAAGCTAGGCTGATCGGCCGAACTGTGCTGCACCACAATAAAACTCATCCCGGTATCCGGCGATAAATGCGACACGAACGGAAGCAAAGCCTCCAATCCACCCGCAGATGCGCCAATGCCAACAACAATCATGCTTGAATAATAATAGTGATAGTAATAAACCTACAAAGATTAGCATATTTAACGATTCTTTATGAGTAATCGCATAAAATGCAATCGACTACTCAAAAAAACTTATCTGACTGATCACCGCACATTAATGGCATCTGGATAAAACAACTGCTGCCCCGACCGTTTGAAGCCGGCTATCAATGATTGCCCTTGCTTGCCGGTGAGAAATGCAATGTATTGCCTAGCCAATTCGTATTGAGCGGTGGAATAGCGTTTGGGATTGACGGCAATGAGATGATACGGATTGAATAACGTCGGATCATTATCGAAAACAATACCGATTTCGACTTTATCTTGATAGGAAATGAATGTACCCCGGTCGGTCAAGGCGTAGGCTCGTTTTTGATCGGCCATTTGCAATACGGCGCCCATGCCTTGTCCGGTCGATATGTACCAAGATCCTTGAGGCTCGATTTTTAACTCGCGCCAAATTTCCTTCTCTTTCAGATGCGTACCAGACTCATCGCCACGAGAAATAAATACCGACCGGTTCCGTGCTATTCTTGCAAAAGCTTCATTGACCGATCCGGAAGCGCTGACTCGAGCCGGATCGGCATTGGAACCTACGATGACAAAATCATTATGCATCACAGGCACACGATCGACTCCATAGCCGGCATTAACAAAAGCTATTTCCGCTTCGGGCGCATGCACCAACATCAAATCGACATCGCCGTTTTCACCGAGCTTCAAGGCTTTGCCGGTTCCGACCGCAATCACATGCACCTTGACGCCATACCGTTTTTCGAAAACAGGATTCAAGACCGACAACAAACCCGAATGTTCGGTGCTGGTAGTTGTAGACATCCGAAGAATCGGTTCGGCATGAAGATGGCCAGCTATTAGTAAAAAACTGAGTATGAATAATAGTTTGATCATTTTCATGGCTTTTACTGAGTCAATCCAAAGAAAAAGGGGCGGGTTAAATATCTTCTGTGGGAGCGACGCCTACGTCGCGATGTCGAAGCTATTGATACTTGGCAGCCGATGATTTTTATCGAAGCCTTGGCGTTTTCGGCTTCGATACCATTTGTTGGTTATCCAAGCTTCCGGGCTTTCCCTCACCTAGCGTTAGGTGAGGGAGGATCTGGGGATCGCTCCCACAAAGAACTCCAAGAGCCGCCCATTCACCATTAACTGCTCACTGCTCACTATTCACTAGCATTACTCAATGACATCAATGCCACCGATATAAGGCCGCAACACTTCCGGCACATGAATTATCCCTTGCTCGTCCTGATAATTTTCGATCACCGCAATCAATGTCCTTCCTGCAGCCAACCCGGAACCATTCAGCGTATGAACCAATTCCGGTTTGCCGGTTTCGGGATTGCGCCAACGTGCCTGCAAGCGCCTTGCCTGAAAATCTTTGAAATTGCTGCATGACGAAATCTCCCGATAGACGCCCTGCCCCGGCAACCATACTTCCAAGTCATAGGTTTTCGCCGATGAAAAACCGGTATCGCCGGCACACAACAACACTTTACGATACGGCAGTTTAAGTTTTTTCAGAATCGTTTCGGCATGCCCAGTCAATTCTTCATGAGCGACCTCGGAGTCTTCCGGCTTAACGATCTGCACCAATTCGACCTTTTCGAATTGATGCTGACGAATCATGCCTTTGACGTCCTTGCCGTAAGCACCCGCTTCACTTCGAAAACACGGCGTATGACAAACGAACTTCAAGGGCATATTCTTAGCATCGACGATTTCGTCGCGCACGATATTGGTCACTGGCACTTCGGCAGTCGGGATTAAATAATACGGCGGCTCGCTTCCAACTTTGAATAAATCCTGCTCGAATTTCGGTAACTGTCCGGTACCGCGCAAACTCTGCGCATTGACCAGAAACGGTACATAGGTTTCGGTATAGCCATGTTCGCTGACGTGCGTATCGAGCATGAATTGAATAAGCGCCCGCTGCAAGCGCGCCAGCGGTCCTTGCAACACGACAAAACGCGCACTGGCAATCTTCGCGCCCAATTCGAAGTCCATGCCGCCGACTTTCGCTCCCAATTCGACATGATCCTTCGCTTCGAAATCGAATTGCGTCGGCTCGCCCCATTGGCTAATTTCGACGTTACTTTCCTCGTCGCGGCCGTCCGGCACCGAATCGTCTAAGATATTCGGAATCCCTTCCATCAATTCGGTCATTTTGGACTGGATGTCGCTGAGCTCGGTTTCCGCCGCTTTCAACTGGTCGCCTAAATGTTGGACCTGATCGAGCAAGGGCTGAATATCTTCGCCATTTGCTTTGGCCTTGCCGATCGACTTCGACCGGCTGTTACGGTCGTTTTGCAGGTCCTGCGTTTTGACTTGTATCGCCTTACGCTTGGCCTCCAATTCGGAATAAAAGGCCGCATTGAATTCGAACGCACGGCGCATCAGTTGCTGTTGAACAAAATCGAGATCGGATCTAAATAAACGAGGGTCTAACATTTGGACTTTTTTTTACCTTGTAATAAAAAAAGTATTCCTAAGAGTACTAAGAACGCTTTTATAAAATAATTATCCTAGATTTCTAAAATCATGGAACATCAAGAATCTACGCTGATAGGCGCGACCGCCGGCCAGGTGACAATGTGCGGCAACTCGAACCGGGACCGCAATGCGATGATCGCATTTTCGGCTTTTTCAGGCTCGTCATAAAATTCGACGACCACCGGCAAATCCACGGACAGCGCTAACAGAGATGTCGTATGCATTTCCCGGTTCTCTCCATAACCTTCGATCGCTCGAAATACACTGACGCCTGAAATCGCTTGTTCATTGTGCAACATGTCGACGATTTCGCCCGAGCTTGCCTTGCCTTCCAATGCGTAAATACGAACGACTGTTACCGGTTTCGACTTCATAGCTTTTTCCCTATCCAATAACCCGACCAAAGCGCCAATCCGCAAAAAATCGCATTACTCAAAAAAACGCTTAGCATCCAATTCACATTGAGGTCGAGCGGATGCTCGTCTTCAATTAAATATAGAATCAAATACAAACCCGAAAAAGTCACGAACGCGCCGGCACCGATGATCATTACCGCAGCGCGGTATTCAGGCGATAGTGCAATTTTTTCGACGATTAACGAAGCCACCAAACCGATCAATAAGGCGCCAAGCGCATTGATCGTTGCCATCGCATACGGAAACGCCCAACCCATTGAACGAATCACGCCGCCTGAATAAAGCATCAATAAGCGTCCGCTGAGCAGACCGACCCAGACGGCAATCAGGCACGCAGCGATGCTAACGCCGATATTCAACGCGGCCTTGCCGAAACTACCTTGCTCGATTAAATAAACGGTTTCCAAAGAAAACGTCGAAAAGGTCGTAAACGACCCGAATAATCCGACCAGAATCGCGGCACGGTATTCGACGGTCATCGCGACGCGCTGCAGTATCAATACTTCGACTAACAGCCCCATCAAAAAGGAACCCATTACATTGACCGCCAATGTACCGTACGGAAAGCCTCGCCCCAACCATTGATAGACGCCGGTCGACACCAAAAATCGAAGCACGGAACCGCAAGCCCCGCCTACGGCGACCGCAATAACTTGATTTAACATTAATACCTGATGAAATGTTTCCGATAGTAACGGAGCTCTTCGATCGATTCGACAATGTCGTCTAAGGCGCGGTGCGCTTCTTTCTTGACGAAACCATCCTTGACCGTAGGCGCCCATCTGGCTGCAAGTTCTTTCAGGGTCGACACATCCAGATTACGATAATGAAAATAAGCTTCGAGTTTTTTCATCGAACGATACATAAAGCGCCGATCCTGGCCGATACTGTTACCGCACATCGGCGATACGCCTTCGGGAACCCATAGCTTTAAAAACTCCAAGGTTTGATGTTCGGCTTCGGCTTCATCGACAGTCGATGTTTGTACACGCTCGAGCAAACCGGATTGACCATGATGCGTTTGATTCCATTCGTCCATCTTGGCCAGCACTTTTTCATCTTGATAAATCGCCAACACCGGGCCTTTAGCTAGAATTTCAAGGTCTTTGTCGGTAACGATTGTGGCAATCTCGATAATCGCATCGTTATCCGGATCGAGACCGGTCATTTCGAGATCGATCCAAATCAGACGAGATGACACTTGCTCCATTTTAATTCCCTGTATGATTAAAGTTGCGCGAAATTATAGCATTGGCTACTCTGTATGCCTACTTCTCAACCTTGACGCTTTATATAATGAATACTTTTACCATTATCTTCCTTTTTGCGCTGATTGTTTCCTATTCGATTCAGTTTTGGCTGTCCATGCGGCAATCGGATTATGTTATGAAACACCGCGACGCGGTACCCGATGCCTTCAAGGATAAAGTCTCGCTAGAAGCCCATCAGAAAGCCGCCGACTATACGATAGATAAAGGCAAGCTCGGCAAGATTGACAGCCTGATAGGCTTGGTATTTCTCTTGTTGATTACGCTGGGCGGCGGCATCGAATATGCTTTCAATCTATGGTCCGGATTCGAACTGTCGCCGATGCTTACCGGTTTGGGCGCGGTCGCAACGATCATATTATTCATGACCTTGGTGGAAGTCCCGACGCATATTTATCAAACCTTCGTAATCGAAGAAAAATACGGCTTCAATAAAAGCACACCGCAACAGTTCATTAAGGATCAGTTACTGCAACTGGGTTTGATGTTGGCGATCGGACTACCGATTTTGGCCTTGATCCTTTGGGTCATGGACAGCATCGGTTCGTTATGGTGGCTTTGGGCCTGGGCCATTCTCATCAGTTTTTCACTATTGATGAGCTGGCTATTTCCGACCGTTATCGCCCCGCTGTTCAATAAATTCACACCGATGGAAGACGGATCGCTGAAACGGCGTATACAAGGCTTGCTAGCCCGTTGCGGCTTCAACAGCCAAGGTATTTTCATCATGGACGGTTCGAAACGCTCCGGACACGGTAATGCTTATTTTACAGGCCTTGGCAACAACAAACGCATTGTGTTCTTCGATACCTTAGTTAATTCTCTCGAGGAAGAAGAACTTGAAGCGGTACTGGCGCACGAACTGGGGCATTTCAAATGTAAGCATGTCATTAAAATGTTGGTCGCCAGTTCGATCATGAGTCTAATTAGCCTGGCCATTCTCGGATGGTTGATCGACAAGCCTTGGTTTTTCAGTGGCTTGGGCGTTTCAGAAGCGTCGAACGCCGCTGCCTTGCTACTGTTCACGTTGGTTTCGCCGGTTTTCACGCCATTTATGCAGCCGATCAGTGCATATTTTCAGCGTAAATTCGAATTCGAAGCCGACGACTTTGCCGCCGCGAATGCTCGCGCCGATAAGATGATCAGCGGTCTAGTTAAGCTCTACGAAGAAAATGCCAGCACGTTGACACCGGACCCGTTATATTCGGCCTTCCATTATAGTCATCCACCGGCTGCCATTCGCATCGCGCACCTGGAAACCAAGCTTGCGGCAAACGGATGAGCCCGCTTCAGGAAGGGCTCGTCATCGCGCATTTAGGTCAAGGTATTGCCGTCGAGAGCGACGGTAAAACCGTGCTTTGCCAACCGAAACGGAAGCTCGAAACCGTGACGGTCGGCGATAAAGTTTTATGGCAACTTTCGGCGCCCGATCAAGGCAGTATCGAAGAGATTCTGCCACGACGCTCCCTCCTGACGCGCCCCTCCAGGAACGACAAAGTCAGGCCGGTAGCCGCGAATATCGATACCGTTTTCGTGGTCTTCGCTCCCGAACCCTATTGCGATTTTTTGCTGATCGATCAATACTTGGCCATTTGCGAAAATCGCAATATCGATGCAGCCTTGGTCTATAACAAAACCGACCTGAATCCTCAGACCGCCTTACTCGACGAACTGGCTATCTATGAGAATCTAGACTATTCGATTTTCCGTGTCAGTGCCACACATCGACACGGATTAGATCAGCTTAAACTCGCACTGACAGACCAAACCAGCATTCTGACCGGCCAGTCCGGCGTCGGCAAATCGTCATTGACCAATGCGCTGATTCCCGACAAGGATCTAAAAACCAATACCATCAGCGCCACCACGAAACACGGTCGGCACACAACGACCGCCGCGACGCTTTATCATCTTCCGTCCGGCGGCAATCTGATCGACAGCCCCGGCGTCGCCATTTTCGGACTCGACGGACTCTCCGAAGCGCAACTGGCTTACGGTTACCGCGAATTTCAACCATTAATCGACCACTGCCGTTTCAATAATTGCCGTCATGTCAATGACAAGGATTGCGCGGTCAGAGCAGCGGCCGAACAAGGAACCATTCCGATGTCACGCTACCAACGTTTTTTAAAGCTCCGGGATAAAATGCCTCGAGCTTCTTGACGTTTCAATCAAAACGGAAACCTCTCGACGTTGTCCTGAATTAATTCAATACCAGTATAATATACCCCGAAGGGTTAAAACAGCCTCAGGTAGCGCTACCTAATACTGACCGGTTTCTTAAACCGAACTCTGGTTACGTGGAGTCTATATCATTGATTATTAATCGGTGAACCCAAACTCTACAGATTAACCATAAAGCACATAAAGTATCGCATCGACTTGCCCTAAAATGTCAACTACTTTTTAGGGGAGCAAAATGATTTGCATAGGCAGAACAAGCCATTGAATTAATCTCTTATTCTTCATGACCTTCATGGTGAAATGCTTTTTCTAGAGTGAATCCATTCCTTACAAGACACACTCTACCTGCCACTATAAAAATAACGAGGAGACCATTATCATGAAAAACTTACGAACCTTTGCGGATTACGTACTGATTGGCATCATCGGCTTCGTTCCTATCGCCATTATTCTGCAAATTGTATTTTACGTTCAAAGTCTACTGATCAATTTCATATTGCTTATCCATGGCCGTTATGAAAACCCATTCGTGACCTTCACATTATTCGCTTCGGCGCTTGCGATACTCGGTTATTTCGGCTACTTACTCAAGCAGGAAAAAGCGCATTTACTGTATTACTTGGAAAAAATGATTTTACGCATTCCTTTCATCGGCACCGTTTACCGCGTCACGCAAAAACTCTTTAAATTATTTCTAACCAAGGAAGATGCACAGGTCCGCGCGGTTGTTTATGTCGAGTATCCCAAGGAAGGCATGTGGGTGCCGGCCTATGTTACAAACCGTATAGGCGACAATTATGTTTTATATGTCCCGACTTCGCCAAACCCGACCTCGGGCTTTACCGTGATCGTCCATAAATCGAAGGTAGTCAATTCGCAAATGGATATCGAGGCCGTATCGAGTTTCATCATCAGTGTCGGTGTCGACTACGCCAAGCCCGAAGAAGTTACGGCACTCACCCAAATCAGCGCGCCATAAGCCCTATCACTATGCATCGACACTTTTTTGTTTTATTTAGCCTTTTGATCGGCGCTCAACCAGCATTAGCCTGGCTGACGCCACCTGCAATGCATGAGCCTGCAGGGATAGAGCCGCCCGCGACCCTTCCGTATCGCCTCGATGAAACCGGCGGCATCGAAAAACCCTGTTCGAACGACCATCCCGAATGGCGCGATGCACAAACGATCGACGGTTTAGAAATCGCCGCATCGCCTATGTGCGAACCGGACAACCCCTACGATATCGCCGTTTCGGTCAAAGGCACCAATAACGTCTCGATGCATACCTTGATGCAAACCCATTTCGCCCAAGATGCGTTGATCAAGACCGACGATCTCGACGGCGACGGCGACCCGGACGTCATCCGCATCAAACTGGAAGTAACCGAACTGAACGGCCAGAGCCCCGACGGCGAATTCTTGATCAACACCTTCCCTATCGCACCGGGCATCGAACCGGGGCTTTGGGTTTACTCACCCAAGATGGTCGGCATGGGCGTCAAGCATTTCAATTCGCTCGTGGCAAACCCGATTCTGCGCGCACCGTCCCCGGTGATTCGGGTCGAGCAAGGCGATAAAGTTTACATCACCTTAGAAAATACCCATTATCTGCCGCATACGATCCATCTGCACGGCGTCGATCATCCCTGGCTGAATTCCGAAGGCAAGGATAACGACGGCGTCGAGGAACACCCGGTCTTTCCGGGGCAAAACCATACTTACGAAATTCAAACCCGTCATGCCGGCACGATGATTTATCACTGCCATGTACAAACCGCGCAACATATGATGATGGGCTTGACCGGCATGATCATCGTCGAGGAAAACCGGCCTAACAATTGGCTGCAAACCTTCAATATCGGTGCCGGCCATGTGCGACACCCCTCGGTTGCGATCAAAGAAAAATTCAACCGGGAATACGACCTGGTCTATCAATCGATCGACAAGCGGCTCGCTAGCATCGTGCAGGGTGCGAACGACCCCAGACTGATCGCACAACGCATGAACCGCGAATACAACATGACCGAGTCGTTCGAAAATTATTTCTTGCTGAACGGCCGCTCGTTTCCATACACGCTTCGAGACGGAATCATCGTCGCCGAGGAAAACGAACATATCAAGCTCAATCTAGTCAATGCGCAGCGCTCGGCCGCCGCGATTCATTTCCATGGCCATAAAGCGACCATCATGGCTTATGACGGCGTCAAGGCGGCGGAAGGCTCGCAAATCACCCGCGACGTTTTCGACATTACTCCGGCACAACGCCTCGACCTCGATCTGTACACCAAAAACGACGGGCTGCATAGTTACGGCCCGGGCTTGTGGATGTTTCACGACCATGTCGTGACCGGCACGACCACCGACGGCCTGGAACCTGGCGGCAATATGTCTATTCTAGCTTACCGGCATTTGCTCGACGCCCAAGGCATGCCGCACATGCATGACGAAATGTTTGACCAGGTTTTCACTAAAAATTATTACGAGAAGAAACTGCCGGCCTGGGGCAGCGGAGAATATGGCGACGCACTTGGCGAAGCCGGCATGCTCGCGCCGGATTATGTTCGCATCGCCGGCTTCGGTCTCGCAGTAGGTTTATTGCTCGGAGTTATTATTTTTATTGTCGTTGCGCTTAACAGGAAACTCTCACAATGACCCGACAAAATTTCATTCCCCGGATTCAAAAGTTATCAAGCGCGTCGTTATGCTTGCTTTTGTTGGCGGCGGCCAGCCCTCCCAGCACGGCAATGATGAAACACGGCAATATGATGATGGATGAAACCGGCATGATCATGAATGCCAATGCCGACAATTTGCCACGCGACTGTAAGGAAATTTCCGAGGATGTCGATATCGTGATCCGCGCGGGCCATGAGCATGCGCAAAAATTCCCCGGCAAAATGTTTGCGTTCGACAGGCAAGAATGGGATGTTAAACCGTGCAGCCGAATCAACATCACCTTCATCAACGACGACCAAATTCGGCATCAAATGATGATTCACGGACTGCCCGGTTATCTATACCCGGACGGCATGGTGCATTTGGAACTGTATGGCCAAGGAGAATTAAAAGCCTCATTGATCGTTCCGTCGAGGCCTAAAACCTATTTGGTGCACTGCGAAATACCGCAGCATATGGAAAAAGGCATGAAGGCGCAATTGAAGGTGGACGGCGGCGACGGCGACCTGCCGAGCATTCCCGGCATCAGCGAACCGGTTACACCGGATGTATACCCGGTAGCATGGAGCCAAACGACCTGGATTGCCTTGATCGTTTCGCTAACCATAGGATTGGCCGCACCGATTATTGGGGGCATTTGGTTAAACAAACGCTTACAAGCAAAGCAGCTATCTGCAAAGGATAGCGCTTGAATCTATACCTTTCGCACTTGAAATGTCGGCATTGCCTTAGGAGGCGCCGGGGTGCTCGGCCCCTCACCTAACGCTAGGAGAGGGCCGGCAACGATGTATTCACCCAGCAACCAAATTCCATAGCCCATTGAGGCTAGGATTAATTGTCTTGGATAATTTAGGTGCTGGGTTAATGCCGTTCCTCGCTCGACAGGCATACCCCACGCCCCAAGATCGTCGAAACCGCTCAAACTGCGAAGTTATACCCATCGGAGATCAAAATTCGGCACCGGGGTACCCGTCAAAGGACGCCGTGAATACATCCATGTAGGCTCTATGCCAGCTCCATGCTGGCAAAGCCTTTGCCGAACACCCCGGTGCCTCCTAAGGCACTGCCGAAATTTGAAGTGCGAAAGGTATATTTTATAACCAAATGCTTAATGGCTGTCAGTACTACACCAACCCTAATAGAAACAAACCGATGAACAAACCCAAAGTTTTGATTACCCGTAAATGGCCCGCCTCGGTCGAAACCAAACTCAAACAATTGTACGAGGTCTCGCTCAACGAAGACGATCGCCCCTTAACACCCGACGAATTGAAATCGGCCTTACAAAACTACGACGCCGTTTGCCCCACGGTTTGCGACTCGCTACCTGCCGAGTTATTAAATGCGTCAAACAAACGCTGCAAAATTCTCGGCAATTTCGGAGTCGGCTACAACCATATCGATATCTCCGCCGCGAAAGCGAACGGTCTCGTCGTCACTAACACACCAGGCGTGTTGACACAGAGCACCGCCGATATCGCAATGACTTTATTACTGATGTCCGCCCGGCGCGGCGCAGAGGGAGACCGCCTCATCCGAGCCGGCAAATGGCAAGGATGGTGTCCGACGCACATGTTGAGCAGCGACGTGACCGGCGCAACGCTAGGATTGATCGGCTTCGGCCGCATCGCAATCGCAACCGCACGCAAAGCCCATCATGGCTTCGGCATGAAAATCGTTTTTTTCAATCCGAGCGCGCCAGATCCAACCGTGATCGAAGAACTCCATGCGACCCGGTGCGACACGGTCGAGGATGTCATGAGAAGCGCCGATTATATCTCGCTGCATTGCCCGGGCGGGCCCGGCACCCGACATCTGATCGACGACAAGATGATTCGCTTGATGAAACCGAGCGCTCATTTGATCAACACTGCGCGCGGCGATGTGGTCGATAGCAAGGCTTTAATCGAGGCATTACGAGATAAGAGAATTGCCGGCGCCGGTCTGGATGTCTATGAAGGCGAACCGAATATCGACCCCGAATTTTTGACGCTTGAAAACGCCACGCTGTTGCCGCACCTAGGTAGCGCAACACTTAGTACGCGCACCGCGATGGGAGAAAAAGTACTGGCTAATTTGGCCGCGTTTTTCGAAGGACGCGAACCTGAAGACAGAGTAGTTTAACCCGGCTGCGGCTAAAGACTGCCGATATTCAGCCCCCTCGCGGGACGGATTATTCAATCTGTTCCCAACGTTTCGGTTTGCCCCGATTATCTCGGCGTCCTCATTCCCACCGTTTCAGCGTGGGAATGCATACCGGTCTTGCCTCGGCAGCCAAAGTATGGGTCCCACGGAGGACCGTGGGAATCAGAAAGCCACCGCATTAGAGCAAATGCTTAACCGCTTCGCGTTCTTCTTTCAACTCGGCTTCGGACTTGCGCATTTTCTCTCGGCTGAAATCACTAATTTCCAATCCATGGACAATACTGATTTCTCCGTTATTAATCCGGACAGGAAACGAATAAACCAGCCCTTTTTCAATGCCGTAACTACCGTCCGAAGGAACTGCCATGCTGATCCAGTTATCATCTTCGGTTCCAAACACCCAGGTGCGCATCAAATTTAACGCAGCATTGGCCGCAGAAGCCGCACTGGATCGACCAACCGCCTGGATAACCACCGCTCCGCGCTGTTGCACGGTTGGAATAAATTTGTCGACAAACCAATCCCACTCAACCAACGACAAAGCATCCTGCCCTTTGACTTTGGCATGATGAAGATCCGGATACTGCCCTGCCGAATGATTACCCCAAATGATAATATTTTTGATGTCGTTAGACAGTACGCCGCATTTATCGGCAAGTTGAAAAGTCGCACGCTTATGATCGAGCATCATCATCGCCGAAAAATTCTCCGGCCTTAAATCCGGTGCATTACTGATTGTAATCAACGCATTGGTATTTGCCGGATTACCCGTCACTAGCACTTTAACATTACGGCTAGCAACCTTGCTAAGGGCTTGACCCTGCACGGAAAATATCTGGGCATTGATTGCCAACAAATCTTTGCGCTCCATCCCAGGCTTACGCGGACTCGCACCGATCAGAAATGCGTAATCGACATCTTTGAAAGCGACTTCGGGATCATCGGTCGTGACTATTTTATGCAGCAACGGATAGGCGCAATCGTTAAGCTCCATTACCACGCCATTCAATGCGCCTAATGCTAATGCCTGAGGCGTTTCTAACAAATGAAAAATCATTGGCTGATCGGGGCCTAATAGTTCTCCGCTAGCCAAGCGAAACAATAAGGAATAACTAATCTGTCCCGCGGCACCTGTAACGGCAATTTTAACTGGCGTTTTCATTTGTTTTCCTAATTATTTATTATTGTCTGAATGCGGAGTTCAAATGGCAAGCCTTTGAAACACAGCGAAAATAGCACTCACATGATGCAATTATGCCGGCCCTACTGGCAACGTCAAACTGAATGATAACGAATAACCACCCCACCCTGCAAGCCTGTAGAAATCGACCCGGAGCAATGGAGAGACAGCGTATTATTAAATAAGGTATACTTTCTCGTTTTGTATACGCTAATCGCTATCGCCACTATCGATCTTACGTGACCCATGAAAAAACTGTTATTTCAATTCGACACCGATCCGCGCCCTTCAGCTTTCGATACGATTGTCGCGTATGACGGTGGTGCCGACCACGTCATTGGACATGGCGGATTAACACCCGACACTATCGCACCCTTGGTCGAAGGCACGATCTTTACCCGAGCACCGAAAGACAAAAAAAATACCGCCATTTTTGTCGGCGGTAGCGATATGCTGGCCGGTCAACAATTGTTTTCGGCCGTACAAAAACATTTTTTTCCCGGTTTTCAAGTCTCGATCATGCTCGATAGCAACGGCAGCAATACTACCGCTGCCGCCGGCGTCGCGAAACTGGCGTCAAGTAGCGAACTAAACGGCAAAAAAGCGGTTGTTTTGGCAGGCACCGGCCCGGTCGGTCAACGCGTCGCAGTCATGCTGGCTCAAGAAGGCTGCAAAGTATCGTTAACTTCAAGGGAAATGATACGAGCGGAACACGCCTGCCAAACAATGCGTGAACGTTTCGGTGTCGAACTGACGCCTATCGAAGCCGTCGATCAAGAAGCACGCGGCAGGGCAATTGAAAACGCCCAAATCGTATTTGCGGCTGGCGCGGCAGGCGTCGAATTACTTAAAGCCGAACATTGGCAAAATAATGATCGACTCGAATTGTTGGCCGATGCGAATGCCACGCCCCCGATCGGCATCGGTGGCATCGATATGATGGATAAAGGCCACGAACGCCACGGTAAAATCGTCTGGGGAGCCATCGGCTTCGGCGCATTTAAACTCGCTTTGCACCGTGCCTGCATCGCTAAACTCTTCGAAACCAATACACAAGTATTGGATGCCGAACAAATTTTTGCATTCGCCAAGGAAATGGCTTAGGAATATGCACAAAATAACTCCTACAATTAGTAGGCTTTGCGATGGTTCGGTGACTCGCTTGACAGGACGCCGTGAATACGTCCATATAGCAGCAATTCCCAGTTTGAGCATTTTCTCCGATCTTAGGGTGTGGGGTATGCCTGTCGAGGAACGCCGTAAACCCATCCATGGGGGCTTGACGGCAGCTCGAGCGCCAAGGATGGCGCGAATGCAGATTTTGCAGGAGCAAAAATCTGTCCTGCTGCCGACACCTATCAATCGAGCCACCGCCCCCCCTTCCCTCGGTTGTCGACGTTATTTCATGCTCGTTCCTTAAACGTCCCTCGCCCCGCTGAAACACATGAGTCAACCCGCCACTCAACAAGCGCTCAGAGAACAGGCCGCAGGACTATTCCAAGCCGGCATCGATGCCGCCGATCCCTACCTTGCGGTTCAACGCAGCCTATCGGTAGACGGGCTTCGACTTGAAATAGCCTTATCACTGAACGACAATGCGCCGAAGCGCACGGGACATTGGCCGAAGATTCATGTGATTGCGTTCGGCAAAGCCGCGTGCAATATGGCAAAAGCCGCGCGAGACATCATTCCGGAATCGCTATTGGCCGCCGACGGCATCATCGTTACTAATTACGAGAATTCTGCCCAAATACCCGGCTTTAAAGTCATCGGCGCAGGCCACCCGATTCCCGACGAAGCGGGACTGCAAGGCGCCCGGCTAATTGCCGACAGAATCACCAACGTTCAATCGGGCGAGTTGGCGCTAGTCTTGATTAGCGGAGGCGGGTCTGCGCTGCTCCCCTATCCCCACCCTCCGATTACGCTCGAAGAAAAAGCGCAAACGACTGCATTACTGCTAGCTTGCGGCGCAACAATCAACCAAGTTAACTGTGTGCGTAAGCATATTTCCATGATCAAAGGCGGCGGACTAGCGCGCTTCGCGGCTTCGGCCGACCTGCACGCACTGGTTCTTTCCGACGTGTTGGGTGACGATCTAAGCGCTATCGCAAGCGGACCGACCGTGCCGGACGACACACGCTTCGACGACGCCATCGCTATTTTGCGCGAGAAGGGTATTTGGGAAAGCATTCCGGATTCGGTCAAATACGTTTTACAACAAGGCACCGCCGGCAATATCCCGGAAACGCCGAAAACCGACGACGAACTTTTCAATAACGCCGGCCACACGCTGATTGGCAGCAATACGATCAGCTTGAAAGCCGTCGTTGAGGCCGCATCGAAACTGGATTACGACGTTCGAGTCTATTCGGAACATCTCAGCGGCGAAGCGAAAGACGAAGCCGTCCAGATGGCCTCTTACGCGAAATCCCTGCTCGATAGCGGCTTAGACAAACCCATCGCGCTTCTGGCAGGCGGAGAAACCACGGTAACTTTAACGGGGCAAGGCCTCGGCGGCCGCAATCAAGAGATGGGACTGGCCTTTGCCTTGGCCGCCGAACGATTAGAATTGCACGGTAATTGGGTATTTTTAAGCGGCGGCACCGACGGCCGCGACGGCCCGACCGATGCGGCCGCCGCGCTGATCGATCCGCAATCGCTCGCGCGTATGCGCGCTGCCGGAATCGACCCGAGCGCAAAACTGCAAGATAATGACTCATACCGCGCGCTTCAGGCTTCAAACGATTTACTGATGACCGGTGCGACCGGCACCAATGTTGCCGATTTACAAATATTGTTGCTCCGGCCTTAGCTTCAATTAGTACTGTGAAAGCTCGTGAAATTAGACTCTTTATCTAATTTTTCGATAGTCGAAGCTCGGTAGAAAAAATGCCAGTGCCGAAGAGGGTGCGGTTGCTCGATCGACAGACGTCGGCGGCAGGGAGCCGCCGTCGAGCCTACATGGACGTATTCACGGCGTTCTGTCGGGCGAGTGACCGTACCCTAACCCACCCCTAGCACTTTCATTTGCCGGGGTGGTGATAGCTTCTTCATGATCGTTACTCTATACTCACCGAAAATCACTGACGGCATTTTGAGCTTCTCCCCTCGGGATCGCCGATAAAACCGTTGTTGAAATGCAAAAAAAATAAATTTTTAGGAGATATTAATGTTTACTAAATCGCAAACGATTGCAGGTTACGATAATGAATTGTTTCAGGCATTGGAAGAAGAGCGTCGCCGCCAGGAAGACCACATAGAACTGATCGCCTCGGAAAATTACACCAGTCCGCGCGTCATGGAGGCCCAAGGCACGCTACTGACCAATAAATACGCGGAAGGCTATCCCGGCAAACGCTATTACGGCGGCTGCGAATATGTCGATAAAGTCGAGCAACTCGCAATCGATCGCGCCAAAGAACTATTCGGCGCCGATTATGCGAATGTACAAGCCCATTCCGGCTCGCAAGCCAACATGGCGGTATTCATGGCATTGATACAGCCGGGCGATACGATACTGGGCCTAAGCCTCGCCGACGGCGGCCATTTGACGCACGGCGCCAAACCGAATTTCTCCGGCAAAATCTACAATGCGGTGCAATACGGACTCCACCCGGATACGGGCTTGATCGATTACGACCAAGTCGAAGCCTTGGCGATCGAACACAAACCCAAAATTCTCGTTGCCGGTTTCTCGGCTTATTCGCGCATCTGGGACTGGCAACGCTTCCGCGAAATCGCCGATAAAGTCGGCGCCTATTTACTGGTCGACATGGCCCATGTCGCCGGATTGGTTGCCGCCGGACTGTACCCGAATCCTGTACCGTTTGCCGATGTCGTCACCAGCACCACGCATAAATCGCTACGCGGACCGCGCGGCGGATTGATCTTGTGCAAAAGCAATCCGGAAATCGAAAAAAAATTCGACTCCAGCATCTTTCCCGGCATTCAAGGCGGCCCTGCGATGCATGTTATCGCCGCAAAAGCGGTCGCGTTCAAGGAAGCGATGGAAACCGAATTCAAGACCTATCAACAACAAGTCATCAACAATGCCAAAGCGATGGCCGAAGTCTTCATCGACCGCGGTTTCGACGTCGTTTCCGGCGGCACCGACAATCATTTGATGTTGGTTTCATTAATCCCGAAAGACATCACCGGCAAGGCCGCCGATGCGGCGCTGGGACGTGCGCATATCACGGTCAATAAAAACGCCGTACCGAACGACCCGCAGTCGCCATTCGTGACCAGCGGCATCCGTGTCGGCACACCGGCCCCGACCACGCGCGGCTTCAAAGAAGCGCAAATGACCGAAATCGCGCATTTGATGTGCGACGTAATGGAAAACATCGATAACGAATCGGTCATTTCAGCGGTGCGCGACAAAGTCGCCATCTTGTGCTCGCGCTTTCCGGTTTATGGCTAATAGAGGACACATTAAAAACAGGAAAACATTCATGTCAGACATAGCAATCGCCCAACAAGCCCAAATGCGGCCGATCATCGACCTGGCCGGCGAAAAATTCGGCATTCCGGCCGAGCATTTAGATCCATACGGTCACTATAAGGCTAAATTATCGCTCGAATACGTCAATAACTTGACCGACCGCGAAGACGGCAAATTGATTCTCGTCACCGCGATCAGTCCGACTCCGGCCGGCGAAGGCAAAACTACGACTACGGTCGGTTTAGGCGATGCGATCAACCGGCTCGGCAATTCGGCGATCATGTGCTTGCGCGAACCGTCGCTCGGTCCTTGTTTCGGCGTCAAAGGCGGCGCAGCGGGCGGCGGCTACTCGCAAGTCGTGCCGATGGAAGACATTAATCTACATTTTACCGGCGACTTTCATGCGATCGGCGTCGCGCACAATCTCTTGTCGGCATTAATCGACAACCATATCAATCACGGTAACGCGCTCGACATCGATTCGCGCCGGATTCAATGGAAACGCGTCGTCGACATGAACGACCGAGCGTTGCGCAAAATCACGGTCGGCATGGGCGGCCCGGCTAACGGCTATCTGCGTGAAGACGGATACGACATCGTCGTCGCGTCCGAAATCATGGCGATTTTGTGCCTGGCGACAAGCCGCGTCGACTTAAAAGAACGCCTAGGCCGAATCGTCATCGGCTACAAGCCCGACCGAGTCACGCCGGTTTATGCGAGCGACCTTAATGCGCAAGGGGCAATGGCCGCATTATTGAAAGAAGCCATCAAGCCGAATCTGGTGCAAACGCTTGAAAACAATATCGCGATCATTCACGGCGGCCCGTTCGCGAATATCGCCCACGGTTGCAACACCGTCACCGCGACGAAAACCGCGTTGAAACTGGCCGATTATGTCGTAACCGAAGCCGGTTTCGGGGCCGACCTAGGCGCGGAGAAATTTCTCGACATCAAATGTCGCATGTCCGGCCTGAAACCGTCGGCAGTCGTATTGGTCGCAACGGTCCGCGCGTTGAAATTCCACGGAGGTGTTGCAAAAGAAGAGCTGAACCAAGAAAACATCGACGCTCTGCAAAAAGGTTTCACCAACTTGGAGCGCCATCTCGACAATATCCAACGCCATTACGGTTTGCCTTGCGTAATCTGCATCAATCATTTCACCTTCGACACCGACGCCGAAATCGCGTTGCTCAAAGACAAATGCGAGGCGCTTGGCGCGAAATGCGTGGTCTCGAAACATTGGGCACAAGGCGGCGCCGGTGCGGAAGAATTAGCGCAAGAAGTGCTTGCCGTCGTCGACAACCGCGAGCCCGGCTTCACTTATGTCTATGACGAAGAGCTGCCGCTGTGGGATAAGATCGAAACGATAGCGACCAAACTTTATGGCGCGATCGGCATCACCGCAAGCCCGAAAGTTAAAGCCGAAATCAAAACGCTGCAACAAAACTACGGCAAATTTCCTGTTTGCATGGCCAAAACGCAAATGTCGTTCTCGACCAACCCGAACGAGAGAGGCGCGCCTTCCGGACACACGGTCGAAATCAGCGAAGTCAGGCTTGCCAACGGTGCGGGCTTCATCGTCGCAATCGCCGGCGACATGATGACGATGCCCGGTTTGCCGAAAGTTCCGGCTGCCGAACGCATCGACATCACCGACGAAGGCGTGATTACCGGGTTGTTTTAATTTGAATCGTCGGGCGCATGACGTACCCCTCATACGCCTGCGTACACATTCTCAAGCAAGCTTCAACCCTAGAAAAAGCATTACACCATGAAGAATAAGAAGTTAATTCAATAACTTCTTATTCGTTTGTATAGAACTTGCACTCACCCAAGAGGTTAACCCAGAAAAATATGCTGTTACCCAAGCTCCAGCTTGGGTAACCTATTCAGGAAGCTCTAGCTTCCCGATAATCAAGAAAGATTGAGCTGGAAAGCCAGGGTGATTGAGAATGTGCGACGGTTGTTTCGGTCTCAGGAAGCTAGAGCTTCCTGGGTGTGTTTCCCAAGCTGGAGCTTGGGAAAGAGCGTGATGCGGGTGGCCGTTTTTAGCTTGATGCGCATGGGTTTTCCTCGTTCCCACCGCTCATGCGTGGGAATGCATACCGATCTTGTCTCGGCAACTAAGGTATGGGTTCCCACGGAGGACCGTGGGAACCAGAAAAATATGCTGTTACCCAAGCTCCAGCTTGGGTAACCTGTTCAGGAAGCTCTAGCTTCCCGATAATCAAGAAAGATTGAGCTAGAAAGCCGGGGTGATTGAGAATGTGTGACGGTTGTTTCGGTCTCAGGAAGCTGGAGCTTCCGGGGTGTGTTTCCCAAGCTGGAGCTTGGGAAAGAGCGGCTTAACGGTATATTGACACAGGGTAATGCGAGGCCTCGCAAAAGATGTGCGATGAGCACCCTAATCACCTTAATCGGCTTTTCTCAGCGCCCCTACTCCTCTCGCGAGAATATCTCTTATAAGGTACAAGCTGCCTACTCCGCTTTAGCAGCCAAGAACGCCAGCATGTCTTCGTTATGAACCCGCTGATAAATGACTTCGACCGGCAGCGTCAAATCGATCGCCCCGAAAGTCACGTCGTCTCCCAGATAATAATGTTTCGAAACCCATCCTTCGGACCGTCTCAGCACTTCGACCTCGACATAATCTTGCTCAATCATCACATATTCTTGCAGAGTCGGTAGCTTCAAGTAATTGGCTAATTTGACGGTCTTGTCGTTGCGGCGAGTCGTCTTCGACAACACTTCGACGATGATGATCGGCGTTTCGGTATAGTAAGGCTGCGACTCGTCGAAATGACAATCGACGATCACATCGGGATAAAAAAAATTCGAATCGACCCGCACCTTCATATCCGAACCGAACGGCTCGCAGGGAAGGTTTTTTAAATGACTCCTAAACTCCGCCAGAACATTAATCGCTATACGCTGATGATTTCCGCTCGTCCCGACCATCGCATAGACGGCGCCATCAATCAATTCATGCTTGGTTTCGGCAATCAACTCGTCGTCCAAATAATCCTCGACACTGATCAAATAATCCGGCTTCTTTGCAATGATACTCATAAACATTCCTCATTATTCACGCTGTAACAGCTCCAAAATCTCCTCGGTTTTTTGCCGCATCAACGCAATATCCCCGCGCGATTCGACATTGAGCCGAACGACCGGCTCGGTGTTCGAGGATCGCAAATTAAAACGCCAATTGTCGAACTCCAAGCTGATCCCATCGGTTTCATCGACGACAAGCGCATCGCCTTCATAAGCCGCCCTAACCCGCGCGATCGCACCGACCGGGTCGGTTAGTTTCGAGTTGATCTCACCGGACGACGGATACGCTTCGATACGCTGCACGACCGCTTCGGAAAGGCGGATTTTTTTGACGCACAACAACTCCGCGACCAACAGCCACGGAATCATGCCGCTATCGCAATAGGCGAAATCGCGAAAATAATGATGCGCGCTCATCTCTCCCCCGTATACGGCATCTTCGAGGCGCATGCGTTCCTTGATGAAGGCATGGCCGGTCTTCGACAACACTGGAATGCCGCCCGCCGCGGTCACGACATCGACCGTATTCCAAGTCAATCGAGGGTCGTGAATGATCTTCGCGCCGGGGTTTTTCTGTAGAAAAGCCTCGGCCAACAGCCCGACAATGTAATAGCCCTCGATGAACTGCCCCTTTTCATCGAACAGAAAACAGCGGTCGAAATCGCCGTCCCAAGCGATACCCATATCGGCCCCATGTTCGACGACGGCATTCGCGGTATCGGCGCGGCACTCGGGCAAGAGCGGATTCGGAATTCCGTTCGGAAAACGGCCGTCCGGTTCGTGATGAATCTTGACGAACTCGACCGGCGCGCCGGCGGCTTTGAAGCGCTCTTCCAGCACATCGACCACATGCCCGGCCGCACCGTTGCCGGCATTGACGACCAATTTAATCGGCGTCAAATTCTGCAAATCGATATAAGTCATCAAATGATCGACATAGCCCGACAGTATAGAACGGCGGGTCATTGAGCCTTTCTTTACGACCGGCCCAAAATCATTTTGCTCGGCGAGGTGTTGGATTTCTTTCAGTCCGGTATCGCCGCTGATCGGTTTAGCATGCTCGCGCACCAATTTCATGCCGTTATAATCCATCGGATTATGGCTCGCTGTTACCTCTATCGCGCCTTGTACTTCCAGCGCCTGCGCCGCGTAATAGATCTCCTCGGTGCCGGTCATGCCGATGTCGATCACATCGACTCCGGCGTCCATCAAACCTTTGGCCAATGCAGCCTTGAGCGATTCGGAAGTCAACCGCACGTCTCCGCCGACCGCAATCGTCTTGGCCTTCAGATATTCGCCGCAGGCGCGACCGATTCGATAGGCGATGTCTTCGTTGAGCTCTGTACCCAGTTGACCGCGTATGTCGTAAGCTTTAAAACAAGTAAGTTTTTCCATAGTGATTTAATTGGCTGATTTAAAACTAAAGTGAATATTGCTAAAACGACTTAGGATTCGGTCATAAATAACTTCCCTATTTTTCACGAAATCCTTACGCTATTGTTATCGGCCTAGCGCAAAGTCTTCAAAAACCCAAAAAGGCGGCGTATCGATAAAAATTGTTTCTTTCAATGCTTCGGTCAAGGCTACATTCAAAATGACTTCTTCATAAAGCCAGTAAATCCAACCGTCGCGATGCACGCGATAACGCCAATTGTATCGGCATTGCAGCCAATTACCTTCCGCCAAATTTCCGAGCCGCTGCAACGGACGATTTTGATTCGGCGTACCTAAATAAACGACACTGCCATCATTCGGATTTAACAGTAAGCGGTCGCAAATCAAAGACTCATCAAAGAGCGAACAATCGATTTTTCTATATTTATCGCCGCCATGGCAATCCAATAACAAACGCTGCCGACCCATATCAATAACTTTCGGCGACACGACAGGATAGCTGTCCGGCATGGCGGCCCGTTCCAGAAAATCCGTCTCGCTTAGCCGACTCTTATCCCACTGCTTGATGACGGCCTGTACAATATACGACGATTTCATTCCCCGGTTTCATCATGACCTAATTCGCAGCCTTCACTGTAGAAATATAATGACGGAAGAAAAGGCAGAATATCGATCGTCAGCGTGGTTTTTTGTTGAAAATCATCGATCGCGCGCTCGATCGTATCCACGAATTGCAATTCGAATTCACTAAGCATGTTTTGCTGACTGGTCGGGCTATCGGGAAATATCGAATCACCGCCAAGATAGATGCCTTTGACCGTCTCTTGTAAGGCCATCGCAGCGATCGCTTCTATTTCACGTTCAAAATCGCCGAAAATTTGCGCGCCTTCCGTTATTTTGATGCGCTCCACATCGTCTGTATCGGCATAAAGCAAAAACAGCCCTTCCACGCCTTCCCGCTCGTTTTTGCAGACACCGCCTTCCATGACCCTAACCAAATGCAACTCCCGGCCTCCTTTGACATGCGTCGGCGAAGGAACCTCTTCGGACACATCCATCGGATCGGCTTGATAAACAGTAAACGCATCAATTTCTTCATCTACCGCGTCTCGGACCGGTTCGGTCGTACATGCCGCCAAACTAGCGGACACGATCATCATGACAGCAAGTACTTTAGGATTCATCGATCACTCCGAATTAACTTATTAAATAACCATAGCTTACCCTCATGCTCAAGCTTCGCCAATTCCCGCCGATAAAATAATTAACATTCCCGATCTTTAAGGATAGAGCGATGAAAATCGAACAGTCCAATGTCCAACTAAGCGCGCAGCAAACATCGATTAAACAGCACTCGGTGCAAGAATCCCTGAACTTTTGGGTCGGCAACCGGCGTCCGGATAGCCTAGGCTCACAAACTCAAACGGCATTCAATCCCACTTTAGCCGACCAGATAACGCTCAGCCCTAAAGGTAAGGCTGCCGCCGAAACCCAACAAGCCGAAATCGATCCGGACAAAGCGCTCGAACACGAACCGCGCTATCAAATCATTAAACGCATGATAGAGGCCTTGACCGGCAAGGAAATCCGGATTAACCGCTTGGAAGCCTTTGAAGCAAAGCGATCGATCGAACCTGGGACAGCAACCCCTGCCGACGCACCTACTGCCGATCGTCCAGCCGGATTCGGCTTGGAATATGAGCGCCGCGAAACTTATTACGAAGCCGAACACAGCGCATTTTCGGCCAAGGGACTCATCAAAACGAAAGACGGCAAAGAAATCGCTTTCGATGTTAACCTGGTCATGAGCCGCGAATATTACGAAGAAAATTCGGTCAGCCTACGAATGGGCGACGCCGTCATGAAAGATCCTTTGGTGATCAATTTCGGCGCGGAAGCTGCAAAACTAACCGATATGAAATTCAGTTTCGACCTGACATCGAACGGAGTCGCCGAACAAATTTCATTCGTCGGTCACGGTAGCGGCTTTTTAGCGCTCGACCGGAACGGCGACGGCATCATCAACAACGGCAATGAATTGTTCGGACCGGCGACCGGTAACGGTTTTGCCGAACTGGCCGCGCACGACCTGGACGGCAGCCAATGGATAGATGAAAACGACGCGGTTTATGAACATTTGCGCATTTGGACCAAGGATAACAAAGGCAACGACAAGCTTTACACCTTAGCCGAAAAAAATATCGGCGCAATTTATTTGGCCAATACCGAAACCACTTTCGAGCTTAAAAATACTCAAAACCGCCTCGACGGGCGGGTTTTGACATCGAGCATTTACCTCAACGAAGCCGGCCGCGTCGGCACCGTTCAACAAATCGACCTAGCGGTTTGAAACCTGCCGAATTATTTTCAGTCTATTTCATGCATCGCCGCTAGCGCCGACTCATAATCGGGCTCGTCGGCCAATTCCGGCACCAGCTGGGTATAGATGACCCGATCCTGCTCGTCAATGACCACGATCGCTCTGGCTGTCAAACCGGCCAGCACGCTATCGACCAACTCCACACCGTAATCGCGCGCGAAACTCGAACGAAACGTCGATAACGGCACAATATCCCTGGCGCCTTCCGTCTGACAAAAACGCGCTTGAGCAAACGGCAAATCGGCCGAAACGACCAACACGACGCCGTTTTCCAAACTCGCCGCTTTTTGATTGAATTTTCTTGCGGACGCGGCACAAGTCGGCGTATCCAAACTGGGCACGATATTCAGGCATTTCTTCTTGCCCGAATAGCTAGCTAAGGAAACTTCCGCAAGCTTTCCGTTGACCAGAGTAAAGTCCGGCGCCTTGGAGCCGACCGCCGGAAGCTCGCCGCAAGTGTTGACCGGTTTACCTTGAAATTTAATCGTAGTCATTGTTTAAGTCCTGACTTTAAAATTTACTGTGAAAGTACGCGAACCGAAGCGGGTGCGGTTGCTCGACCGGCAGGCGTCGGCGGCAGGGCAGATTTTTGCTCCTGCAAAATCTGCATTCATGCCATCCTTGGCAATCAGTCGCCGCCGTCGAGCCTACATGGACGTATTCACGGCGTCCTGTCGGGCGAGTGACCGTACCCAGCCATCCCTCGCACTTTCATTTGCCGGGGCGATGACAGCTTCTTCATGATCGTTACTTGATTATAACTTCGGCTCAAAGAGCATGATAAGCCGGGCTGAACTCATGCACCGCGTCGACCATCGCTTTGACATGCTCCGGATTAATATCCGGTAAAATACCGTGACCGAGATTAAAGACATGTCCGGAACCGCGACCGTAACGCTCCAGTACGTTTTGGACCTTCGCGCGAATGACATCCGGATTGGCATACAGGCTTACGGGATCCATATTACCCTGCAAGGCCACCTTGTCGCCGACGCGCGTCCTGGCTAACCCAATATCGGTTTGCCAATCCAAGCCCAAGGCATCGTAACCGCTATCGACCATTGCTTCGAGCCAAAGCCCGCCGCCTTTCGTAAATAATATCGTCGGAACCCTGCGGCCGTCCGCTTCGGTTTGCAATTGCTCTCGCACCAACTTGGCATAGTGTAACGAGAATTCCAGATAATCCTCGGAAGTCAACATCCCACCCCAAGTATCGAACAGCATCACCGCCTGAGCGCCGGCCGCGATTTGCGCGTTCAAATACAAGGCCACCGATTTTGCCAATTTCTCCAGCATACGATGAACAACACTGGGCTGTTCATACATCATCGACTTGATCTTTTGAAAGCTTTTACTGCTTCCGCCCTCGACCATGTAAGTCGCCAAGGTCCAAGGGCTGCCGGAAAAACCGATCAACGGCACGCGGCCTTGCAACGAAGTTCTAATTAAACGGACCGCATCGATCACATAACGCAGCTCCTGCTCGGGATCCGGAATCGGCAATTTATCGACATCGGCAACCGAGCGAATCGGATTGCTGAATCTAGGACCTTCGCCTTCGGCAAAACTAAGGCCCAAACCCATTGCATCGGGTATCGTCAGAATATCGGAAAACAAAATAGCCGCGTCGAATGCATATCGATCCAACGGCTGCAGCGTGACTTCGCAAGCCAGTTCCGGATTGGTGCATAGATTCATGAAACTGCCGGCTTGCTCGCGGATTTTACGATACTCCGGCAAATAGCGCCCTGCCTGACGCATCATCCAGACCGGCGTTCTTTCGACCGGTTGTTTTAATATGGCTCTGAGGAAAGTATCGTTTTGTAATATCGTCATTATGTTTAATTATCTTGTTTGTAAGTATTCAGTCCCCCTCTTTGAAAAAGAGGGGCTAGGGGAGATTTTTTAATTAAATCCCCCTCAATCCCCCTTTTTCAAAGGGGGAGGCCAACAATTACGCCTGAATTGCGGTAATTTGCCAACGGGGTCTAAATACTTACTCTTGTTTAAGGAATAAGCACGAATCGACTTGAAATTTACTTTCGGCCCTATCCTGAGTTTTTCTGGCCCTCATGCCCCTGCATTACTGCCATTTAACGGAAAGAGTCACTTTAACTCCTTCCCGAGACCTACTCGACCGATTCAACTTGGCTCAACTATAATCGCTGTAAGCGAAGGAACATTAGCTTCTTTGGTATCGCGAAGCTAGAGCTTCACATATCGGTTTCCCAAGCAGAAGCTTGGGAAACAGCAGAATACTTATTTTTTCTGGTTCCCACGGTCCTCCGTGGGAACCCGTACCTTGGCTACCGATGCAAGACCGGTATGCATTCCCTCGCTGGAGCGGAAACGAAGCGGGTCGCTGTTGATCAGTAATTATTCACACCCCCCTATCGTTCCCACGCTCCAGCGTGGGAATGCAGCCCGAGACGCTCTAGCGTCTCGTACCGCTGGAGCTGTACTCAGGCATTCCCACGCAGAGCACTCATCGTTATACATAAGTCAATAATTACCCTTTTGTAATCTTAACCAATGAGCCCTCGATACCATTATATTGTCACTTAACACTCTCGGATCGTCCTCATCTAACCCTAGGTGATCCGCGTAGGGTACACTGTGCGTACCATGGTAACCCCGCGATGTTCATGTGCCAACCGAACCGCCAGGGCACGGCTTTGGTACGCGCAGCGTACCCTACAATTTATGTATAACGATGAGCGCAGAGCATGGGAACCAGAATGACTGAGGGACTGAATACTCACGTTGATCAAGTTATTTCATGCGCGTTACTTAGTTTGCGTTTTTGATATCGCTCTGTAAAACCGCGAAACGCCTAACCCAAGCCCCTTTGAATTCCGCCGGCAATTTTCCGGTAGCCCTTTCGGCTTCGGCATGACTGCTAAACGAGCCGTACAGCAAAATAAATTTCTCTTTACCGCCGATGCGAGTTTCAAGATACTTCAAGTCTTGCTGAAGGTGCCGATATTTGTTCAGCACATTGACAATCGACTGTCGGCTCGATAATACCATTAATTGCAAAGTGAAATGATCCGAGGATTGCTTGAATAACCAGGACCGGTCATCTTCCGAGCGATTGGAATCTATCGTCTCCTGCCGCTTTGTCTCAATCTTTTCATCTGCGACTGCCGGCACTAAAGGCTCGGCTTTAATTATACTCGGACCGGCGATCGGATTCTCAAGCCTGTCGTTTTCGACAGAGTCAGAAACCACCTCGAGATCATTAATCTCCTTATTTTTCACAGTGGTCTCGATTTTCCGGTCTGGTACCGCCGCTACCGGGGCCGTAACGACGTTTGTCATCTTAGGCTTAGGCTTTTGCTCCGCGACATCGGTAACGATGCTGTCATTTACCGCCTGCTTACCGGCAAACTTTTCAACCGGCAACGGAACCGACAAGGCCTGTTGCTGCGGCCTCGGCAAAGACTCCGTTAAATGATGATCGGATTTAGGAGCCAAGGCCTCCCAGCCGACGAAGGCGATACCTGCGATCGCAAAAAGCGCAAACAGCCCAATCGAAAACCGGACGGGAGCACCCAACCGCTCGAAATCGGACAAACGCGGTAATTGAGCAACAATTTTACCCGGAATGCCATGCGTTTCGCGGTAGACATACTCCACCATGTTATCGCTGACCGCATTGAACGAAATCGGCGCGTCCGGCTTCCCGGAAAGATTTTGCAAAAAATCTCGGCATTGTTTTTCCGACAGCGGCAATAGCTCGATAAAATGACAATCCTCGACAGACCGGTCCGAACGACTTTTGATATACAGTTCGTCCTGAGTTAGCGAAAAAATAACTCTTAATGTCGGGTTAGCCAAAGCATATTCCGATAGAGCATCGATCAAACCGGGTATCAATTCGCCGGCATTATCGATCATCAAGATTAACTTGAGTTTTTTCTGCTCAAGCAATGCGATCGCATCATCCAGGGAAAAGCCTTTGCAAGCCGGTTGTTCCGTCTCCAAAAAACTGCGCAAACGCTCTTGAATCGACGAAAAACTTAACTGATGATCGCCGGTCATGAAACAATAATGCCCTTCGACCGGACGTTGCTCGCGCAAAACCGTCAACAATGTCGACTTACCGATACCGGTTGGGCCGTTAACGATCAACGGACGATTAAAATTGATTATCAGATGAATCAATAACTCGAACTTTTGAGCGCGCTCGGCAGTAATTAACGATTTAATCGCCGGTTTTGCCAAGCCATACGGCCTATTCGCAACCTGATTAGCCTTTTCGACCATATCCGTTTAGCGTCGCTACCAATAATGCTTTTTCCACGCCGACCGGCAAGGTTGCCTCGCCGATACTCTTCAATAAAATCAAACGAATATTGCCGTCGACATTTTTTTTATCCACGGCCATCAATTCGATAAAACGGTTAGCATCGAGCGTTGCCGGAGGCTCGACAGGCAACCTGGCCCACTTAAACAATCTAATAATACGTTCGACGTCGGCATCGGTCAGCCAGCCTTTGCGCCTTGACAAATCGGCCGCCTGGCAAGTGCCGATCGCAACCGCCTCGCCGTGCAAATAGCTTCCGTAGCCCATACCGGTTTCAATCGCATGACCGAAGGTGTGGCCCAAATTCAAGGTCGCCCTAACATCGGATTCTTTCTCATCGGCGGCAACGACTTCGGCTTTATTGCGGCACGAGCGCTCGACCGCATACGAGAGCGCTTCGGCATCCCTATCGAGCAAAGACTCGATATTGTTCTCGAGCCATGCAAAAAAATCGGGATCGCGTATCAATCCATATTTTATCACTTCAGCGATACCGGCCGACAATTGCCTGTCTTCCAATGTCGACAAGACCGACATATCGGCAATCACGCATTGCGGTTGATAAAACGCGCCGATCATGTTTTTGCCGAGCGGATGATTAACGCCGGTCTTGCCGCCGACCGAAGAATCGACTTGCGCCAACAACGTGGTCGGGATTTGTATAAATGGAATTCCGCGTTGGTAACAAGCGGCGGCAAAACCGCCCATGTCGCCGATGACGCCGCCGCCCAAGGCAATCAAACTGGCATTTCGACTGAATTTGTGAGCCAACAAAGTATCGAAAATCCGATTCAAATAGTCGAGCGTTTTATATTGTTCGCCATCCGGCAAAATAACGGTTTCGACGACAAAATCCGACAGGTTATCGAGCACTTGCTGCAAATATAAAGGCGCCACCGTTTCGTTTGTCACGACCAAAACTTGTTTGGAACGAATATGCCGATTCAATAAATCGGCTTGTTCCAGCAAACGAGAGCCTATGTATATCGGATAACTACGCTGCCCTAAATCGACTTGTAATGTTTTCATTTGTTTCTGTTATACATCTAATTTTCTGTGTCGCAAAAGAGCTTTTCAATCCGTAGGGTGCGCATCGCGCACCTGGGTCGGGACTTGCATTTGGTTCGGTACCGTGGAAAGGTGCGCGATGCGCACCCTACAGCGCTTTCACTTCAGCTTCGGTATGCATTCCCACGCAGGAGCGGTGGGAACGAGGAAAGCCAACCATTGCCATCCCTGGCCCTGGATTCCGCCCATCCCTGGCGGAATGACGCGTTATGTCCCTAAGCCGCCGCCTTCACCTTTTTTCACCTTTCCTCTTTAACCTCATAAATCCCTATAACGCTGCAATATATTTTTAACCGCGGCCTTACTCTGTAATGTACCGCTATCGACGATATAGTCCGCACATGACAAATATAACGGCTCGCGCTCGATTAGCAACTGTTCCAACTTCGCTCTCGGATTGTCGGTTTGCAATAACGGGCGCTGCGTATCGCGCTTGGTTCTTTCCAAAATTCTATCCACCGAACATTGCAAATAAACCACAAAACCGTTTTCCTTGAGACATTCCCGATTTTCTTCGCGGATAACCGCACCGCCGCCGGTCGCCAACACGACATGAGTCAATTTCGTCAAACCTGCTAACGCTTTTTGTTCACGATCCCGGAATCCTGACTCACCTTCGAATTCGAATATCGTCGGTATATCGACGCCAGTCAAGTCTTCGATAATCTTGTCGCTATCGTAAAACGGCATTTTTAACGATTTGGCCAATAGCCTACCGATTGTCGTTTTGCCGGCCCCCATTAGACCGATGAGATAAATGTTCTCCGATTTAGCCATGCGGTTTCTAGTAATGTTTTCGCGCGCATAAAAAAGGGGGCATTATGCCCCCTTTTTGGCTGAAGTAGAAGCAAGGAATTATTTGGCTCCCGACAAATTCTCGTGAACGATTTTTGGAGTAACGAAAATTAATAGCTCCGATTTTTCATCGCTCTGCTCGTTTCGCCTAAACAAAAAGCCGATTCCTGGTATATCTGCGAAAAATGGAATTTTATTATCTAAATTAGATTGGGAGCTTTCAAATACCCCTCCTAGCACTACTGTTTCCCCATCCATGACTTGAACATTGGTTTCAAGTTCCCGAGTTACAATCGGAGGAGTTCCTTGTATTGCACGAGCAAAATCAGGCTCATTCTTGGTTATCAACAATGCCATTTGAATCGTGCCGGACGGAGTGATTTGCGGCGTAACATCGAGCTCCAACTCCGCTTGTTTAAACTCAATATTTGCCCCTTGATTTGCGCTAAATGCTTGATATGGCATTTCAAATCCTTGTCTAATTTTTGCTTGACAGCGATCAGACGTCATGACCCTAGGGTTAGAAAGCAACTCAGCTCTACCTTCATCCTGTAAAGCCGATATTTCGAGGTTCAATACATAATCGGCGCCTCTGGCCAAAGTCATCGCCAATGCACCATAAGGATTAGTTGCACTTAAATCCACTAATAAATCGCTAACCTGTGCACCGCCACTAATATCACCTTCAGTACCTCGACCACCAACTGCAAATGTTTTTCCAGAACCAACCTGAGCGGCTTTTGCAACGCCAAACCTGACACCCAAATCGCGTGCAAACGTATTGCTAGCAATCACAATCCTGGACTCGATCATCACCTGGCGCACTGGAACATCCAGTTTGGCGATTAATTTTCTGATTTCCTCCATACGACTAGCCGTTTCTCTGACAATCAAGGTATTCGTTCGGCTATCCACAACAGCAGTGCCTCGAGGAGATAAAAGAGCAAATTCATCATCTTTTGATGTGAGAAACTCATCAGATAAAATGGATTTTCGACGACCAGCGGCCCTTAAATTTATATTTCCACCGCCACCTTGAACATTTGCTTGACCTGCACCACTTTGCATAGCCCCAACATTTGTGCCTTGCTGACCAATTCCGCATGTTCCAAATAGTCCTGTATCGAGGCCATTTAATAGGTTTCGAAAACTTTCAGCCCTTGCGTAATTTATTTCTATATACTCTGTCCTTAGAGGTTCCAATTGCGCTACTACAACTTCGGTTTCACGCTGCTTCTCTTTGTATTCCTTGATCTTGCCGACCGGCGCGATCAATGTGACATTGCCGGTTTGGTACTTTTCCAAGCCTTTAGTCATCATGATGAAATCCAGCGCTTCGTCCCAAGGCACGTCGTCGAGTTTCAAGGTTATCCGCCCGGTTACTTCGTCGCCGGCGACAACGTTCTGTCCGGTAAACTCGGACAATAGCGTGATTACGCTACGAATTTCGATATCTTGAAAATTAAGCGACAAGCGATCGCCGGTATAACGATCCTTCTGGCTGTCTTTCAAGTCTTTTTCCGCTTGCGTCAATGGCCGAAATTCGACAGTCAACGTGCCTTCCGACTGGAACTGAGAATATTCGTAAAGCGGGCTCTGTAAATCGACGGTAATTTTGGTTTCTTGACGGCTACTGACCGCATCGAAAGATCTGACCGGCGTCGCAAACTCGGATACGTCGTAACGTTTAGAAAGCCGCTCCGGTAGACGGGTATTAACAAAATAAATCTCAACCTTACCGCCGATTTCACGGGTATTCACCATCGTATTCGGCTCGCTCAACGAGACCAGAATACGCCCTTCGCCACGCGGCCCGCGCCTGAAATCCAAACCCTTAATACCTTGCTCGGGTAAAAACTGCGCCATCACATCGCTTCTCGCTTGTTGTGCAGCCGTAGCCACGATCGATGTTTCCGAGCGAACGACCGGTGCCTCGGCCTGCGCCGCTCCAGCTAACGTGACGAATACTTTATTACCCTCTGTGCTTGTTTCATAAGGCACCGAAGAAATCAAATTAATGACGACTCGTAACCTGCCGCCGGATTCGGCGACATACACGCTATCGGCGGCATCTAAATTAATCGGAAATTTTTTCTTGGATAAACCGCTTTTAACACCGCTAAAGTCCAACGCAATTCTGGCGGGGTTGTCGGTATGAAAAACCCGAGGCGCCGGAGCCGGCCCGTCCAGTTCCAATTGCAACTGCAAGCGCCCCCCCGACAATCGAGTAAAATCTAGATTCTGAATTTGTACTTCACTCGCTTGAACGGCAAACTGAAAAACGCACAGGAATATCCCCGCGAAGATTGTTTTCCAAAGAGGCTCGGTCACTCTGCTCATGTTATTGCTGCCTTGAATACTCATTGTTTAATCCCCAACATCATTCGGACAATGCCAATGAAGTTTGCTGTTCTCGCCATGTTCCCGGCTTATCGGGAACGATTTCCATCAATTCGATTTTATCCTCGTTGATACGAATAATCTTACCGTGATTCTTGCCCATGTAGTTACCTTCTCTTACCCGGTGGATAGTCCCGTCACCGGCCTTGACCAATCCCCATAGCACCGTATCTTTAGTGATGGTTCCAGCCATTCTCAAGCTGTCCAGAGAATAGGTCTCCAATTGCTCCTTGCGTCGGGTAGGGTCGGGCCTAATCCCTCTTCCTGGTCCGATATCGACAAGCTCGGCTTCCGCAGCTTTTTCTATGGGCCGGAACGGATCACGTAAACCGCTCGGCTTAAAGATGAACGGTTCAATCACTTTGATTTCAGGCAACGGCTCGATCTGCGTTTTCGGCCGGGCCTTGACTTGGTTGATATATTGCACCAAATCGGACTTATCATCGCTCGAGCAAGCATTCAGTAAGAAAAGGCTCAACAAACTTAAGGCCGCAAATGCACCATGTTTAAAAAACGCGCTGCAAAATCGACTTTGCCGCGACCTTGAGTCGGTTAGCGATAAAATACTCGACTTCATCTTCTACCTCTTCTGTGCTGAGGCTTTGCCGGCGCGGGACCTTGCTCCCCCTCGTTATATGTCTTGATCGTTGCGTCCATGACCATTTTATCGGACGTCTCGCCTTTAGCTTGTTGAGAAACAGGGCTTATCTTAACGTTATGCACTGTAACGATCCTCGGCAATGAAGCTAAACCGCTAACAAATAAAGCCAATTCTTCGTAACGCCCAATAACTTGTATATTGATCGGAAGCTCCCAATAAAAGTCGCGGCGCACCGGGTCTGTCGGCTTAAACAGTCTGAATTCCAAACCGCTCGCCAAGCCGGTCTGTGAAATATCGACCAATAAATTCGCCACTTCGGAGCGGGTCGGCATTTGTTTGATAATTTCAATCAGCGAATCTTCGATCTGCTCTAACTGCGCCTTGTAGTCGGGCAGATTGATCGCTTTTTTTTGTTTCGCCTCGAAGCTGCTCTTCAAATCCCGCTCTGTCTGTTCCAATCGCTCCAACGCTTCCAATTGGTCAGCGGTATCGTAATAATAACCGCCGACCGCAACGAGCATGCAAACCATCACGATGATCACGGCTTTTACCGGTGTCGGCCAAGTCCCGGCCTCATTAAAATCCCAATTAATTTCAGACAGATTCATCAGTTTTTCTCATCTTCGGAAGCCGTACCCAGTTGCGCGATAAGAATAAAATCGCTGAGCTGATCGACCTTGGTTTTTTGTTGAGACTGAATGATGTTCAACTTAGGACTGTGCAACCACTCGGAAGCCTCTATCGCTCGCATAAACGCAGATACACGGGCATTCGATTCGGTCTTGCCCTTAAACGTCAATTCCATATTAGACTGCGCAAAGCTTGATAGAAACACGCCGTCAGGCGTTCTTCTAGCGACCTCATCGAAAAGACGAACAATCAAAGGTCTACTTTCCTGTAACTTTTGAATAACATCGATCTTAGTCAGTAATTCGTTTTTCTTTTCTTCAATGTTTTTTATTTCGGCAATCTTCTTGTCGACCGCAGCGATTTCATTCCTTAGCATTTGGTTCCGGCTTTCCTGATACGACATTACACCGTCGTAATGCATATGAACCGCAAAAATCAACACCAGGGTCAAGACAATCGACAACAGTGCAACAGTTAAAAACTGCTGTTGCTGTTGTTTTTTAAGCTCGGCTCGCCAAGGGAGCAGGTTAATTCGGGCCATTAATCGAAACTCCTTAGCGCAAGTCCGCAGGCGATCATCATCGCCGGCGCATCGCTACTTAAACTTTGCGGTTTCACTCGATTCGATAAAGCCATATTGATAAACGGATTGGCAATAAAACAGGGAATACTCAAGTTCTGTTCGACCAGCTTATCGACACCGGGTATCGACGAGCAGCCGCCCGCCAAAATAATAGAATCGATCGTTCTGTTGGCGCTCGATGAAACAAAAAATTGGAGCGATCGCGCAATTTGCTGAACCATCGCCTTCTTAAACGGCTCCAATACGTCATTGATATAATTATCGGGTAAACCGCCGTGCCGCTTGGCAAGACCGGCTTCTTCGTAGGACAAACCGTAGCGGCGTTGAATTTCATCGGTCAACTGCCTTCCGCCGAAACCTTGTTCACGCGTATAAATAGTTCTACCGTCCGCAATGACGTTCAATGTCGCCATCGTCGAACCGATATCCGAGATAGCAATAGTCTGGCCTTCGCTAGAACCGGGTAATTGATCGGCGATAAGCGCAAAGGCGTTTTCCATCGCAAACGCTTCGACATCAATGATTTTGGCTTTTAAACCCGCTTTATCCAAGGCTTCGATGCGGTCCTCGACATTTTCACGACGGGAGGCGACCAAGAGCACATCAACCATTTCGGAGTTTTTAGCGTTTTTTCCCTGAATTTCAAAATCCAGGTTGACCTCATCCAGTGCATAAGGCACATATTGATCTGCCTCGACCATGATTTGTTCGTAAACTTCTTCGTCCGAAAAATTAGCGGGCATCGTTATGATTTTGGTCATAACCGCCGAACCAGCAACCGCGACGCAGGCATGCTTAACTTTCGTTCCGGATTGTTTGATGGCTTGTTTGATAGCGTCAGAGATCACATCGACATTCGCGAAATTTTTATCGATAACGGCATCCTGCGGTAATGGCGCGACGGCATAACTTTCGACTCGATAACGAGGACCGTTTTTCGATAATTCCAATAATTTAACGGCTGCCGTGCTAATGTCGATACCGACTACAGGCACATTTTTGCGACTAAACCAGTTCATCGTAGAACCCTTGTAAAACATTGAATTGTTGTTGCATCGGATACACTGTTGCCTATCTAGTTATCGATGATGCATCATTATTAAGAAGCACATAAGTCATTAAAACGATAGCACATCCCTGTGCCAGGTTAGATCACCAATCACGCAGGCACTAATATCAATACGCCCGACCAAACTGCACAGAGATCAGTATAGTAGTGTTTTTAAATTACATAAAAAAATATTCATTCTGCTTTGATTTCGATCGCTTTTTCAAACCGAATCACATTTATCGCATAACCTACGACAAAGAATTTTCAGTATCGAAAATCAAAGATTTAGTCTCCATCCATGGTAAATATTCGGCTAACCCCTTCTTGATATGGCGTAAGCGATTGAATTATACCCATCGTAAATCAAATTTCGGCACCGGAGACCCGTCAAAGGACGCCGCGGATACATCCATGTAGGCTCTATGCCAGTCCATCACCTAGCGTTAGGTGAGGTACCGAGCACCCCGGGGCCTCCTCCGGCACTGCCGAAATTTGAAGTGAGATAAGTTATACGGCATCCTGTCAAGCGAGTTACCGAACCCGCTTCAAAACTCATAGCACAAGGAAGTTATTTTTTACGAAATCCTTACGCAACAGAGCGTCAACTCTTTTCGAAGGCGACAAAATAACATGATTTTCGAGCATTCATTAAAGTTTGTGTTGCTCAAAAGTCAAATCAAGTATATTTTTAGCAACAGTCAACGTCAGATTTCTTTTTATTCAACCCGTTAAGAATCAATCGAACTTGACGATATAATCAAAACCAAGGTAAATGTTCAGCCCCTTTTTGAAAAAAAAGAAAACACATCGGAAACTTTTTTAAATACAAGGAGCCAGGCAATTACATCGGTACAATTACAGTAGTGGTACAAACCGGAATACTTCGTGATAATTAAATTAGTGATCACCTTTTTTAAATGGCTCAGTGTGCTTTTTCTAATCGGCCTCATATCAGCGGCGATCTACGGCTACCTGTTATTGGAGCGCCTCTCCGAAGAGCTGCCCGATGTTAACCAATTAAAGGATGTTCATTATCAAACGCCGCTGCAAATTTATAGCAAAGACAACCTTTTAATCGCTGAATTCGGCGAAAAAAAGCGCAGCCCCATCACGATCGACCAGGCTCCAAAAGAGCTGATTCATGCATTTTTAGCGGCCGAAGACAAACATTTTTACGAACATCAAGGCGTCGATTTTGTAGGCTTATTACGTGCGGCGTTAAAACTCGCCACCACCGGTAAAAAGGAACAAGGCGGCAGCACGATCACAATGCAAGTCACACGAAATTTTTTACTGAGTCGTGAAAAAACCTACACTCGTAAACTAAAAGAAATACTTCTATCGCTCAAGATAGAAGAGACTTTCTCAAAAGACACAATTCTCGAACTGTATCTTAATAAAATCTATCTAGGCCAACGCTCCTACGGCGTTGCCGCCGCCGCCCAAACCTACTACGGTAAATCCTTAAACGAGCTCACGCTGGCGGAATCCGCAATGATAGCCGGCCTACCGAAAGCACCTTCGGCCTATAACCCTATCGTCAACCCTGCGCGAGCCATGGAAAGGCGCGACTATGTGTTATACCGAATGCAACAAATCGGCTATATCGACCAACAAACGTACCAAGCCGCTCTCGTCGAAGCCAATACGGCAAGAGTGATTCATCGCGGCATCGAACTATCGGCACCTTTTATCGCCGAAATGGCCCGGCAAAAAATTCTTGAACTTTATGGACCGCAAGCATACGGGTCGGGAATGAAGGTCTACACGACGATTACCCGCCCCCTGCAAAATGCAGCCACCCGGGCTTTAAGAAACGCCTTGCATAGCTATGACGAACGCCACGGCTACCGTTTTAAATTGCCCAATGCCCCCGATCAAAAAACCGACATCAACAAGCTGCCGATAATCGGCGACAGCTATCCAGCGTTGATCAAACGAATCGATAACGACAAGGCTACCGTCCAATTACGCGGAGGAAAAACCGTTGAAGTGCCATGGAGCAACATGAAATGGGCGCGCAAGTTTATTTCACGAAACGCACGAGGGGCGGCACCGCAATCAATCCTTGATCTATTCAAAACCGGTGACGCCATTTTTGTTAGACAACTCAACGATAAAACCTGGGCTTTAGCGCAAATACCGGAAGCCGAGGGCGCCTTTGTCGCCATCGACACGATCGACGGAGCGATATTGGCATTGGCCGGCGGTTACGACTTCAATCACAACAAATTCAATCGAGTGACTCAGTCGAACCGGCAACCGGGATCGGGCTTTAAACCGATTATCTATACAACAGCCTTGGAAAACGGTTATACGACCGCATCGCTAATCAACGATGCACCGATCGTATTGGAAGGTTCAAGACCCGGTCATGAATGGCGTCCGGAGAATTACAATAGAAGATTTTCCGGCCCGACCAGCCTAAGAGTCGCTCTTCGAAAATCCAAAAACCTGATTTCGGTACGCTTGCTGCTTAATTTAGGTATCAAGCCTGTCGTTAAGACCGCCATGCGTTTCGGATTTCAAAAGGATCAATTGCCCAATAGCTATACGCTTGCGCTGGGCAGCGGCCAAGCCACTCCACTGCAGATGGCGCGAGCTTATGCAGTCTTCGCGAACGGCGGTTTTTTGATCGAGCCTTATTTGATCGACCGGATTGAATCCGGCGACGGCAAATTACTGTACCAGGCCAACCCTCAAGTCGCCTGTCTGGACTGCACCAGCGAATCGCCGGCATTCATCAATCAAGCACCACGCATCATCACGCCACAAATTAGTTTTTTAATGAATTCCCTGCTACGCGATGTCGTGCAAAGAGGCACCGCCGTCAAAGCGAAGCGACTCGGACGCGCCGATCTTGCCGGAAAAACCGGCACGACCAATGATCACCGCGACGCATGGTTCAACGGCTATAGCGCTACCGTATCCGCTACGGCATGGGTGGGATTCGACAATTTCAACAGCCTGGGCTACAAAGAAACCGGAGGTGCCGCCGCCTTGCCGATGTGGATGGAATTTATGCAAACCGCTTTACGCGACAAGCCGGAAATTCCTTTGACGCCGCCGGAAGGGGTTGCAAAGATGTATATCGACGCCAAAAGCGGCATGATGATGTCGGCAGAAATACCAGGCGGTATTTGGGAGTTTTTTGATACCACGCAGCAAGCACACATGCATACGAATTTCGAATTCACGGACCCCGGCGAAGCCCATTTCAGCGAAAGACATCCCATTGAAACGCTGTTTTAGGCCTCTAAGAACATCAATGTATATACTCATCGTAGATCAAAATTCGGCACCAATATTTCTGTTTGGCTCAAATATCTCGGCTGGCTTTGACCACGGGCGAAACGTTTAGAACGGGGTTATAACCCCATATACGCATTAAGCTAAGCACAGATCCCCCTTGCTAAATCGCTACCGACCGCTACCGGCAGGTCTAAGCAGCGTAGCTCGGATGGAGCGTAGCGCAATCCGGGCTAAGTACTTTAATAGCAACTTGGAAAAGAGCGGATGTTGGTTGGCCGTTTTTAGCTTGATGCATATGATTTACAAACCCCATCATGCCTAGAAATTCGCCGACATTACTGAATTTCCTTATTCCCACAAATGATTCAAACTAAATGAATGCTCGGCAAATGGATCGGCGCTGACTTGATCGTCATCCTTTAAACAATGCTGCAAAAGCCAATGGCCTTCTTGTAAACAATACGTTTCGAGCGTATGCAACACCGGATCGATCAACCAAAAATAGAACACGCCAAGACCTGCATAAATCGGCATTTTCTCGCTACGATCGATTTTGGCGGTTGCGGGCGATAAAACCTCGCAGACCCAATCAGGCACGATTTCAAACCAAGCCGTCTCCGGCAGCTGTGGCATGCACTTTTTACGCCACCCTGCGAGATCCGGTACTAAAACATGCCCGCCGATGTGCAACTCCGGCTCGTCAAGTATCCACCAACCGGCAGAACCACCATGTCTACCATGAAACAACGAACCAATTTCAATACCCAACGATGAACAAGTCAAAGCATGCTTCGGCACTGGCCTCGGCCGCACTTCCAAACGTCCATTGATGATCTCTCCGATCATATTTTCGGGCAACGCCAGAATATCGTCATAACTGGGTAATTTAAGCGCGGAGTTTGCCATGAGGGCCTCACTTTTCCAATTGACACAATCAATTAGCGTCTAACTGATCGACCGTCGGGAGTATAGCATAACGGCATAACTCGGCATTGGGTTGCCGTAATCACCAGCGGGACGGTTTATGCAAGCCGTCCCCAGCGTTTCGGGTTGGCTCAAACATCTCGGCTTGCTCAGGCCACGGTCGAAATATTTAGAGCAGACTTACAAACCATGTCCTGCCGAGAGTGCCGTTTGCCGGCGTCAAATGCAAAGCCCAAATTTTCGGTTGAACGGTGACAAGCTTGATCGATTTGCTACAATTTGTTTAGCTTGAATATCATCAAAAAATGCTATCATTGATATCATTTAGCTTACAAGCAAGCCATCATGCCAAGTCTAGTCGTTAGAAACCTCGATGATTCAATCATAAATGCGTTGAAAGAAAGGGCGGTTAAACACCATCGCTCTACTGAAGCTGAGCATCGAGCCATTTTGACTGAAGTACTGACAAAACCTCAACGTAAAAGCTTTGCCGAAGCTTTAGCCAACATACCTGATGTTGGTATGGATACGGATTTTCAGCGCATCAATGACGATACTAGCGAATCCAATGTATTTGATTGATACCAACATCATCAGCGAGCTTAGAAAAGGCTATAAAGCCCATTCCGGTGTGCGAAAATTTTTCGATAAAGTCATTCAGGAGAACGTCCCCATTTACATTTCCGCCATTACAGTTGGCGAATTGCGCAGAGGCGTCGATTTGATTTTCCACCGTGGCGACGAAGCTCAAGGCAAACTGTTGGAAAACTGGCTCAATACCATCCTAGATCAATATCAAGATAACATCCTGGCCATTGATAGCGAAATTGCTTTACTTTGGGGAAAATTACGCGCCCCTAGGCACGAACACGCCTTAGATAAATTGATTGCAGCTACCGGGATAATCTATGATCTAGTCATTGTTACTAGAAATACCAAAGACTTCGAAAATACTGGTGTTCGAGTGTTAAATCCTTTTATTGAATAAATGGAAATAACTCGCTTATTAACTTACAGTTCAATAACAAACTGAAGAGATTGATTCGCAAGACAGAGAATTCGAAAAAAAGCCCAAATTTGCTTAAGGGATTGGCTTGGCTTATTGACTACGACAGGCTAATGGGTAGCCCTGAGGTATCCCCACGAAATAGCCAAAATAAAACAATTTGCTATGGCTGGAAATTGATAAATATATTGATTATTATCATCGTCCCTACGCTCTGCGTCCCCAGAGGTCGATAATCCCGACAAGAGCAACGATACATTCCTTAAACCATTGCCCGCCGCAGTCGACGCAGAGCGTCTAAAGCGGCATTCCCACGCAGAGCACTCATCGTTATACATAAGTCGAAAATTACCGTTTTCCTCGTTCCCACCGCTCCAGCGTGGGAATGCATACCGATCTTGCCTCAGCTGACAAGGCATGGGTTCCCACGGAGGACCGTGGAAACCAGAAAAAAATTACTGTTTTGCAATCTTAGCTAATGAGGCCTCGATACCATTTTTTGTCGCCCAACGTTCCCGACTTTCCCTCACCTAGCGTTAGGTGAGGGACGATCTGGGGCTCGCTCCCACAGAGCTTCCGGCCTCATTGTGGGAGCGACGCCTTCGTCGCGATTTCAAAGCCACTGATGTTCAATATCCGCAGATTTATCAAACAGCACCGTTTCCAGGTATACGATGACCTCTGTTTAGCAAGTTTACCGATACTTGTGTATAACGGCGAGCGCAGAGCATGGGAACGAGCGCTTTGCGGGGGATCCATCAGAACCTGCCCCCCTTTTTGGACCACTTTTTGCCAACTCAATTACGCATCGAGATATATAATGCCGCCAAAAACAAGCCGATAAATTTAGACGCCAACTTTTGCAACTTTAGGCTTAACACTTTGGATATCAACAATGAACATTCACTGCCTTTTTAAACGGTATTACACCAATAAAGACCTAATCATTGATCGATTCGGCCGTCTATACCATCTACCTATACAACTTACCCGGCAAGGCAATAATGTTTCAGTTGATGCTATCGACTACAGAAATAAAGACAGCACAATAATCAACTCAACAAATATTTCATTTTCCACAGTACCGGCAACATTCACCCAATTACCTAAACTGATTCCAAGTCTTTATAACACCATCCGCCGCGCAAAACCTGATATTGTCATTGCTAGCGGCGACAGCCATATCGGCTATATCGGTCTTCAAATGACAAGACGACTTGGCGTGCCGTTTGTATTCGATATTTATGATTACTACCCGGCATTTGCCAGTAACCGACTACCGGGGATGAAAGCCATGTTTAGATCCGCCGCCCAAAACGCTGATTTAGTGCTTTGTGCTAGCGAACCACTTCAACAGTTTTTGAGAACACTTAATCCCAATACCTTGCTCATAGAAAATGGCGTCGATCGAAACTTATTTGCCCCCGGAAATATAAAGCAAGCAAGAAAAACAACAGGGCTCGAAGAAGAATCTCTACTCATTGGCTATTTTGGATCCATCACACAGACTCGCGGACCGCTACTTATTGAAGCCTGCCGAAAACTAAGACAGGAAATGCCATCACTGCGCCTGGTTTTGGCCGGCAGAATCTCAACGACTATTGCCGATGAGCCTTGGATCAGATATCTGGGTGAAAAACCCCAATCGTCCGTATCTGATTTAATAAACGCCTGCAATTTAGTCGTCATACCTTACATGAATGATGAATTCAATAGCATGGCGGGTGCCTGCAAAATCGCCGAATATCTGGCTTGCGAAAAACCCGTGGTAGCGACGCGTGTTTCCGGACATGAGCAACTGTTCAAAGATGCGCCGGAGTCGCTGTGTGAAACCAATCCGGACGACATGGCCAGGGCATTGCGAAATCAACTGAACAATCCAGTTACCGCCCCTTTTCCCGAATCAATGAATTGGGAGTCGATTGGCAAGATTTTATACACTTCGCTGCTCCAAATTCGGCAGCGAAATGTCTTACATAGAAAGTCGTAAACGCACCCGTTTAGCGCCATGACAGCCCTTCACATCATCATTACCGACTTCAATGGTTATACCCAAACCCGGCTTTGCCTCGAAGCCTTAAGCGCCAGTCATTACCGTGATTTCACCATTACTGTCGTCGACCATGGAACTACCGAAGAAACATCCGCCGGATTAACGAAAGAATTCCCTGAGGCAATGCAATTAAAAGGTTCGCCAAACCTGTGGTGGGCCGGCGCCAATAACTTAGGAATCCAACACGGCTTAGCGTCCGGCGCCGACGCAATACTATTATTGAATAATGATTGTTATGTCAGTCCTGACACGGTGGGTATATTGGTTGAATTGATGCAAAAAACACCAAACGCTATCATTGCGCCAGTGCAGCAAGATAAGCAATCCGGCGAAATGATATCAATTGGTCCATGCACTTGTTTTTTGCTAGGTTTTCCGAACATTGCGGGACATCAACAATTAACAAAAAAAATGCAAATTAACGAAACATTAGCGGTTAGTTTAATTATTGGCGGCAGAGGAGTTATTATCCCCGCCCAAGTTTTTAGGCAAATAGGATTGCTGGATCAGGAAAACTTACCGCATTACGGAGCAGACCATGATTTCTATTTGCGCGCACGACAACAAGGCATTGAGCTGTGTGTGGCAACTCACGCTTTTGTCAAAATCGATAACACGCGAACAACATTAGCGCATGATCCCGGATCGCTCGATGTCTCTGATTTTTTGCAATCATTAACAAGCATCCGTTCACATCGTAATCTACGGGATGTGAATCGTTTGTTTCGAAAGCATTACCCCATTCCATACTTGTATCCGATTGGAGTTGCCTTATTTTTTAGCCGTTATGTGATGGTTTATCTGCTTAAACGTGGAATATTTTTGATGCGCAGGTTATTAAGATAGACATATTGATAATGCTATAGCATACGCTTCATACCTCATTGCATCTTACATGCTTGCTCATAAACCCTAAGATATTGCTCTGCCACCACTGGATAAGAAAACGTCTCCACCGTCTTTTGACGCGCATTCTTGCCGAGTTGCGCGCTTTCACTCTCTCGCAAAACCCAGTAAATACCCTCTGCCAGGTCTTCTACGTCAAATACGCGGGCGAGGTAACCACTATGCTGATGCTCGACAATATCGGGCAGGCCGCCGATGTCAAAAGCCACGACGGGCGTACCGCAGGCATGGGCCTCGACGCCGGTATTGGGCAAATTATCCTGACGCGAAGGCACCACCAGCGCATCCGCTGCACTGTAGAGTGCACGTAAACTCAGATCGTCGTGCAAATGGCCGGCATAATGCACCGAAAAACCCAAATCAGGCGGCTGCCGTGGCGCCAACTGGCCAAAGACCACCAGTTGCATCTCCTTAGCTTGCTCTTTCAGCAAATTAAGCGCATCGAGCAAAAGATCAAAGCCTTTGCGTGGATCTTGTCCACCACCCATGGCGCCAAACAACAGCAGAGGCACATCTTGCGGCAGGCCCAGCAGTGATCGCGCAAGAGATTGATCGATGGGCTGCCAGCAGTCGGTGTCGATAGCGTTGGGAATGACGCTCACCGGCCAGTCGTGCATGATGGCACTATCACGCACGCATTCCGCCAACCAGCGGCTTGGTGTCACAATGTGCATAGGTCGACGCCAATGTTTTCGCTTGCGTGCCCAGGTCCAGCGATTGAGATCGAAACCGGATTCATAACCCGGACGATTATCCGCCCGATACCCATCACGCCAGCGAGTGTCGTCGGTGTAATGCTCTGCTCCGCAGAAGGCCCACATATCATGCAGCGTCCAGACAATGGGTTTTTCGATACGCCCGATGTTAGCGATTGAAATCATCCCGCCTTGCACCCAGTGCAGATGCACAATATCAGAATTAGAAGCGTTGAGACGAACCGGCCAACGTGACGGAAGAATCGCTGGAGAGTGCATGACACGGTTCTGGGTTTGTAGCAAAAGCCTTAAGGGCATAGCCAACTGTGGTCGTATTGCTCCTAAAGCCTTCGCCAATTTGCTTGCAGGCCCCTCTACTGTCCAGTCACCTGCTCTGGCTATATTGACTCCCATCGTGGAATCGATACCCTCAGCGCGTAGGGCCTGATGAATACGATAAGCGGCAGCAAAAGCACCGCCGCGAATATCGGACAAGCTAAGATGCATTATTTTCATTGCAAAATCGAAATAATATAGCCCGTTTCAACTACTCACCCTACTTTTAAAAATATCGCATCGACTTGCAACGAGCGGCCATTTCTCGGATCAGTGAAGCCTTTTTGAATAGCCCAAAGTGTAAACCCACTTGCTTCCAAACGATCAATGACCTCTAGCCAAAGATGTTGTCCTTCGTAAAGTGGGACCAGCGATAGCTCACAAAGAACACCTTGAACACGCTTTAAAGTCTCGACCGCGCCATTCAGTACTTGCCACTCAAAACCTTGCGCATCAATTTTGATAAATAGTTTAGATTCGGAATGCAGATACTGATGCGAAATGGAATCCAATCGCACTATTGGTACGACTTCCTTACCAACATATATTGAATCAATCGCAGCACTTGAATGCGCCTCAAGCATCGGAAAAACAGAAGACGAAACAGAGTTCCCCGAAATATTGATCTCAATTTCACCATTCTGATCTCCGATTGCGGCTTGCTCATGCACCAGCCATTTGGAATCTCTTTCTGCTTTATTTAATAGACTTCTCCGAGCTGAAGTTAATGGCTCAAAGCTAATAATTTCACCCTGAAAACCTTTCGATCTAATCTCAGTAGCAAATTGTCCTGTATTCGCACCAATATCAAAAACAATATCTATTTCCTTTTGGTGCATAGAAGCTAGCAATTGCAAATTTGGATCTGCAACAACTGATAGGCGATGTACATCAAATCCTAGCTTATTGAGTATTTTCCGAATAAATTTTTTCATCGTAGCCTGAGGCCTTATTGTTGTGGTAGCGAACATAGTCGGTTATAGCCGATAGGTTTATATGCATTATCACATTCGATGCCCGCGCCACCCCAAACATGGTGATTACGGTATGCCGTCCGTGCGGCACCGCCGGAAATGTCAGAATAGTTGATATGTAAAACCTTCAAATTAGATTTTCTTCTCTAGCTCAACTAAGAGTGTATGCCCGGGAATCCATTTATTGAGTCCTATTTTTATTAACCAACAGATAGGGGCCGTTGAATATTTGTTGAAAAGAACTCGGTTTGCGGTAGTACTCAAGCCGGAAAATAAACTTCTCAGATAACCTGTAACGAACCAAGCAATATGATAATTTGCAAGTGACTCTCGATGAACTGACCTCACTTTCACTGGAAAAAAATTTTCCAAAGCCCTAAACACTTGGGAATCCCAGTGGCTCATATGATGCGGCGGCTGATTAAGCAGATTTTGATTATTGGGATCAATTTTTCGTATAACGGCTGCATTTGGCACCGATAATATCAAGCGGCCACCTGGACGCAGATTTTTTAGCATATCCCTCAAAAAACCTCCGGGATCCGCAACATGCTCAAGCACCTGAAATGAACAAATCGCATCGTACTGCATATCAATCTCAGATGACAAATGAGCTAAATCGATTTTGTAAATCTCGAAGCCTTGGCTACGAGCAAGCTCGGCTGCTGAAGGATTCAGTTCAACCCCGTCAATCAAGACACCCTGATTTCTAGCTGCTCGCAGAAAATGACCAAATCCAACCCCCACTTCGAGAACATGTTCACCCGGCTCTAGTAGTCCAAGCGCGACGTCAAACTCCCATTTATCAGGCATGTAATACCAATTAAATGTCTCAAGTTGAGAATACAGTTCACCTTTGCCAGCAGCCTGCGGAGGAGCATACCATCCTAATCCAGTTGTCAAACATTTCCAGTATTCAATCGTCGGTAAAGAACGAAAATCCGCACCCACATCAACACCCATCGAATATTTCCACTTTTCAGCTATGATCTTGGGCGAATATGTTGCAATTCGCTGAACATCAGACTTGCCAGTCAATGGGCTAAACACATCAATCTCCTAATTCATTTCAAAGTAATTGACAAACGCAAAACTACAACGAGATTGACTTTGATTTCTTTCATCAAGCAAACCCTCGTTTTATACGGCGATAGACACCACCGACTATACTTCGCGGTAACCGCATCATAGAATGCGGCCAACGCAGATTGAGACCACCAAAAGTATGATCGAATACATACCGATCGGCTTCGATATCCTGTCCAACAGAATTAATATGGCGTATCTCGCCCAACGCCCTAACCGGCAATCCTGCGAGGGGACTATCTGGGTCGGCCGTATGTGTCGAATCCGCACCAAAACCGATATTACTGACCAAGTTGACATTGGGTGTGACCGTCAGACCTCCGTGATACCAGACGCTCGCCGTCCACGGATAAGCCCATGAATCAATCTGACCGGCACGTACTCGCTCAAAAATTGCGCTCCAATAACGTTGCTCTACTGGATCTGGCATTTTATGCTGCCAATCCTCAGACCTTTTCCAATCAATCCAGAAGGGGAGTTCTCCCTGGTAGTGCTGCCAAGCGCGCCGCCATGTAGCCCAACCCCAGCAGTGGTTATATTTGGAGAAATAATAAGATGCTTCGCCCCGCTTGCGCCCGTTCTGGAAATTGTTGCCGGTAATCACCCAGACACGTTCGTCGTCGGCATAACGCTCAAGCAGCATGTCACAGAAACGAAAGAAATCCGGGTGTGCGACACAGTCGTCTTCCAGTACAATGGCGCGCTCAACCTGCCCAAAGACCCAATCCAGACCACTGCTCACGCGTCGCTTCAGGCCGAAATTACTGTCTGCATAATTGCGATAAACCTCACAAGGCCAATCTACCAGTTCGACGATCTCTCGTACCGCTGCGCATCGCGCCGCGTCGGTCGGATGCGCTGGGCGTGGGCCATCGGCGATGATGAAAAGTTGCGGCGGGCGCTGCTCGCGCAGCACGGCGAAGGTTTTTTCAGTGTGCTGCGGGCGGTTGAAGACGATGTAGGCTATGGGGGTTTCGGTCATGAACTTTCCACTTGATGCTCAATAATAGACTGGAGTGGTTTTAGGCACAAGTAAGCGCAATAAGCTTTCAACGTATCAGGGCAAAGGTTAAACCTTCTGAGCACTCCACCGATTTTTGGAATGTCACAGACAGCAAGATGCCATTCCCGAATCAGGTTTAGCCTGGCGGTTTGGTTAACCCAATCGACGTAATCAGGATCCACCACGTTTCCGAGCAATTGGCAATTAAGCGGGGTTAGCGGAACCTGCTTTATTGCTTGAAAATTCAAATTGTTTCTCCTTGAACTCTTCAGCCCTTGACTCTCAAGATCAAGACCAACCTTGGCGAAAAAGTCGCCTTGCCATCGACGGTTGGCTCTACGCTCTGGCGGAAGGTTGAGCATCGCCATAGCGATGTCGATATCGAGATAAGGAGTCCAGGGTTCAAAATTAAATAGTCGAGGTACACGCATCAAGTAGGAGATCAACATAATCTTCAGCCGCACTGTTGTGACAACCTGAAACCGATGATCCTTCAGCCGCGCATAATGCTTTTCCCAGAAGAGCTCCCGCATTTCATGTTGTACCGGGATTCGCATTCGATTTGGATCGGCACGCAATCCATGTGTGTAGCCCAACTCGGACAGACAAGTATGGTTATTAATCTGATATGGAGGGATACTCCCCGCCCAAACATCACCGAAAATACCACTCAAAAACGCCTGCTTACCTGGCAGTCGTTCCCGAATCTTGTTGTAAAACTCGAAGTGATACATACCATGAGCATGCGTTGATACCCCAAATTCAGCATGCCAGTCATCAAAATAGCGATGATATTCGCCGAGCTTAATCTGTTCCCAGCGTAAATCAAACACTTTAGCAAGTGTTATCGCGTGTACCACTTCCGTTGAATGGCTTTGATCATCCGAGATTCCATAGGTGAAGGCACGTACACGCGAAGGATCCCGCAAACACCAAAGAAGCAGACGTGAGTCAAAACCGCCGCTTAGCGGAAGTACAATCTCCTGATTGCTTGGTAATGAAGCTTCCCAAGATTGGACCCGTTCACGAATCAGTTCGATGACATCCGACTCCGATAAGCGGTAGTCGGTATATTGATCAAATGGATCAGTGAGCTCTTCGATCTCAAGATCACCAGTTTCCACCCGCCACATGCGGCTCGAAGGACGCATGAATTGAATGTTCTTGAGAGGTGTTTGACCGAAAACGCTGTAACCGAAATCTAGAAAGTTATAGAGCCCCTCAGGATGGAACTCAGGTGCTTTTGAAACACCCATGAGCGATTGGATTTTTGCACTGGCCAGCGTATTTTCAAAATCATAGAAAACAGGCATTGAAGCGAGCCAATCGGTTTCAAAAAGCACACACTTTTTTTGTGGAATACTTTTAGAATAATCTGATGTAGCAGTCATTTTGAAACCAGCATCTCATCAACAATTCGTGCTGTTTTTTCGGTCCGGCAATCTTCAAGTTCACCACTAAGCACGCCTAGGGCTGTCGAGATGGCATCATTGTGACTATCGCATGCGAACAAGTGATACCAAAGAAGGTATCGGCTCTGAAGTGGATTCGACACACTTGATTGTTGTCTTGGCACTGCTCTTTTAATGCAGCCTAAAGAGTGACGTAAGCTGCTAATAGCGTTCTTAGGAAAAGAATTACGAAAACCCAACCACCGTGAATAAAACTCGTGATACATACGGATGGATGCTTCCTGCCATATGCCTTCAAGCAAAAATGAGTTTGCTAAAGGTTGATTACATTTCTTCAAATATTCAAGATGCTGTTTCTGTTCAGTTTGATCTGAATCCCTAACGCGGATAGTCACCCCAAGATCATCAATCAGTGTGGTCTTCGGCTGCATTTCAATTTTACCATTTATAAAAGACAATTGCGGAGCGAAAGACCACAAACCCTGCGGATGCCAGTGCCATTTCTCGGGGTCAACGCAGAAATTACCAAGTCCGTATAAAATCAAGCCTTCGTTGTACTTCTCCCACCCTTGAGGCACATGGGCATGATGCCCATGAACTATATCTGCGCCAGCATCAATTAATGAACGCCAAGTCCGCTGTCTCTTAGGAGACGGCCAAGGAAGCATCTCTGCTGCCGCATGTACTGACGCGATCACAAAATCGGCTTCTACTTTTAATTTTTTTATTTGTTCATATATGGTTGCATCAAAAGCAGCCACGCCGGCACGATGGTTAGACGCTATGCCAAATTGAGTTTCACATCGCGCAAGGAAACCAATGCGGGTATTATTTAACTGAAGAATCACCGGCGATTCAGCTTCTAGCTTGGATTTTCCAGCGCCGATACCTAACCAGCCATCACTTCTGATTTTTTGGCAACTTGCTTCTAATCCTGTAGCGCCAAAATCCATAAAATGATTATTTGCTAGAATTGCAATACCCTTGTGTTTATTGATTGGTAACTCAAAACATCTTAGCGATGGACCTGCTTTATGAGTTGCTAAATATTTAGAAAAATCACCCTCCAAAACAGGGCCTTCTAAATTAAATATTAATTGAGATTCAAAACCTAGTTGTTCAACTTTTCTGACGCCAGGCGCCCAATCTCCAGCAAGAACGATTGTATTTGGAGGCATATCGTCTATTTTACGGCTAAAAATTACTTTCGAATTCATCTTTCAATCTTAAAATCTACAATCAAAGATGTATATGACATATTCAGCTCACTAAACTGATATCGCAACTCACTGGGAGTAGATTCGATCATTTTTTTATATTCATCTTCATTTGAGGTAAACCTCCCTCGGTAGTTTCTAAATGATCGTGCAATATATCCACAAGACCAATCTTCTTCCTTGTACCTAAACAATCCATCATGATCGAAATATTCAACAGGAATCAACTTGTAACCGGTTTTTTCAGAGATGTTACGCATTTTATAAACTGAGTAGAATTCCTTATGGTCATCTGCACCTGGTTCCAGACCGCCTGGTCTTGTTAGATCTCGTACATAAATAGAAGGATGCAACGCATCTGGAACGGCTATGCGAATGCAGGCATCATTCCTTAAAAATTCTCGAATACCAATCATGAACCCGATAAATTCTTCTTCAGTTATGTGCTCAACTACATGCTCAGCCAGAATAGCTTTAATTGAACCTAGTGGAAAGACACCTGAAAAAGTATTTGGCTTTGTGATATCAAGTTGTTTTTTTTCTGCCGATATCCAGCCGGGATAAGATGTTCCGCCTGCCCCTACGTTCAAGAGCAAAGGTTTATTGCCCCTTAAATTGTTTCTAACTGATAACCGAAATTTCACCTTAGAAAAAATATCAAACTGGCTTAGCATAAAAATCACCTTGCTGAATCCTTAACATGGTACTTCGGTCAAGCTTTTTATGATCTATATCAAATATTAAATAATCCCGACTTGTCAGATAATCGAAAACAGCAGCTTTTTCTTCGTCAGTATTAAAAAGAACTGGCGCATGTTCGAATAAAACCATGTCAACTTTTTTAGATACAAGATATTCATCAAATCCCTGAAGCACATCCAATTCACCTCCCTCAACATCAATCTTAAGAAACGAAATTCTATCAATCAGTTTCTCCCGACAAAAACTATCAAGCCTCACCATAGGTACTTGTCTAATATCCACGACTTTCGTTATGTGTTTGCTCTTTATGCCATGATGCCCAAATGAATCTCTGATAAAGAAGTCAGTTGCTCCGTCATAGGCACCGACAGCAAAAGGTACTATCTCGATATTTTTAATATCATTAAGCTGAATATTTTTTTGAAGGAAATTTATATTTAATTGCTCTGGCTCGAAAGAATAAACAATATGCGATTTACGGGACAGCCAACAACTAACAATACCAATATTCGCTCCAATATCAATCACAACTTCCATCGGCGGCAAAACATCCTGCAATGCATTCATCCACTGTGCGGCATCACATGAAGTATTTGATCTTATTATATCGATAAGTTTTTCTGGGTGAACATACGTACTAACGCCGAACTCCGTTCTATAAATAAATCGAACCTTAGATTGTCGATAAATGGATTCTATTTTTTTTTCGCAGAACCGATTCAATCTTCGAAATAGTTTTCTAAATATGTGCATATATTTTATTTTACCCTTATTTTTTATACGTTCTTGCAGCCCTGTTCAAAATGCGAGTCAGATCATTAAAGTAACTTGCATACCAATGTATAGGGCTTAATGACCGCAATAACATTAAAGAGGAAATCCTTGTTTTCTTGAAAAAGCCCGGCGCGATAAGCGTTGCTGTTAATGTGCTAAAAAGCGTGGCCCATGCGGCACCACTCCCACCATACTGCGGAATAAGAAGAAAATTCCCGGTCACATTCACAAGCATTGATACACCAATATACAAAAAGCCAAGTTTTTGAAGGTTTTCTGTAATCAACCATTTGCCTCTTGCGGTCCCCATGGCAACCAAAACAGCATTCCAAATGTAAATAGACAAAATTTGTGCTGAATCCGAATATGCATCACCAAACAAGAACAGGATAATTAAGTCGGACAAAATCCATAAAGGAATTGCACAGGTAGCAGTAATAGCAACAACGAAGTCATATAAGCGTTGAAGTCGCTGGATGTATTGCACTTCACTGCGCTTTTTGGCTTCCAGAATAGCCGGAAATACTGATCCAACAATCGACATTGGCACGAAATACCACACCTCGCTGATTCGCACGGCGGCACTATAAATGCCGACGGCTTCATCGCCAATCATCTGCCCCAGCATGATCTGATCGATCTTCATATAAATCATCACAGCGATGCTGGACAAAAACAGCGGCCAGCTATCGGCAAGCAACGATTTGGCCCGACTCATTCTGGCTTGTAGCAGCCTTAGACCGGGGCCTCGCAACCCCAGCACAATCAGCAGAGACAAAGCCACGATCAGCGCTTGAGTCGTCATCACCCAAGCAAACGCAATCAACGGCGCGTTATTCATGATCAGCGCCACATTGATGCCGGTAAAAATCAGGAATACGCCATTTTGTACCCAGACCGTGTATTTGGACTGAACCTGAGATTCGAACCAGTACATAGCCACATCAGACGCCTTAAATAGCATCGTGGCGCCGAGGATGGCTACAAGGGTTTTAGAAAGTTGATCATCGGCGCGCATCCAGAAGATCGCCGCAATAATAAATCCATAGGCCAACAATCCGCCAACGAACTGCAAGACCGCTGCCGTGCCCAGCGTTTCATCCCTGCATTGCGGATCACGCACCAGATCTCTGACCACGATACTTTGCAGGCCTAGCACGGAAATGGCACTGAATAGCCCCACAAAAGCCGTGGCAAAGTTCAGCAGGCCAAATTGCTTCGGGCCGAGATAACGCGCAATCCAAACGCCAACGAAGACCCCGACACCCATGCGCAGGATTTTGTCGAAAAACAACCAGCCGATGTTATCGATAATCTTGATTAAGTTCGGCCGATGCGCGATGCGGCGATGAATGAAATGGGGTATCAGTTTCAAAATGGAATCGGGGGCCGGTTTTTTCTGCTTTCCAAGCTCAACAGGTACTTCAAATCAGCTTCGGTATTTTTTGGCTCAGTTGCTTTTGTCTTATTATTCAAGTAGAACTCCCACGCTTTCGACTATAAAGATCCGCTCGACCCAGTGTTCCAGTTGTTCGGTGTCGGCTTGCTCGATTTTGAGCTGCACCGAGGCAGGTAAATCGCCGTATTTTAAACAAATTTGTTTACTTATTCTGGTTCCCACTGCTCGCCGTGGGAACCTATACCTTGGCATCGGCGCAAAAGTCGGCATGTATTCCTAATTTATGCCCTTTCGGGTATGCAGGAGAGTGGGAACGAGGTAACTTGTCGTCAAAACGCGGCAAATAAATCGTATTTCCATACCCTGTTACTTCAGCGCTTTAGCCAAAGTTAAACAGCGATGAATTGATCTGTGCCAATGCGTATTTCAGTTTCAGTTTTCATACCATTTCTACATTTAAGCCAAGGCATTTTCGGTAACAGCACCAATGTATCATCAACCTTTTAGAATCGATCATCCGTTGTCACAAAGATGTCTTATAGTGTGAAGCATCATGCCGCAGCCGTTGTGGTTGGAGGATAGTGCTCGATCGTGTTCCGATAAAGATCGATAACTGGAAAACACAGCTCATAATCTCCCCAAATTAATTCGCCGTATTCCACTCTAAAATCCGCAAAATGGCTCGGCTCCAAATAGGCGCGAATATCGGGGTGATGCGAGCGAGAAAGAAATGACTTGAAGTCGATTTCTTGACTGGTGTTATCGTCAAAAATGAGCCGAATACGATATTCTCCGGTTTGCGTTGCGGAGATTATATTAATGGGGGTGTCTTTCATTTGAGTCTCCGAGTGATACGTTCAGAGGTATATTCTGGTTCCCACGGTCCTCCGTGGGAACCCATACCTTGGCTGCCGAGGCAAGATCGGTATGCATTCCCACGCTGGAGCGTTGGGAACGAGGAAATGCTCCTGAAAAAATCGCATTTCATTAGGTTCAAGTGGTGCGCGTCCAGTAACAGCGGTATAGCTGATTTCGTGAACAAGGCCATTGATCAATACGATTTCCGCTCTTGATTCGCGTCCCTGACATTTGCCGTGAACATGGATAGTTTCATGCTCGTTTGCATAAAACATCACGATTAATCCGAAATACTCGTATAGTTTTGGCATGGTTTTGGTGAAATGTTTATTTTAGCCATATTGCTCATTCCGGGAATAGCGCCGAGAGGGTTGGTGCATAAAATGCACCCTACCTGGCTAAGAAAAAAATGGATTGAGTATGCGCAAACGGCCATTAATCAATTGCCCGTTTTGCATGCCTTCAGCAAGCAGGATTCGGACTAAGCTATCGGTAAACATTTTTCCGGTGACCTATTTTTATTACTTCGACTGTCAGCACGGCATTTAACACGGTGTAAATGATGCGGTAGTCGCCAGTCCTGATTCGGTAAGTATGGTCTGAGCCGACCAGCTTTTTGCAGCCTGTCGGGTAGGGATCGTCGGCAAGTGCGCGGATTTTCTTGATAGCGGCATTGGCTACGGATTTTGAGAGTCGGGCCAATTCTTTTTGCGCGTTTGGCTTTATTTTAAGCGCGTAACTCATGCTCTATCTCTTTCACCGCCTCTTCAAAAGGTATGGCTTCTTCGTCCTTTCGCTCTGCCACTGCGGCTAAATCTTCTAAATCCTCCAACAGCTCTTCATAATCCTCCAATGACAATATGACGCTTATTTTGTTGCCGTTGGTGTCAGTAATGAATTGTGGTTGCATGGTCATAGTCTCCTCTTGTTGCAATGGATTATAGCAAAGATGCGGTGAATAGCGTGGACCACATCAATCACGAACGATGCGGTTCGTGCGTGCCTTACCGCATCTTACAAGCTCTCGTATAGTTTTGGCATGGTTTAGTTGAAATGTTTATCAATGAGACTTAAGAAACAAATGGATTGAGGATGCGCAAACGGCCATTAATCAATTACCCGTCTTGCATGTCTTCAGAGTAACGTTCATGAAGGCCTGGCCATCGCCCCGGCAAATGAAAGTTCTCTGGTGGCGGAGGGTACGGTCACTCGCCCGATAGGTCGCCGTGAATACGTCCATGTAGGCTCGACGGCGGCTGTCCTGCCGCCGACGCCTATCGGTCGAGCAACCGCACTCTCTTCGGAACCGGCATTCTGTTGAATATCGAAAAATTAGATAAAGAACCCAAATCTACGAACTTTCACAGTAAAGAATAGCGCACTCGTTTTCCATTGCCGTAGCGACTATCAACGCATCGTAATAGGAAAAACAGTGCGCATCACATAGCTTAATAAGCGCTTCTAGCTGAGTCGCAAGGGAGAAATTTGCTATGGTAGTTGTCCGTGCCAATTCCAATAGCGTCTTGATAATCGTTTGTTCAGGTTGTCGAAATTTTCGAAGACATACGTTGGAAAATTCATTGACAACTTGTGTTGAAATGATCGAATGGTCATTGAATAGCAACTCGTTGGCTCGATTCGATTTTTCTATTTCCGTGTTGGAATAGGCGTATATCACTACATTCGTATCTAAAAAATGTCTGTTCATCGCGTATTGGCTTCATCCCGATTAAATTTGAAGCCACGGGTATCTAATGACATGGCTGATACGCGTCTTGTGGGTTGTTTTGCCGGCTGTTGATTATTTTCATCTAGTGTTAATAACACTTTGATGTGTTTTGAGCGAAATTCTTGATATTCTTCCGGTATCTCAATGAATTGCCCTTGGGTGTCGGTTTCAAATTCGACGCTATGCATATCAATTCTCCTAAAAAATGGCTTTGATGACGAATGCGCTATTGCTTGACGGGGATGTCGATAAATTCTTCCAGCCTAGTAACGCTTATGATTCACCGACATCCACAATTTGCTCTTGCTTGTGTGATCTAGCGCTTGTAAGTGAATGAAAACATGTTCTATTCTTGTTCGCTTTTAGATTGTTGGTGCATAGAATGCATCCTACCCGGCTAATGTCTTCGATACTATAAAGCATAGACCGTTTTAGCGAGCGGCAGAATTTTTTGCTGACGTTTTCGACTTGGATTAATACGTCGTCGGAGTTAGGCATGGGACTATCGAGCTAATGGCTTATTGTTTGAGATATATTGACCGCCAAGTGTTTTGCCGCTTCGTTGAGGCGATTGTCATTGGTCCAAAATTCCGTGCAACCATTTTCGATAGCAGTGGCTAAGTGAAGCGCATCGGGTGTTTTTATTTTATGTTTGATTCTTAAGTTTAATGCGCTGGAAAATACGTTGTCGTCGATGGCTAGCCATCGCTGGTCGGCCAGAAAAATTTCGTATTCTTCAATAAGTACTTGATTGCCATCAATCGAGGGCTTTACCAGGGATTTCGAGACGAACCAAAGCGGATACGCATAAAATGGCATCGGGATTATTGGCAAGATGCTGTCGAATAAGTGCGCTGAATGGTTGAACGTCTTCCAGCAAATAAATGACACAACATGTGTCAAGATAAACCAGCCGATCCATCAATCGTTGTTCCATTCGTCTCGAATTGCGGATATGTGTCGTTGTGTTTCTTCCGGATTGGCTTTGGGACGATGCTGAAAACGGGGAGATGCCAAAAGTCTCAAAGCGCGTGAAGCATTGCCTTTTATTTCGGCTGTTGTTGCATCGCGTTCTTTGGTGTCACTTTCCAGTAATGTATGCAGGGCTCTGCCTTCTAACTTGAATGGGATCGGTTCCAAGACGTGTATATGTCCGGTTGGGTCGATTTCAACGTGTATGGTTTTTAGCATGGTTTTATTCCTAAATGGCAATCAAGAATAGCGGCTGCGACAACAATAGTTATGCGGCCGGGCAACATCGGGTTAATGGCGCCGTTGCAGCCTCATGTCATCGCGGGCGATGTCGTCGATGCCGTAAAGCATTGATCGTTTTAGCGAACGGCAGAATTTTTTGCTGACGCTTTCGGTCTTGATCAATACTTCGTCCGACATGATTTTAAGCCCGTTCCGCAATTCTCGGCATGGTGATATGAAAAGTTCTCCAGCCTAGAAAAAATACGCCAATACTGAAAGCTATCATGTAAACCAGCAGCTCCGGTTGCATTAAGTGCTGTCCCGATAACAGGTTTTGCGTTGCAATCAAAAGCGGGCTAAACGGGTTGGCGACATTAACGATGGTGAAAGGTTCTCGGACTGGGGGCGGATACAGAATGGGCGCCAAAAACATGCCGAAGGTTAGTATCATGCTCAGCATGTTGCCCATGTCGCGTAAAACCAGGTTGATGATCGCCATGATAAAGCCCGCCCCCAAGGCCATCAGTAATACCGCTATCAATATCAAGGGAATAAAGACGCTGTGCCAGGAAGGTACAAAACCATACCAGATGAATACCACCGTTACCGGAATTAAACGTATCATGAAATCCAGCGACGCTTGACCTATGGCCGCAAAGACCAGCGCTTCCTTGGGAAAGTTGATTTTCGTGACCAAAGACCCGGCATTCACCAAACTGTTGGTGCAACCGATCAGGCAACCGGCGAATAGTTGCCAGACGGAAATGCTCCATAAAGCATGAACGACGTAAGGCATGTCGGTCGGCCCCATGTCGAATACCCGGTGTCTTGATAAAAAAGTAAAAATGGCGACTGTGACGATTTGCGGAAGAACCGCCCAAACGTAACCCAGCATCGATTGACGATAGCGGACCGAAAAGTCTCTAATGATCAATCGCCAGATCAATTCTCGACTGGCAATCAAGTCTGTGAACATCTCCTGCCAGATCCGGGTTTTATGCCCGTTTCGGCGAGCCCTATAGATTTTGGTGTTATTGCTTTGTATTTTCATGCTAAATGATTTAAAGGATGTATAGCTCGTAGGGTACAATTTATTTCTGACCGCATCCTAAGTGCTTTTGCTGGCGCCGTTGCGGCCGATGATGCCGCCAGCGGAACGGGTTATGTAACCCATACGCATAAAGCTACTCCCTTTATACTCAAAAAATAGTCACGCTCTTTCCCAAGTTCCCGCTTGGGAAACACACCTCGGAAGCTCCAGCTTCCTGAACAGGCTACCCAAGCTGGAGCTGGAGCTTGGAAACAAGGAATAATCTAGCGAATACGACACAAGTGATAGACTTGGTATTGCCATGATAGAGGCCAAATAGTTAGAGCCAGGGCCTGAACTAAGCGCAGAGGTACCATGTAAAAAGGAGGGCGTACTATCCAGCTTCGAGACAGCACATGCAAATCTTTCCATCGATCTGTAATCTCCAGGCCGGCCTCTTCGAGCATTTTTTGCCACTCATCAAGAGACCTAATTGTTTCCCGAACTGTTTGTTGTTGAGTACCGCGATAAATACCAAAGCGATACGTAGGAAAACCTGCGTTGGGTACCAGAATCACTAATTTGGCATTGGGTTTTGCAACCCTCGCCATCTCCCGCAATGCCGCTGGCTGGTCTAGAAAATGCTCAAGCGACCCGAGACAGGTAACGATATCAAATGAGTGACTATCAAAAGGAAGTTGTTCAGCAATACCCAAGAAAAAAACACCCTCAGGTAAGCGACGCTGGCACGCATCTATAGCTCTTTCTGATATGTCGATACCACTTATATCCGCACCATGTTGTGCTACCGCTGCAAGCCAACTCCCAGCACCACAAGCAACATCCAGCAATCTGTCCCCTGGAGCCACCTGTAACCGCTTTATCAGTTGTAAGGCATGGCAGGAAGGGTGAGACCCAGCTGATTCGATTTCGTGATAATAAATTTCGTCATAAAACTTTGCGATTTGTCGGTGTTCATCTTGGCTCATAATGAATTAGTCTTGTTGTTTTGCTTTGGTGCAGCTAAATTAGCAATAGATGCAAAATATTGATTAGCGATTTGTTCCCAAGAAAAATGCTGATGGCAAAATCGTTTTGCTTTATTGCCCACACGCTGTAACTCGGAGGGATCTTTCAAAAGTTCGCTTATCTTTTGGATATAAGCAGCGGCATTTTCCGGCTCCAACAACCAACCGTTTTGATTTTCGGTAATTGAGTCTCGCAGGCCTTCCAGATTAGAACCGAGAACGGCCAGACCATGGGCGTTGGCTTCCAATACTGCAATACCGAAGCCTTCCATATCGCCAGCAACTTTAATATTTGGCTGAATAAACATATCTGCGTTGGCAAACAACAAGGTCTTGAGTTCCTCTGTTGTAAATCCACAGCAGAAAACACTGTTTTCAAGACCATGTTCTTGAATACTTTTGTCGATGATAGCCTTTTCCGGTCCATCCCCAGCAACAATGTAAATGCATTGATCCTGTATTTTGGTCATTACGTTCCGAATGAACCAATTAACGCCCTTACGCTTTACTAGCCGGCCGAGAGTAAACAAAATGACTTTGTTTTCCGTATCTACGCCCAACAATAGGTCGAGTTTTTGTCTATCCCTGAATGGCTGCATTTCCACTTGGTGAACACCGTTTGGAATCACAGTTAATTTAGATGCCGGCAAACCTTTTAGAATAGCCGCCTCGGAAGTTGCTTGACTGACAGCAATGAGCCGATCCATATTAGGCAGGAAAAACCTAATCCAAAAAAACTGGTACACAGGATTACCATAGGTAATATCCAAACCGTGAATAATACAAATTACCGGTGTGTTCGGTCGGAACAATTTGATGAACCAACCCAAGACGCCGAGAAGACCGTCTCCAAGTAAAATTACATCGCTTTCTTGGAAGCAAAATAGTACCTTGAACATGGCTAAAGGCAAAAAAAAGGGTAAGGCTTTTTTACCCTTACGATTTAAAATCGACTGAACAGGAATTATAGCGCGTAATGCCGCTAACAATGCTTGGTTATGTTTTTCCAGCCCCCCCACTACAGGGGGGTAAGCTCTAGATATAAAAAGAAGTTTCACTTGTAAGTTGAATTCGCGTGGTTATTTAAAGCTTTTTTCCGCTGTTTTCCAAACTCCGGTTGGAAAATCTTGACTGTATGCTCTTACTTTCCGGCTTCGTGAAACTGAGCTTTTCTAACTGTATTCCAAGGCAATGAGCGTAGGAACGAAAAGGTACTGGCGTGCTTCAATCTTTTTCCGCATGGCGATAATGCAACGAAGAAACCTGCTCGGACAGAATTCCAATCAAAAAAATGAACAACGAGGCCAAAAACAATACCGCGCTCATATTGGTAAACCGACCGCTGGTTATGAATGTGTAAGCGTAATAGGACGCTCCCGTCATAAACACCAAGAAACTTAACGGCAGAAATAAACGCATCGGCGAAAACAGCGCACCGATTTTCATGATAATGACAAAAAACCGAATGCCGTCCCGCAATAATTTGATATGACTTCTGCCCTCGCGTTTACCGGCATGAATCGGCACATAGGCCACCGGAAAACCGGATCGGAAAAAAGCCATCGTGCTGGTGGTCGGATAGGAAAAGCCGTTCGGAAGCAAATAGAGAAACCGGCGAAACTTATCAGCTTTGACCGCACGAAACCCCGAGGTCAAATCTTCAATTCGATACCCAGTCATGACCGACGCCAACTTGTTATAAAACGCGTTCGCGAAACGCCGCAACCAGGACGCGTGCGTTTTTGCATGTCGCGCACCGACCGCCATGTCGTAACCGGCATCAAGCTTAGCCAGTAAAGCGGGGATATCTTCAGGGTCATGCTGACCGTCCGCATCCATGAATACCAAGATATCGCCGCCGGCATTTCTGGCGCCGGTTTTAATCGACGCACCATTGCCTTGACTGTAAGGATGGCTAATTACCTTGGCGCCGGCTTTGGCCGCTAATTTAGCAGTATTATCGGTAGACCCGTCGTTGACAACAATAATCTCGGCATCGGGCAATAAGTGCTTCAATCGCCGTAATACCACTGCAATATTTTGCGCTTCGTTCTTGGCGGGTAAAACGACGCTGATAGAATTGTCCCGTTCCACCCTTCCAGCATAGGCATGCATGCTCAACTTATCCATATCAAATCACCGTTAGTATTAATCGTTCCCACGCTCCAGCGCTCATCGTTATACATAAGTCAAAAATTTCTCTTTTGCAATCTTAGCCAATGAGACCTCGATATCATTTATTGTCACTTAACACTCTCGGCCGTCCCTCATCTAACGCTAGGTGAGGGACGATCAGGGGATCGCTCCCACAGAGCGTCCGCCGCTCTCTGTGGGAGCGACGCCTTCGTCGCGACTTTCGAAGCCAGTAACGCTCAAACACCAATAGCCTTTCCGGACAACACAACAATTTAGCATCGTAGCCCGGATGGAGCGCAGCGCAATCCGGGAAGTTCGGAGCCACGCCATTCCCGTATTCCGCTACGCTGCATACGGGCTACTTGCAGCCCCCAAGATCACATTGGCAAAAAGCTGATTCCCCGCTTTGCCGCATTATTGGGCGAACAGCCAAAACGGATCGTGAAAACAAGGGAAAATGTCAAATGCAAGGCCTAACCGCGATTATTTAATGCAGAAAGCAATGATCATATTTTTAAGATTCCTCACTCAATAATTCCGCAACTTGTTTATTTAAATAACCTGCAAAGTCTTTTATGAGACTTAAATTGTTATGTGCAGCGACCAATGCGGAATAAAAAATATCCGGATCGTCAATGTATTCGTGAATCATTCTGTTTCTTAGCTGGCGTAATGCGATCCATTGCTCCGCAGACGTTAACCAGCCATATTTTTCAGCTTTGTCCAGGTTAACCAGTAAAGCCTTGGGGAATTCACCCAGTGCTGCGAGCAGTGCGGGTAGCAACTTATCACCCAGAGTGTCCTGAAGACGACAAAAACGACTCGAAAATGCTTCTATTTTGAGCGCATATTCAGGTGTCTGCGCCAGGTTTTCTATGCTGGTCCTATTAAATGAAGAAGAAAAAACTTGTTGATCGGCATAATCCAGATGCTCAATTTCTTTTTCAACCACGCGCACTAAAAAAGCTAATCTCGCTTGTATTTCGGCTGCAATTTTCATAATAAAACGCCTTGCTCGCGGGCTATGCGGTGAATCTGTTGTTGATTCAAATTTGGCGCGTCTAATAGCAGATCGATTTTTCTTTCGTTACCTAATCGGTAGATTATTTTAGCTTCTGCTTTGATCATCTTTTCTACCGGCTGGTTTGTCGGGGACGAAAGGGTCACAAGCAAATCAATATCACCGCCTTTGGCGGCATCATCCACTCTGGAACCAAATAATCGAACCACTGCTTCAGTGCCGAAAACTTCAGTGATCGTTTCTTTGATAACCTTAATTTCGTTTTTTGTTAAACGCATAGGCTTTTGTGCTCAGTTAACGTTCATTGTTCGCATCTATGGGGAACTCCAGCGAAACGGGTTATGTAACCCGCCCCCCACCCCAATATTTCAATTTACCTCAAACATCTCGGATTGCTTAGTCCACCGGTCGAAACATTTAGAATTGGGTTGCTCTCTATCCTGCCAAAGCTGGAGCTTGGAAAAAGATACAATACTTTCACAGTCTCAGAAGAGTAGAAACGAGTGAATTACTCGGTTTTTACTAAATCTAGCTCTTCAAGCAAAATTTGCTTAATACGTTCGGCTTCGTAACGATAATCCGGCTTAATATCCAGAGGCAGAATGTTTGTGCCGGGTTGTGTTTGTATCAACGATTCTAATTTCTGTAAATGTTCTAAAGCTTCCTGATAGTACCTGTGCGAACCCAAAATTCCGACCTGCACCAAACCATGCTCTATGTTTTTTTCCATATCCAAAACCCGGTTGAATGCATCGACGGCTAGCTTCGGCTTTTTGATCTCCGCATAAACTCTGCCCTTGAGATGATACATTTGAAATCGCAGACGCGAGTTGCGTTGAACGGATGGGTTGTCATTAATTAAAGTATCCAGCAACTGTAATGCTTGCAATGCGCTTACACCCTTACACTCAGGACTGGACATAATTTGAATGGTAGATTGCAGCATATTGAATAATTGCGGAACGTAATCTAATTTACCGGTCTGATTCCGTATCTCGGAAAACTCACTCTCAGTCACTTCGTCGAAACGGCACTTTAAGATCAACCAATGCCACTGCAAATCCAGATTATCGGGAATTTTATGTCTGGCTTGGGTCAGTAATGTCAAAGCGGCTAAGGGTTGATCCGCCTGCTCCATTTGCAATGCCGCAGTGCGTTGCGCACGGGAAGAATGCGGATTACGCTCCGCCCAAAAAAACGTCAACTCCAGCGGGTTACCCCATAATTGACTGCGTTGATAAGTAAATGCGGCGCAAATGGCTAAAAACAAATAACTACCGATTCGGAGCATACGCCTATTCACCCGAATCAATAAACTACCGAGCGGTAAAAACAAAAAAATAGCCGGTAAATAATTACGGTGCTCGAAATAAAGCTCCAATCCGATTGTAGTGGACTCCAAAACATGCCCAGCCAAAAAAAACAGCCATGATAAGCTCAACAACGGCCAACGCCTTCGCATGACAATCGCGCCGAATAACATCAGCGATAATGCAATAACGCTGTACAAAGTCGTTGGCGGTGCCAACAACCCGGTGGACAATTCGATATTCTCGTTCAAAAGCCCCGGATAAAACATACGCGGTATATACAAATGATATAAATACCCGATTACAATCCGGCTTTCGGTAAGCACCCTTTGCGGTAAATTAAACGTGCGGTTATAAAAAGGATGATCAAGCGTATAGGGATTAAAAACGTAAATTAGATAACCGAAAATAGCGAGACTCGGTAATAAAATAAATGTAATTTGCCAGAGCTTGTTCAGCGACACTACTCCGCTTGAGGGATGACGAAAAACGCACAGCTCGACCATCGCGATCAGCAATGGCAACAATATACCGTTCTCCTTGCTCAACAGCGCCAGTAAAGTACCCAAGACCACCGCGCTGGTCATATATGCGTAGGCTCGATGTGGGTCTTCCGCCAACAAACGCCGACCCTTGACATAAAGCCATAAACCTAATATCGAAAAAAAAGCCGACAACATTGCCATACGCTGAACGACATATAGAACGGTCGAGACCATGTACGGATGCAGCAACCATAATGCGGCGACCAGCAAAGCGGCATTATTTAGGCGGCTAGAGGGAAGATAGAAGCACAGCAATAACTGCCGGCATAACAAGTACAAAAAAATGCCGGAAAGTCCGTGCAACAATACATTAGTCCGTTTAAACGGAAAAGGATCGGCCGGCCAATCGGTTCCGTCCAACAAAAAGCTAAGAAGGCTTATCGGTCGCCCGGTCGGGCCCGCAATGCCCGAAGAAATATACTTGAGAAAGGTGTCTAGATTTCTGACGCCGTTGTAATCTCCGAGCTTGTTGAGATTGGCGTAATCGTCGAAAAGAAAGCTGCCAAATAGTCCGGGATAAAAGCACAGAAAAAAAACAATAACTATTGAAAAAACAAATAAGCTATTTTTGTTTGAAGAAGTATTGACTCTCATTTGGAGAAAAGCCCTGCTTTGTTCCGCACAGGGCTTTTTATCTTGGAGCAGTATATTATCTGCAAGAACTAGGTCGGAATTTCGCAGGGATTGTTCCTCCTGTACATGTCCAACTAATCGTGCCAGCTGAAGTTACCGGACTCAAAAGCAAGGTTGTACCTCCAAGACCGGAGGACACGCCTGTACCTTGCATTGTCGCGGTAATAACGCCGGTATCGGCTATTGAAACAGAAGCCACATACTTACCGTCAATCTCGTCTGCTTCCGCAATACCGGCGGCAGCATTATTGGCTGGCATTGCACCGTTATTGCTCCAAAATTCAGCTACCGCCGTTTTCGCCCCGCCGGTCAACGTCATCGCTTCCGAAACTTGAGAGCGCCCGATGTAATCTTGATAGGCGGGAACTGCGACCGCCGCTAAAATACCGATGATCGCGACCACGATCATCAGTTCGATCAAGGTAAAACCTTGTTGTGTTTGTGTTCTAAATTTTTGCATGATAACCACCTCTGTGTTGGTAGAAAAGTTCGAATTGAATTCAGTTAAGATAAGGCATGCTCCATGCCAACTCTGAGAAAAACAATCTTGCTCTTTGAATTTCAATTGGTTAGGCGTGTCTCTTTTTGGTGAGCGGCGCAATTCAACCACTCAGACCGGAAATTCTACTCGGTACGACTTTCTAAAAACGGCGGTTTGTGACAAATTTTGTCAGTTCTTTCGCTCTATTGCCGGCCGGATTTTGTAAACCCGGCCGTAACATTTATACCCTTGGCGAGACGAGGTTTATAACCCATACCCATCAAGCTAAGGATGTCGCTAAAATTAACAAACTGATTTGCCTAAGTTCATGTAGGGGTAAATAATTCACCTGGGCGATTAAAATCGCCCCTACATTGAATTTAGGGCACGTCGAGGGCTTCTACATAAGCTGTGGGTGTCGAGCATCAGTCGCTTTCCCTCACCTAGCGTTAAGTGAGGGGCGACGAAAGCGTCGTTCCCATAGAGGATGGTGGATACACTGTGGGAGCGATCCCCAGATCGTCCCTCACCTAACGTTAGGTGAGGGAAGGCCGAGAATACCAAGTTACATTAAATGGCATCGAGTTCAAAAAGACTAAAATATGCTGTTACCCAAGCTCCAGCTTGGGTAACCTGTTCAGGAAGCTCTAGCTTCCCGATAATCAAAGCCGGGGTTAATTGAAAATGTGCGGAGGCTGTGTCGGTCACAGGAAGCTTTTGCCCTGAGCCCTTCGGCTGCGCTCAGGCGAGCCTTGTCGAAGGGGGAGCTTCCGGAGTATCTTTCCCAAGCAGGAGCTCTCATCGTTATACATAAACCTAACCTCAAACTACCGTTCGCTCTGAGCCTGTCGATGATGAAGGATAGTTTGAGGCTTCACCAAACCGGTGAAAGTATTGTAGACCCTCCATGCTTCGACTTGGCTCAGCACGAACAGTCTACAACACATGTCAACTGCTCTTTTTAGATTTATGCTTAACTTTGGGTATGGTCGAAACGCCCCGGACGTGCTTATAAAGCCCGTCCGAGGGATTATTAGTAAACGCTACGAACGAACGCCCACTTAAGGAATCGGAAAGAGTTGCGCCTCTGTAATCCGGCGCATAAGGAACTTTCGGTATCGATTATTGGATTATTTGCCGTATTTTCTACGGAATTTGTCGACTCTTCCAGCGGTGTCGACTACCCGTTGTTTACCGGTATAAAAAGGGTGGCATGCGGAGCACACCTCAACTTGAAGATCCTTACCCAATACGGACCCGGTTTCGAAGGTATTGCCGCAACCACAAGTGACTGTGATTTGTTTGTATTCTGGATGAATGTCTGGTTTCATGTTTGCTTCCAAATTACCCGTTAATGGGCCACATACTTATTAATGAACTGCGTATGATACTGTTTATATAAGTGAATCGCAATATCAATTTTTGAGCTGTTACACAAGATCCAGCTTGGGTAACCCGTTCAGGAAGCTCTAGCTTCCCGACAATCAAGGAAGATTGAACGAGCGCGTCGGGGTTGATTGAGAATGTGCGGAAGCTGTGTCGGTCTCTGGAAGCTCTTGCCCTGAGCCCTTCGGCTGCGCTCAGGCGAGCCTTGTCGAAGGGGGAGCTTCCGGGGCGTCTTTCCCAAGCAGGAGCTTGGGAAAGAGCGTGATGTTTTGATTTGCGCTAAACATTTCGGTTTGCTTCGGTTACGGGCGAAACATTTAGGAAACCATCGTCAACCAGCTAACTTCGCGCATAGCGCCTCATCAACACCAGTACCAATACGATTGCCGGCAATCCGACCGATGCGGAATAGATGAAAAACCATTCATAACCGTAATGTTCGACCACTATCCCCGAGAAGCCGCCTAAAAGTTTCGCCGGCAAGGTCATCAGCGAACTGAACAAGGCGTATTGGGTAGCGGTATAGGCCGTACTGGTCATGCTCGATAAATAGGCTATGAACACCGAGGTCGCAATACCTCCGCTGAGATTATCGGCACTGACGGCGCCGGCGAGCAAAACTAAGCTGGGCTCCGAGACGGCGAGCAGCACGAAAAGTAAATTGGTCGCGGCGGCCATCACCGCGCCGAGCAACAAAGGCTTCATGATGCCATAGCGGGCCACCAATACGCCGCCAAGCGAGGCGCCGGCGATGGTCATGAAAAACCCGAAAATTTTGCTAACGTCGGCAATTTCTTTTTTACTGAATCCGATATCCAAATAAAACGGGTTCGCCATCACGCCCATCGTGATGTCGCTCATTTTATAAGTCGCGATCAGCACCAGTATCATCAAGCCGAATTTACCGTTTCGAGTGAAAAACTCGACGAACGGACTTAGCACCGCATCGGAAAACCAGGCGCCCAATCGAGCCAGCCAATTTCGGCGCTCCGCAACACCTAGAGCGGATTCCACTCTTCGCGCCAATTTCCGCGCTTCTTGATCTTCGTTAGGGAGCGGTTCGTCAATGATCAGCGTGGCCACGACACCGACCAGCATGCAGGCTGCCATCATTTGATAGGCAATTGCCCAATCGAAATACTCGGCAAGATAAAACGCACCGGCCCCTGCTACCAGCAATGCAATCCGATAGCCAAGCACATACATCGCCGCCATCGCGCCTTGATATTCGACGACGACCGCTTCGATTCGATAAGCATCGATGACGATATCTTGGGTTGAGGAACAAAACGCCACCCAAACGGCGAATATCGCGATCCATTGCAATTGCGATTCGACATCGGCGCTCGCCATGCCGATCAGACCAGCCGCAATACCCAATTGAGCCAGTAACATCCAACTACGCCGCTTGCCGAAACACTTGGTCAACCACGGCAGCGGCAGCGTATCGACCACCGGCGCCCAAAATACCTTGATGGAGTATGTCACGCCAACCCAGCTGAAAAAACCGATGACGGACAATTCGACGCCGACATCGCGAAGCCATGCCGACAGCGTCGAAAAAACCAATAGAAAGGGAAGACCGGCCGAAAAGCCGAGAAAAACCATACCCAGAACGCGAGGCCGGGTATAGACGAGAAAGGCTTCGCGCCATCCGCTCTTGACAGCCGTCATGCCACCGACCGGCAATCAAGCCACGAAGCGCCGACGCGAAGCCGAAGCGCCATGATTAGCCGTTCACCAAATAGTGAGCGAAAATACTGGCCGCATAACCGGCGGCGATCGCCGGCGTCCATTTCAAGTGACTGAAGAAGGTGTATTTATGATTGGATTGCCCCATCAACGCTACACCCGCCGCCGAACCGATCGACAGCATCGACCCGCCCACACCGGCGGTCAGCGTAACCAGCAACCATTGGTATAAATCCATCTCCAAGCCCATGTTCAATACCGCGAACATCACCGGAATGTTATCGACGATCGCCGACATCACACCGACCAGTATGTTGGCCGAGGTAAATCCGAGTCCATCGTACATCGCCGCCGACATCAGTTCGAGATAGCCGATATAACCTAAACCGCCTACCGCAAACACCACGCCGAAGAAAAAGAACAGAGTATCCCATTCGGCATCGCGCACTTTATTGAAGATATCGAATTCATAATCTTCGTTGCTACGATAGAGCGTAGTGATATGAAAACCGTACAACATCAAGATCGAAAGACCGAACATCATGCCCATGAACGGCGGCAAATGCAGAAATTGTTTGAAGCTGACCGCCGAAACGATAGTCAATGCGAACAGCACGCAAACCGTTACCGCGCCCGGTTTCAATTCGATCGCCGCTTCGTGAACCGCTTCTGGCTGCTCGTCGGGCACCGCGAAATGCATGAAGGCGGCCGGCACTAAATAGTTGACGGTTGATGGAATAAACAGCGCGAAAAAGTCGAAAAACTCGGCATAACCCGCCTGCCATACCATTAGCGTGGTGATATCGCCGAACGGACAAAACGCGCCGCCGGCATTCGCAGCAATCACCAGGTTAATTAAACCGATCGTAATGAATTTGTCGTTTTTCTTGCCAACCGCCAATACGACTGCACCGACCAACAATGCCGAAGTCAGGTTATCGGCAACCGACGACAAGAAGAATGTGATGATGCCGGTAATCCAAAACAGCTTACGATAACTGAATTGCTTTCTGACCAACCAGGAACGCAAGGCTTCGAAAACATTACGCTCGGCCATCGCGTTGATATACGTCATTGCAACCAGCAAGAACAGCATCAAGGCCGCGTATTCTTTTAGGTTATGCTCGAAGGCTTCGTGCAATTCTTCAGTTGAAACGCCTTTCGAGGACGCCAGAACCGCCGCATGTGCCCAAATAATTCCCGCCGCAAAGATGACCGGCTTGGATTTTTTCAACCCGGTAAACTCTTCGGCCATCACGAAACCGTAAGCGATGACGAAAATTAATACAGTATAGATACCTCGCTCGGTACCGGTTAGATCCAGGTTTTCAAACCCGCCTGCCATCGCCAGCTCCGGCAGACACAAAGCCAGTATTACAAATATAAGCCGCAACAAAAGAACCCCCTGATTAGTAAATTATTGGAAAAAAGACCGTTAAAATTTTTCAAGCGGGATATTATAACCGCATAATAAACTTTGTCATTTTATCCGTGTCGGTATAATATTACCGGTTCACTTATTCGCCCCCTTACGGCGCTTTTCCAACGTAAGTATTCAGCCCCCCTCTTTGAAAAAGAGGGGCTAGGGGAGATTTTTTAAATAAATCCCCCAATCCCCCTTTTTCAAAGGGGAGGCCAACAATACGCCTGGATTGCGGTAATTTGCCAACGGGGTCTGAATACTTACTTTCCAACAGCTCATCCTCACTATGTACCAATACACTCAAGACGATCAAACGCTCATTGATGAACGTGTCGCCCAATTCAGAGGCCAAACCGAACGCTTCCTGAAAGGAGAACTCGACGGCGATCAATTCCGCGCGCTTCGCTTAATGAATGGCTTGTACATTCAAACTCACGCGCCGATGCTGCGCGTAGCCGGCCCTTACGGCCTGCTGTCGTCCAGGCAATTGCGCAAATTGGCCGAAATCGCACGTAAATACGACAAGGGCTATTGTCATTTTACGACGCGCCAAAATATTCAATACAATTGGCCCAAGCTCGAGGAAGTCCCGGACATTCTCGCGGAACTGGCTGAGGTTCAAATGCATGCGATTCAAACCAGCGGCAACTGCATGCGCAATACGACGACCGACCCTTTGTCCGGCGTCTGTAAGGATGAGATCGAAGACCCGCGCCCCTACTGCGAAATCATTCGCCAATGGACTACGCTGCACCCCGAATTCGCGTTTTTGCCTCGCAAGTTCAAGATCGCTGTCAGCGGCGCCCTGCACGACCGGGCCGCGACGCAATTTCATGATATCGGCCTGCATTTGGTTAAAAACGATGCCGGCGAAGTCGGCTTTAAAGTTTTCGTCGGAGGCGGCCTAGGCCGCACGCCGGTCATCGGACAAGTCATTCGTCCGTTTCTGGAAAAAAAGCATCTATTGTCTTATCTGGAGGCCATCGTCCGCATTTACAATCTGTTCGGGCGCCGCGACAATAAGTACAAAGCCAGAATCAAAATTTTGGTTAAAGAAGAAGGCCTCGAAAAGATCACCGAACTGGTCAAGCAAGAATGGCAGTTGAACAAAGATAGCCTCGAGCTGAGCGACGAACGTATTGAATCCATCAAGGCGCAGTTCGCGCCGCCGGCTTACGAAACCAATGCCGGCCTTGACGGCAGTTTCAATGATCGGCTCCAAGACAATCCGGCTTTTGCAACTTGGGTCCAACAGAATACGGCCGATCATCGCGTGCCCGGTTATCGTGCGGCCTTCATTTCTCTGAAAGCACCCGACGCCCCTCCCGGCGACATTACCGATACGCAATTGGACTTGGTCGCCGATTTGGCCGACCGCTTCAGTTTCGGCGAAGTCCGCAGCACTCATAGGCAAAATTTGGTTTTGACCGATGTCAAGCAGACGGATTTGTTCACCTTATGGCAGGAGCTCGACGCCGCCAAGTTGGCCACGCCGAATATCGGCTCCGCGACCGACATCATCTGCTGCCCGGGCCTCGATTTTTGCTCGCTGGCCAACGCTGGTTCCATCGGCATTACCCGCGAAATCAATCAGGCCCTGGACGATCTCGATTACCTGCACGATCTCGGCGATATCAAGATCAACATCTCAGGCTGCATGAACGGCTGCGCGCATCAAAGCGTCGGCCATATCGGGATTCTCGGCGTCGATAAAAAAGGCGAGGAATGGTATCAAATCACGCTGGGCGGTTCGTCCGAAAACGAAGCCGCGATCGGCGATAGGTTAGGACCCGCGGTTGCCAAGGATCAAATCACGCGGGCCGTGCAAGACATTCTCGATGTTTACATCAAACAAAGACAAGAAGACGAGTCTTTCTTACATACCGTTAAACGCGTCGGCATTACGCCATTCAAAGAGCAAGTTTATGCAAATCATTAAAGATAAAAAAATCACCGAAGACAATTGGCAATTTGTCGCCGATGATCAAGACATCCCTCAAACCGGCGATATTACCGTTTCCGTATCTCGTTGGCTGAACGATAAAGACTCCCTTACTCGGCGCGGCGGACAAACCGGTCTCAGAATTCGATCGACCGATACGCTTGAAGACATTGCCGGCGATTTAGCCGGAATGCCTTTGGTCGAATTGGACATCGCGATGTTCGGCGACGGGCGCTCGTTCAGCCAAGCTTGGTTGCTGCGCAACCGCTATCATTACCGCGGCGAAATTCGCGCTGTCGGCAATTACTTGATCGATCAGATATTTTATCTGCACAGAACCGGCGTCGACGCCTTTCAATTGGATGAAAGCAGAAAGCCGGAAGACGCGCTGGCCGCATTGAACGATTTTTCGGTAGCTTATCAGCCGTCGGTCAATTAGCCGCCCTCTGCGGGGCGGGTTTTAACCCGCCCCATACGTTTCTATTTGCCCTAAACATTTCGGTTTGCTTCGGCCACCGGCGAAAGGTCTAGCACGTTGCCCGTATGCAGCGTAGCGGAATATGGGAATGGCGTGGCTTCGAACGTCCCGGATTGCGCTACGCTCCATCCGGGCTACGCTGCTTGGATAGCCGCCGTAGGGTGCGCATCGCGCACCTTTTTTAGCCGCAGACTTTTTTCATGACTTCGCCGATCTCGGTGGGCGAGCTGACCATTTCTACACCAGCCGCTTTCATCGCGGCGATTTTGCTTGCCGCCGTCCCTTTGCCGCCGGTCACGATCGCACCGGCATGACCCATGCGTTTTCCGGGCGGCGCGGTTTGTCCGGCGATATAGCCGACCACAGGCTTTGTGACATGCGCTTTGATGTATTCGGCCGCTTCCTCTTCCTCGCTACCGCCGATTTCACCAACCATGACGATGCCGTGCGTTTGCTCATCGGCCTGAAAGCGGCTGATCACATCGATAAAATTCATGCCGTGAATCGGATCGCCGCCGATGCCGACGCAGGTGCTTTGCCCCAAGCCTTCGCGCGTCGTTTGATGCACTGCCTCGTAAGTCAATGTCCCTGATCGCGACACGATACCGATCTTGCCGGGCTGATGAATGAAACCCGGCATAATGCCGATTTTGCATTCGCCCGGCGTGATGATGCCGGGACAATTCGGGCCGATCAATACCGTATCGGAACCAGCCATCGCTGCCTTGACACGCAGCATGTGCAATACCGGAATGCCTTCGGTAATACAGACGATCACTTTGATGCCGGCATCGAAGGCTTCCAATATCGCATCGGCCGCATAGAACGGCGGCACATAAATCACCGTAGCTTCAGCCTGCGTTCTTTGCACGGCCTGTTCGACCGTATCGAACACCGGCAAATCGCAATGAGTCTCGCCGCCGCGCCCGGGCGTTACGCCGCCGACCAACTGTGTGCCGTATTCGAGCGTTTGCAAGGAATGGAAAGTGCCTTGTTTACCGGTAAAGCCCTGACAGATGACTTTCGTTGCTTTGTTTACCAAAATGCTCATACACCCTCCGCCAATGCAACCACTTGTTCGGCAGCCTTTGCTAAGTCATCCGCCGCCACTAAATTCAATCCCGACTCCCGCAATAATGTACGCCCCGCTTCGGCATTCGTGCCTTCGAGCCGAACCACAACCGGGATTTCGACGCCAACCTCTTTGACAGCGGCCAAAATGCCTTCGGCGATCACGTCGCACTTGACGATGCCGCCGAAAATGTTGACCAGCACGGCCTTGACGTTCGGGTCGGCCAGGATCAATTTAAACGCTTCGGCGACTTTTTCGGTATTCGTGCCGCCGCCGACATCAAGGAAATTAGCAGGACTCCCGCCTTTCAATTTCACCAAGTCCATCGTCGCCATCGCAAGGCCGGCGCCGTTGACCATGCAGCCAATGCTGCCGTCCAAGGTGATGTAATTAAGCCCGAACTGCTGCGCCTTATGTTCCTTTTCGTCCTCCTGCCCCGGATCGCGCATCGCGGTAATGTCCGGATGCACGGCGACCGCGTTGTCGTCGAAATTGATCTTTGCATCGACCGCGATCAATTCGCCCGAGCCCGTCGTCACAAGCGGGTTGATTTCGATCTGACCGGCGTCTTTTTCGAGCAACAGCTTATAGATACCGGCCATGATTTTTTCGAGACTCTTGAATTGCGTAGACTCAAGTCCGAACGCAAATGCGACTTTGCGGCATTGATAAGGCTGAAGCCCGGCAGCCGGGTCGACTTGAAACGAAATGATGCGGTCCGGCGTTTTTTCCGCAACTTCTTCGATATCCATGCCGCCGGCCGCCGATGCGATAAAAATTACGCGTTCGCTTCCCCTGTCAACCAATGCGCTCAAATAAAACTCGCGATCGATTTGTCCCGCCTTTTCGACATAGAGCGTCTCGACCGGCAAGCCTTCGGCTCCGGTTTGCTGCGTCACTAAGCGCGTGCCCAACAATTTACGGCTGAATTCGGTAATCTCGTCTAAACTTTTGGCGATATGGACGCCGCCTGCCTTGCCCCGCCCGCCCGCATGAACTTGCGCTTTGACGACCCAGGCATTGCCGCCGAGTTCGCGCGCGACTTGTTCGGCATGCCCCGCCGTTTCAGCCGGACTGCCTTCCGGCACTGGAATGCCATAGAGTTTGAACAACTGTTTGGCCTGGTATTCATGGATGTTCATCGTTATTTTCCGGTGGTTATAAAATTACCTGATATCTTGCTTACATTTCGATCCAATTCGAAAATATAGCTTTCCAAATTAGACCGGTAAACAGACTCCCGTATTTTTCTTGCTTTCGACTCGAACCTGTTTACTGTGAAAGTTTGTAAATTTGGACTCTTTATCTAATTTTTCGACATGAAGGCTACTCACTTAACGCGGGACAGTTTAAGGTTAATCCGTTCGTGGTGAGCCTGTCGAACCATGGGCGGATTAACCATCCACCCTTCGACAGGCTCAGGGCGAACGGTTAATCCTTAGTGCTTTTGTCCCGCCTTAAGTGGGAAGCCGACATGAAAAACAATGTCGATTCTGAAGAGGGTGCTATATCTCGACCGACAGGCGAGTGACCGTACCCTAATCATCCCTAGCACTTTCATTTGCCAGGGTAATGACAGCTTCTTTATGATCGTTACATTAGGTTTATTTTAACCAAGCCGCAATAAAACACCATGCTTAATGAACTCAAACCGGAAAACAAACCCGATATTATCTATCCTTGTCCTTTTTCGATGGGATACGGCATCCCGCGCCAACAAGCCTGGCTGCTATTAAAAGTTTTCCTGACTTACCGGCTGATTCTGGCTTGCTTATTCGTGATGTTATTCTTCAGCCGACTCGGTCCCGGCACGGGAGTCCGTCACGACGAATACTTGTTTATCGTCAGTGGCAGCAGCCATTTGGCGCTGACGATAATTTCCGGCTTTTGTTTGTTGCGGCGATGGATTAGCTATACCGTTCAGGCTCAAACGCTCATTTTCACCGACATTATCATCATTACGCTGATCATGCACGCTTGCGGCGGCATCAATAGCGGCGTCGGTATCTTACTCGCCGCATCGATCGCCGCAAGCGGACTTTTAATCGGCGGGCGATGCGCGTTGCTATTCGCCGCCATTGCCAGTTTGGCCATTCTTACCGAGCAGATTTACGCGTTCCAAACCCATAGCTTCAGAGATACCGCCTATACCTATGCCGCTATGCTCGGCGCCTCATTCTTTACGATCGCAATGCTAGCCTATGCGCTCGCGCAACGCACCGAGCAGTCCACCGCGCAGCAAAAAACCATCAACCAGCTCGAGGAGCTCAGCAAATACATCATTCAACATTTACAATCGGGCATTATCATTTCCGATCGCGACCATCAAATACGGATGAGTAACGAAGCCGCCGCAAGGCTTACCCAATGCTCAACAATGCCTGATCGTCTACATGCTATTTCTCCCTATTTAGCGGAAGCTTTCTCGTACTGGCTGAACGACCCCTGCCAGGATTTCGCCGTAATTCCCTTAACGGACGGCAGCGAGATGCAAACCCGGTTTACGGCGCTCCCGACCCGGCACGAAGCGCTCAACATGATAATTTTAGAAGATATCGCGTTTTACAATCAGCGTTTACAACAAAGTAAACTCGCCTCTCTAGGGCAATTAACCGCCAGCATCGCTCATGAAATTCGCAACCCGCTCGGCGCCATCAGCCATGCAGGACAACTGCTTTCGGAAAACGTCGAGTTATCGGACGAAGACCGGCGCCTAACCGAAATTATAAGAAATCATTCGACCCGCGTGAACAAGATCATCGAGGATATTTTACAATTGTCCCGGCGTAGCGCTTCGTTGCGTAAAAAAGTCAACTTGATTCAATGGCTAGACGACTACATTGAGCAGTTCTGTGCTGAAAATGGTTTCACTCGCGATCTTTTCACCATGACGAGCGAATCGGAGCAAGCGCAAGCATTGGTGGACAAAGGCCATTTAAAACAAATTCTCGACAATCTGTGCCAAAATGCCTTGAAATACGGCAGCCCCGAAAAAAAACCCATCTCATTGGCGATCCGTCAACATGAGCAAATGCTCTGTATCGAAGTGATAGACTCCGGCCCCGGCATCGACCCAAGCCAACGCAAGCATCTGTTCGAACCTTTTTTTACAACTTCGGCGCAAGGTACCGGTCTGGGGCTTTATATTTCAAAGGAATTAGCCGAACTGAATCAAGCCAAGTTAAGCTATCATATTACCGACCAGAGCCAAAGTTGCTTCCGGCTCTGTTTACCGAACGCCGAACAAACTTTGATTGACATATGAAACACCCCTTGACTTTAGTCGTCGACGACGAGCCGGACATCAGAGAGCTTTTAAGCATTACGCTCAAACGCATGAATATCAATACCTTGTGCGCGGAAAATGTCGGCTCCGCTCGGCAGTTGTTGCAACAACATCCTTTTGATCTTTGCCTGACCGATATGAAATTACCTGACGGCAACGGACTCGAGTTGGTCGAATACCTCCAAAGCACGGGCAGCACGATTCCGATTGCCGTAATTACCGCACACGGCAACATGGATACTGCGATCAAGGCAATGAAAGCCGGCGCCTTCGACTTTATCTCGAAACCGGTCGATTTACCGGTCCTTCGGCAAATCGTCACGAAAGCCTTACAATTAGGTCCCGATGCCGACACCAAGGAAAGACGCACACGACATATCTTATTGGGAGAATCGGAGCCGATGCGCCAAGTCCGGTCTAAAATCGACAAATTGGCACGTAGCCAGGCGCCTGTCTATATCAGCGGCGAATCGGGGTCGGGTAAGGAATTGGTGGCGCGCTTGATTCATCAACAAAGCCCGCGTGGCGACAAGCCTTTTGTGGCGGTAAACTGCGGCGCAATTCCGCCCGAACTCATGGAAAGCGAGTTTTTCGGACATAAAAAAGGCAGTTTCAGCGGCGCAATTGCCGATAAAAAAGGTTTATTTCAAGCGGCCGAGGGCGGCACGCTGTTTCTCGATGAAGTGGCCGATTTGCCTCCCTCGCTGCAAGTCAAATTGCTCCGCGCGATTCAGGAAAAAAAAGTTCGCTCGGTCGGCGAGCAACACGAAACGCCGGTCGATGTTCGCATCCTGAGCGCCACGCATAAAGATTTGAATCAATTGGTTCAGGAAGGGGTTTTTCGGCAAGATTTATACTACCGGATCAATGTCATCGATCTCAATATTCCGCCGCTTCGCGAACGAGGCGATGATATCGCGCAACTGGCCGAACATATTCTAGCCTCGTTAAATAGCAACAACGCTTATCAAGTCCAGCTCTCGCAATCGGCGTTGACTGCATTGAAACATTATCATTTTCCGGGCAATGTTAGGGAGCTCGAGAATATTCTGGAGCGCGCCGTTGCGCTCAGCGACGGCAAAACGATTGATGCGGACGATTTAAATCTACCGATTAATCCGGACACCGTCCCTGATGCGCCCATGTTCGATCCATCTAAAGCGTCGTTGGAAGATTATTTGGAAGATATCGAGCGAACCGCCATTACTATCGCACTCGAAAATAACCGATGGAATAAAACCGCAGCGGCAAAAGAGCTGGGGTTATCGTTCCGATCATTGCGCTACCGATTAAAAAAACTGGGCTTGGACTAGGCCTGTCGAAAAAATGCCCTTTTAGCCAATTCCAGAGTTCTCGCTTTTTAATCTCAACATGCCTTGGAAAGTGTTGCCGATCATAGGTTATAAAGCGCCAGGCGTAGAGTGCGCATCGCGCACCTATGTCGGGACCTCTCGTCGGTTAGGCACCATGAAAAGGTGCGCGATGCGCACCCTACAATGCCATCCATTGAACGGCTCACAACCCCAGCCCTAAAGCGCCCGACCGAGGTGACACGGCAGCCTATTAAGCCCGGTATTTATCCATTTGCAGCAAGCTGTCCAAAGCCGTTTTGATTTTAGCATTGGCTTCATCGTCCAATTCACTGTTTTTATAGACTTTATCGAGCAAACCTTCTTTGACCATGGCCTCTTTTATCCAACGCTTGGCAAAGCGGTAATTGGTCGGAATGCTGGCCGTTTCGCCGGTCGCCGGATCGCGCAAACCGATCTTGCTTGCGGACGATTCATTTTTTTCAGGCGCCTTTGCAACAGGCTCGGGCGCTTTTTTAGCAGTTCGCGGCGCCGGTTTATTATCGACAACTTTCACTTCAGCGGGTTTAGCGGTTTCGGCTTTCGCCGGATGCGAATCCGCTTTTGACTTAATGGCTTTCATATCGGCCATTTGATCGCCAACCACCGCATAAACTACATAAGCCACAAAAATCGTCGTTAAAATAAACAATATTTCCGCCATATTCCCTTCCTCCAGTTAATTAATTGAGTTGCCCGGTTAATTCGCCATTCGGCATGATCATTAGGCTGTTTGTTATTATCTTTTTCATCGTTTAAAAAAGCCGTGGACTTATTCGTTATTTTTCTTAACCTTGTCACCGACCACCATATAGACGACATACGCGACGAATATCGTCGTTAAAATATAAAACCCCGTTGCCATCGATTACTCCATTTTAATTTGCTATTCTATTTTCGCCGAAAAACAGGCCTTTTTTAATAAAAAACCAAGTGTTTGGCGATAACAGCGAATATACCAGAAGCCGCGCAACCGGGTAAACCGTAAATCCTCACCAACAGACCTGCCCTTTGGCCAAGCTCGGCAAGTCATCTCTTAATCCCATGGCATGACGGTTCAAATAATCTTTCAACGCCGCAGTATGATTGATACGGTTCATGCCGAACGAACGTAGTTTGGCGAACATTGGATTGTCGACCGCATAGGTTTTATTGATTAAATCCATACTCGCCATCATCATTAAGTTATCGCCTTTACGCCAGCGCTCGTAATGTCTTAAATATTGGACACCGGATAACGGCCGACCCGACCGTTTAGTGTCTATGACGGCTTCAGCCAAGGCTGCGGCATCCAACAAGCCGGCATTGGCGCCTTGCCCGGCCAATGGATGCATCGCATGCGCCGCATCGCCCACTAATGCAAAATGACTGTCGGTATAGCGGTCGGCAAATTGAAATTTCAGCGGAAAGGCCGCGCGCGGGCCGATCTTGAGCATGTTACCAAGGATACCGCCCGATGCTTGCTGTAATAGCCTTAAAAACTCGTCATCAGGCAATGTTAAATACTGTTGCGCAGTCTCGGTCGATAAGGTCCAGACGATCGAACACTGGCCATCGAAAAGGGGTAAAAAAGCCAAAGGACCTTCTTCGAGAAACCGTTGCCATGCTGTCGCTTGATGCTCGAGCTCGGTTTGCACGGTCGCGACCAAGCCGTCTTGTCGATAGGGCCAACCCGTCACGCCGATACCGGCCATAGACCGCAAGGCCGATTCGCGCCCATCGGCGGCAACCACCAAAGGCGCTTCAAAACTTCGCCCATCCGTCAACCTTAGGCGCCTGCCGTTTTCGATCGATTCCATGCGCTCGATGTCGGCAGGCGTGATGCATTGAACGGTCGGCAAGCCATCCAAGATGTCCCAAAGCGCCGCGACCGTAATTCGGTTTTCGACGATATGCCCCAATTCGGAGAACACCGTATCGGCGCAATCGAAATGCAAATAGCCGTCGGAGCGGCCATCCCAGACACGCATGTCTTTGTAGGGCGCGGCGCCTTTTTGCACGATTCCGCGCCAAGCACCGATACCGTCCAGAATGGCCTGAGAGGCTTTGGTCAGCGCCGATACGCGGATATCCCGCAGGCTTTCGTCCCATTGCCGCTCCGGACTGCGCCTGTCCAATAACAAGGTTTCGACCCCGCCATGCCCTAGCGCACAAGCCAAGGCCGCCCCGACCATGCCGCCTCCGACCACTATCACTTCCGCTTGCATCGTCATCGGCCTTATCTCCTGTTGCCGACGCGCGGCAGTCTGCCGGCCAAGCCCATGGCATGGCGTGTCAATAACGATTTACCGCCGGGCAATATATCGAGCAATGTCAAACCCAAATTTCTGACGGCCGCCAAGGCCAACCAGTCATTCGAAAAAATCCTGACTACGTTATCGGTAAAGCTGATTATTTTATTCAGATCCTTTCGCCTGGACTGAGCATAGCTCCGTAAGAACATTGGATCGCCGATATCGCGTTCGCGCTTGGCTTGTTCGATCAGCATCTCAGCTAACTGCACGACATCGCGAAGCCCTAGGTTGAAGCCTTGTCCTGCAACCGGGTGCAATTGATGCACCGCATTTCCGATAATGACGGCGCGCCCTTTCACCATCGTTTCGGCCTGTACCAAGGTCAGCGGGAAGGCCCGGCGCGGAGCCGCCAAACTCAATTCTCCCAGGCGATAGCCGAAACAATCTTGCAATCGTTCGATGAATTCTTCGTCGGAAACCGACATCAAGCTTTCGGCGTCCCGGTGAGTATTGGTCCACACCACGGCGCATTGACTTCCTTCGATCGGCAATAAGGCCAAGGGCCCGGAAACGGTAAAGCGTTCGAAAGCGGTATTGCGATGCGGCAATGAGCAATTTACGGTCGTCACCAACGCCGTTTGCCCGTATTCGGTCGTTTGCTGCCCGATATCGAGCAATTTCCGCACCGAGGAATTACCTCCGTCGGCGCCGATCAGTAGCTTGGCAGTCAAGGTCAATGATTCGTCACTGTATTCGAGACTCGCGCCAACATCGCTATCGGTACTAGCCAAACCCGCCAATCGAGCAGGACTGAGTTTGACAACCCCGGTCCGTTCGACCAAGTCCGCGACATGGTTTTCGATATCGCGGGCCTTGATTACATAACCCAGTGCCTTGACGCCTTCCTTTTTCGACGACAAGCGGGTTTTTCCGAAATGCCCGCGATCGGACACATGAATATCCTCGATCGGCGCGGCCTTATCGGAAACACCCTGCCACGCGCCAAGCGCATCGAGCATCGTCACGGTCCCGGCCGCCAATGCCAAGGCGCGATCGCCGGCCCATGAGTTTTGTAATTGCTCGCGGCTCTGCGCTTCGACCATGGCGATTTCGAGTCCCGAGCCTTGCAATGCCAAGGCCAGACAATTACCGGCCAATCCGCCGCCGATAATCAATGCATCGTATTGAGTCCGCATCAGGCCGCCTGCATCAATGCTTCGATGGCTTCAACGCTTTTCGGCACATTTATCGTCAAAATCTCGTAGCCGTCTTGCGTTACCAGCACATCGTCTTCTATTCTGATCCCGATACCCCGCCATTGCTCGTCGACTTGCTCGCAATCCTTAGGAATATAAAGGCCGGGTTCTATCGTCAACACCATGCCCGGCTCCAATATCCGCCATTCGTCCTTGACCTTGTAATCGCCGACATCGTGTACGTCCATGCCGAGCCAATGCCCGATTCGATGCATATAGAATTTTTTATAGGCTTCGTCCTTGATCAGTTTCGCTACGCGCCCTTTCAGCAAACCCAATTTAACCAAGCCTTTGGTCAAGGTTTTTACCGATGCCTCATGAGCCTGATTCCAAGGATTGCCGGGCTTGATCTCGGCCAAAGCCGCCGACTGAGCATCGAGCACTAGTTGATAAAGTTGCTTTTGCGGCTCGGAAAAACGCCCGGAAACGGGAAAGGTACGCGTGATATCGGCCGCATAGTGATCGCATTCGGCACCCGCATCGATCAATAACAAATCGCCATCGGCCAATTTAGACGTATTTTCGGTATAATGCAGCACGCAAGCATTCTTACCGGCCGCAACTATCGAAGGATAGGCGACCGCCCTCAGGCCTTGCTGTAAAAAATGATAGATGATTTCGGATTCGATTTGATATTCGTATAAACCGGCGCGGCATTTTTGCATTGCTTTGACATGCGCATCGGCGGAAATTTCGGCCGCCTTGCGCATCAATTTGATTTCGGCCTCGCTTTTGAACAAGCGCATCTCATGCAAGATATGTTCGAGCGATACCAATTCCAATGGCGCATTGACGCCGGCTCGGGATTGATTGCGTAAATGATGCACCCATTCGAGCAGGCGATGATCCAAATCGCTATCCCGGCCCATTGGATAAAAAACCTTTTCTTTATTTTCAATGAGCCCGGGTAGAATTTCATCGATATCGTCGATTGGAAATGCATCGTCGGCGCCGTAATCGGTCGTTGCTCCGATCAAGCCGGCATGCGCACCTTCCCAAAGCGCTTTTTTCTCATCGTATTCGCGGCAAAAAAGCAAATATTGTCCTTGCTGCCGACCGGGGATGAATACCGCAAGCGCATCCGGTTCGTTAAATCCGGTCAGATAATAAAAATCGCTATCTTGACGAAACGGGTAATGCACATCCCGATTACGGGTTTGCGCCGAGGCGCTAGGTATCAATCCGATATTACCCTTGCCGATTTGTTGCATTAACCGCTTACGGCGTTTTTTAAATTCTGCTTGCTTCATCTTTTCTGTCGTTCTCGATTTTTACTGTGAAAGAGGGCGATCATACCCCCTTTATACTCAAAAATTAGATAACTTTATGAAGGTATGGGGTGTGGCTAGCGAGGATGTCGGCAGCAGGGAGCGCTGCCGTCAAGCCCCCATGGATGGGTTCACGGCGGTCCTCGATAGACACATCCCATGCCTTTCATTCTTAGACGGTTTTTCAATCAAAAGGCAGTAAAGCAGTCGCTACTCGACTAATGAAGTATCGGCGACAGGCATGAATCGCTCTTTCGATAAATAGCATCCGGACCGGTTAACTGGATTGGATGCGTGTTTTATTTTAATGAGTGGTACGGCTAATGGAACCGGATAATTCAGTACGTATTAACTGTACCGCAACTCGTAAGTATTCTTGAATTTCAGCAAAGGCTTCTTGGCCCTCTTCGCTATCTTCATCGTCAGAGATGACATCAAGCTTAGTAATTTCAACAATATCCTTCACTATTTCGCCGACATCCCCAGTCCAATTTGAAGACGATTGACTAAATCCGATACCGAATAAAAAGCCCTGACACCAATCGCGCATCGCTTCAACGGCTTCGCTTAAGTTATCCTCTTCGACATCCGGCAATAGTAAATCGAAAGTATAATCGTCATCCGTCAATAACGCTCTTGTTTGTTCGAACAAATCCCCTAACAAGATATTTCCGCCAGAAGCGTAAGCCCCTTCTCCGAATAGCTCATCCAACCAGTTTGATTGACTCGCTCTTACGTCAACACACAACATACCGGTTGCAATGCCATGCGCTTCTGCTGCCGACACCTCGGCCCCCTGTTGACGTAGCGTCTGATCGATTGTCTGATAAATCATTTTCTTGTTAAAAAGTACGGATTCCAAAAAATTAACCGGCTTATGCTAACATTGATTGACTTAATGGATAATACTGAGAGAAAGTTATTTTTAGCAAACCGTCATTTTCAGTACAATTAGCCAAGTTGCACATTCTATCTTCTTGAGTTTATTCGCAAGGTCAATTCGGCTGCTTCGCCTCTACCCCATTAGAAAAAGGCAGGTGTATATACTTCGCGCGATCACATTTTCGGTTTTCTAACGCGCTCTTTTGTCCGGTAGCTGCGTTACCTACATGGATGTAGGTAAGGGGCGTGAGCAGGAGCGGAAGCTTTGCGAAAACAGTTACATAACTTGCTATGCGCCTGTTTTCGCGTCTTGCTACCGAACAAAATAGCATTGCCATAAAACCCGAAAACATGACCGCGCGAAGTATAAAAACCGAAATTAACCAAGCGATGACTACACTTTATCAACTTAAATATTATGCCAAAAGCTGAAAACGACCATTCACTCGAATTAAAAGACTTGGAAGAAAAGCTTGATCTTTTGATCGAACAATACAATGCGATCAAAAATGAAAACCATTCGCTCAAAGTCAAGCAAGCGGAACTTGTCAAGCAAAAAGCCAAGTTGCTTGAAAAAACCACATTAGCCAAAACCCGAGTCGAAGCGATGATCTCCCGTTTAAAATCCATGGAGCATGGCGCATGAGCAGAACACCTTCCGCTGTCACACTTGAAATTCTCGGCAAGGAATACAAAATCGCTTGCGAACCCGAGGAACAAGACGGACTGATAGAATCCGCTCGGCAACTCGACAGAAAAATGCGCCAAATCAGAGATTCCGGCAAGGTTAGCGGCGCCGATCGCATAGCTGTCATGGCTGCCCTGAACATGGCTCACGAGCTCCATCTAGCTGAGTCCCGGAACCGCGAATTGGAATTACATTTGGCGGATAGCCTGATAAAAATGAGCAATAAAATAGAAAACGTTTTGGAAATTACAGAAACGCGTTAAAATGAAGTCCTGTATCTCCTGCAGCGTTCGAGGGTGGGCTGGGTGTTTCCTGAACCTATATTTACCCCGGGAACAAATGTTCGACCTTGGTGTGCATACCCGCTTTACGCGGGAAGCCTGATAGGTCGTCTGCGTTCCCACTTGAACCATTGGTTCAAGGACGATAGCTCATTACGGCGCAGGTGGGAGATACTGCCTCTATTGCCTTTCCTACTCCCTTTTGATTGAAAAACCGTCTAAGAATAAAAAGGCATGAGATATGTCTATCGAGGACCGCCGTTTACCCAGCACCTAAATTATCCAGGATTATTAACCATAGCCAATGGACTATGGAATTTAGGTGCTGGGTGAACCCGTCCATGGGGCTTGACGACAGCGTTCCCTGCTGCCGAAATCCTCGCTAGCCACACCCCATACCTTGATAAAGTTAACCATTTTTTGAGTCTAAAGGGAGTATGTCCATGAACTACTGGTTAATGAAATCCGAACCTAATGAGTTCGGTATCGACGATTTATTCAATAGACCCCACCAAACCGAACCTTGGGACGGCGTCAGAAATTACCAAGCCAGAAACATGATGCGCGATCAAATGAAGATCGGCGATTTGGCTTTTTTCTATCATTCCAACTGCGATATCCCCGGCATCGTCGGCATCATGAAAATTAGCCGCGAAGGCTACCCTGACCATTTCGCTTTCGACCCCGACGACAAACACTTCGACCCGAAAAGCTCGCCCGAAAATCCGCGCTGGTTCATGGTGGATGTTCAATTCGTAAAAAAACTATCCCGCACGATCCCGTTACAAGAACTGAAACAATACCCAGAATTGGAAGACCTCCCCCTAGTCAGACGCGGCAACCGCCTATCGATCATGCCGGTTTCGAAAGCGCAATGGGATTTCATACTGGGGCTTGAATGAAGCGATAGCGTTTGAGCTATGCTGGATTATGAAGATGAGGCTCACGCAAAGACGCGAAGAGATAACCTGATTAGCAAGTTTCTTCAGCTAAAGCCCAAAGATCAGCATATCCTTAGGAGGACGGGGTTCGCAAACCATGCGCGTCAAGCTAAAAACGGCCAACCCACATCACGCTCTTTCCCAAGCTCCAGCTTGGGAAAGACACCCCGGAAGCTCCAGCTTCCTGTGACCGACACAACCTCCGCACATTCTCAATCAACCCCGACTCGCTCGTTCAATCTTTCTTGATTGTCGGGAAGCTAGAGCTTCCTAAACAGGTTACCCAAGCTGGAGCTTGGGTAACAGCATATTTTAGTTTTTGCGACTACGACTAGCCCCTGCTCGGACACTTGGCTTCGGTAAGCTGAAGCATCTTGCTAATCAGGAGAGATAATGAATGATGAATGCGCTGCTATCACAGCCTGATTTACCAGCAAGCTTAACGTGTTATTTCAGACTCTTGTTTATTCTTTCCTTCGCGTTGCCGCTAAACGGTCCGGTTTTGATTTTTTGCTTTCCTTAGCGCCTTCGCGTGAGGAAAAAGATCACATAACAGCCGGGCAACAACTGCCGCCCGGCCAAAATACAACAGCTTTTAGTGACTCACTTCGACTCGCGCGCCTTTGCTTTGCCCGATTCCTCCAAGCATTTGCACGAACCAAGGCGTGTCGATATCGAACGGCTTGCCGCCTTTGATGCGCGGGAACTCGATCGCACGCAAGACGTTGCCGTTATCTTCGTCGTGACCAATGACGCCGGACTCGCGGCGGAATGCGCATTCAACCGCTAAATCGGCGCATGATTTGATCAGGCGAATGTCGTCGACGTTCGAGGCCGATGCCCGTGCGAAATATCCCGATTTTTGAATCAAGGTTTTTTCGGCGCCGATCATTTCGGCGAATTGCTCACCGAACCATTTTCCCGGATTGACTGCATCGAGCTTGATGTGACCGAATGCATCGCGCGGAACTTCTTGGCCCTTGGCTTGCATTTCGGCGACGATCGCATCGACACCCGCGCCTTCCGAAACGAATATATTGACGCAATCGACTTTATCCATCACTTCGCGCAAGCGCTTGGCTTCCGCGGCCAGGTTGATTTCCATTTCCGGAACAAAAACGCCGTGAACTTCGTATGCCGCACGATCGAGACCGATTTCAGGCAGCCATTCGGAGCGATCCAACAATTTGCGGTATTCCATTGCGGTCGCGGCAGTCAACCAACCGCAATTGCGGCCCATGACTTCATGAACAATCAGCATGCGCGGATTAGCGTTATACTCGGCCACGACATTTTGGAAGTAATGCGCGCCTTGCTCCGCTGCAGTCCATGCGCCTAAAGATTGTTTAATCGGGAAAACATCGTTGTCGATCGTTTTCGGCAAGCCGATGACCGTCAATCCATAGTCATTTTTCGCGAGGAAGGCCGCCAAGTCAGCTGCTGCGGTATTGGTATCGTCGCCGCCGATCGTATGCAGGACATCGACGCCGTCTTTGACTAATTGATCGGCCGCCACTTTTTGAGGGTCCTGACCTTCTTGAACCAAACCGCGCTTGATGCAGTCTTTGACGTTGGTCAGTTTGACTCGGCTGTTGCCGATCGGCGAACCGCCGAAATTATGCAGCAACGCGGCGTTTTCGCGGATTTTTGGGGTCACGGCGTAAGAATCGCCGAGTAGCAGGCCTTTGTAACCGCTACGGTAGCAGATAATCTCGATCGAAGGGTCGATTTCGGTGTAACGCTCGATGAGACTACCGATGGCTGAACTAAGGCAAGGCGCTAAACCGCCTGCAGTGAGAATTGCGACTTTTTTTGGTTTGTTCATGAGATTTAAGCTTTGTGGTTATAAAGTTTGTGATTATAAAAACATTATGCAGTGTAAACACGGAAAACACTTCTTCCGCTTTTTTAAACCCGGCTCATGCCGTTTGGGAATTTAAACGACGCAACGCTTAATTATAGAGTCTGAATCGGTTGGCGGTAAATTTTAGCATAATCGGATCAAATCGCTGCCGTCGATTTAAACCTCTAATACCCGAAAATTAGCACGATAAATGTGCCTAAGCGCCGATTTTTTAAGACAGGCCGCTCAATTTCGGCGAAAATAGAAACCAATTCTTAACTCTATTCATTAACCAGCCTCCATCTTTCGAATTATCCGACCCAATGCGTAAATACCAGGGACAATTAGTTCACCAAAGCTTCGATGAAGAAGGCATCATCGAAATCGTCGAATCGGAAGGCGTCCGCGCCTTACATTTCGGCTCTTCTTCACGGCAAAGCAGTATGTTGCTGACCGATCCGGGCCAATTGCATTCGCTGTATGCCCGCGCGATGATGGCTTGGCTATTGTTTAAAGACGCCCCCGGCGATGTATTGATGATAGGCTTAGGCGGCGGATCTTTGGCAAAGTTTTTACTGCAACACTTCGAAGACTGTAAAATAAAGGTCGTAGAATACCGGCGCGGCGTCGTCAAGATCGCGCGCAGCCATTTCGATTTACCGCTCGATTCGCGTCTGAAAATAAAAATCGGCGACGGCGGGCACTATATTCGCCAAAAGAGTCTAACGGCATCGGAAAGCTACGATTTATTGATGATCGATGCGTTCGATCATGAAGGCATGTCCGACTCGATCGGCGGCGAAGCGTTTTTCGACGGCTGCAAGAATTTGCTGAATCCGGACGGCATGCTAACCATCAATTTATGGGGCACCGACAAAGCGCTGTTTCAGGATGTCGCCTGGCACTTAGGCAGGGTTTTCGACTGGCGCCTATTGTTTCTGCCGGTACGCGGGAGGGGCAATGTCATCGGCTTTGCTTTTAACGACCCCATGCCCTTGCCGACTCAAAAAGAACTTCGAGGCCGCATGCAACTTCTGGAAAACAAATACCACCTGGAATTCCCCGTTTTTTTGCAAGATTTAAAGCGTAACAACCGTACTTTATTCAACCGGATTATCAAACCATGATTGCTCCCGCTATGCCTAGCGCGCCGAATCTTTTCGGCTACCGCAAATACTGGGCGCACCGTTTCGGAACGGCGCCCGAATTACCGATGACTCGCGCCGAAATGGACGAACTCGGCTGGGATTCGTGCGACGTTATTCTAGTCACCGGCGACGCCTATATCGACCATCCGAGCTTCGGCATGGCGCTGATAGGCAGACTCCTCGAAGCACACGGTTTTCGGGTCGGTATTATTTCGCAGCCGGACTGGACTAGCGCGGAAGATTTCAAACGCCTGGGCGCACCCAATCTTTTTTTCGGTGTGACCGGCGGCAACATGGATTCGATGGTCAACCGCTACACGTCGGACAAAAAGATCCGCTCTAACGATGCTTATACGGCAGGCGGCGAAGCAGGCAAACGACCTGATCGCGCGGTCAACGTGTATTCGCACCGCTGCCGCGAAGCTTTTAAAAATGTTCCTATCGTCATTGGCGGGATCGAAGCGAGCCTACGCCGAATTTCGCATTACGATTATTGGTCGGACAAGGTCAAAAAATCGGTCTTGCTCGACTCGAAAGCCGACCTCTTAGTCTACGGCAATGCCGAACGGCAAGTCGTCGAGATTGCGCACCGGCTAGCTAACGGCGAAGCTATTGCCGATTTGCAATTCATTCGCGGCACCGCGCATTTCGTCAAACAAATTCCCGAAGGCTGGCTCGAAAAAGATTCGACCGATGTCGATATTCCGGGCCATGTCGCGCCACCCGCAAACCCTTATCAAGAAGAACCCGCCTGCGACAGCAAGCCGGCCGGCAATGTGATCCGTTTCGAGCGACGCATCGGCAACGACAAACGCGCGCAAACTGTCATTCGTCTGCCGGCCTATGAGGCCGTCAAGGACGATACGATTCTTTACGCCCATGCATCCCGCGTGATGCACGGCGAAACCAACCCGGGCAACGCGCGCGCGTTGATTCAACAGCACGGCAATCGATTACTCTGGGTCAATCCGCCGCCGATCCCGCTCAGCACGCAGGAAATGGACAGTGTGTTCGACCTCCCCTATTCGCGCCTGCCGCATAAACGTTACGGTGACGCGAACATTCCGGCGTTCGAGATGATTCAACACTCGGTTAATATCATGCGCGGCTGCTTCGGCGGCTGCACATTCTGTTCGATCACCGAACACGAGGGGCGCATCATACAAAGCCGCTCCGAAGATTCGATCATCCGTGAGATCGAGGCGATTCGCGACACATCACCGAATTTCACCGGACACATTTCCGACCTGGGCGGGCCGACCGCAAACATGTACCGACTGGCCTGCAAGGATCCGAAGATCGAAGCGGCCTGCCGCAAGCCTTCGTGCGTCTTTCCCGGCATTTGCGACAATCTGAATACCGACCATTCCCATTTGATCAAATTATACCGGCGCGCTCGTGCGCTGCCCGGCATCAAGAAGATCTTCATCGCATCGGGCCTGCGCTACGATTTGGCCGTCGAGTCGCCGGAATACGTCAAGGAACTGGTCACGCACCATGTCGGCGGTTATCTAAAGATCGCGCCGGAACACACCGAGCAAGGCCCCTTGTCAAAAATGATGAAACCGGGCATCGGCACTTACGATCGCTTCAAGCAAATGTTCGATAAGTATTCGAAGGAAGCGGGCAAGGAGCAGTATCTGATTCCCTACTTCATCGCCGCGCATCCTGGCACGACCGATGAAGACATGCTGAATCTCGCACTCTGGCTCAAGCGTAACGGCTTTAGGGCCGACCAGGTTCAAGCGTTTCTGCCGTCGCCGATGGCGATTGCGACCGCGATGTATCACTCCGGCAAGGACACGTTGCACAAGATCGGCCGCAAGGCGCCGGATATTTCGATTCCGAAAAGCGTCAAGCAACGCCGCTTGCATAAGGCTTTTTTACGCTATCACGATCCGAAAAATTGGCCGCTGCTACGCGAGGCTCTGAAAAACATGGGCCGCGCCGATTTGATCGGCAACGGTAAAAAGCATTTGGTACCGACATTTCAGCCGAAAGGCACCGTCGACACCGCACCCGCTAAGACGCAGCGATTTAAAACCAAACATACCGGCTTCGGAAATAAACAACGCAAGCAACCGGGCCGGCGAGCCGCAAAGTCTCGTTAGGACTGGGACATCAAAAGTCCCCCTATTTTATGGAGGGATCGGTTACTAGATTCGCAGGTGTAAGGCGGCAGGGCAGATTTTTGCTCCTCGGCAATTGCTGAGTTACAAGGATGTAATGAATGCAGAAAATGCAGGAGCACTTTTCTGCCCGCATTGCCCCAATACATGCCATCCATGGCAATCTGATAGCCGCCGCAAAGCTTACTACTTGTAGAAGTTTTTGCGCATATTCCTAAACATTGAACTTAGAAAGAGCAGTTACCATGTTTTGTAGACCGTTCGTGCTGAGTAAAGTCGAAGCATGAAGGGTCTACAACACTTTCACCCGCCTGGTGAAGCCTCAAACTACCGTTCACCCTTCGACAGGGCTCTCCTGAGCGTAGCCGAAGGGCTCAGGGCGAACGGTAGTTTGAGGCTCTCAACTGCTCTTTTTAGGTTGAAATCTATTTCGTTCGATGCCCATCGCAGCCTCGTCTCCGAAGCAGAACTCGGTTATTCATTCAGCGAACACACGGGAACCGGCAATGAAATCCCTTCAATAAAACAACTCCAAAGCTAGCATCAATGCGTCTTCCCGCCCTTCTTGGGCGGGGTAATAATCCTTGCGGATACCGATTTCGTTAAAGCCCATTTTTTCGTATAACGCAACGGCGCCAAGATTGGAAGGACGAACTTCCAAAAAGACGGTTTCGGTTTTGTACCATCTGGCAACCTCGATCAGATGCGTCAACATTTTACGGCCGATACCTTGCCCCTGCTCTTCCGGTGCAACTGAAATATTCAAAATATGCGCTTCGCCAACCGCGATAGAAACAATGCTATAGCCCAATATTCTATCGACATCTTCACAGACCCAACAGCTGTAGCCGGCTTTGAAGCAGTCTTTAAAAACGCCTTCGCTCCATGGAAAATCGTAGTTAGTATTTTCTATCGTCAAGACGGCGCTTAAGTCTTTGCCGGTCATGCGCCGCATCCTTAACAAGTCATCCCTAGTTACCGAGTCCGGAAAGATTTTTGCGTAGAACTCACGATCGGCATCATAGACGACAATATCTTTAAATCGTTGTAATAACTCCCGCATGCTCAACCTTTAATCTCGTCAAATGTAGCTATGGCCAGTTTTAGATCTTGCCAGGCTTTGCGCTTTTCTAGCGGCGACCTTAACAAATAAGCGGGATGATATACCACAATTAGCGGAATGCCGTCCAATGAATGCACCGTGCCTCTGAGCTGGCCTATGTTTTTATCAGTTTTTAGCAAATTTTGTGCGGAAACGCGCCCGACCGCCAGAATAATTTTCGGCTTTAGCCAAGCAATTTGACGATGTAAATAGTCGCTACATGCTTCGACTTCGGTCGTTAAAGGATCACGGTTATTCGGTGGCCTGCATTTTAGAATATTGGTGATAAAAACGTCATCGCGCTTTAAACCAATGGCTCTTAGCATTTCGGTTAGCAATTGACCGGCCCTTCCGACAAACGGTTCACCTTGTCGATCCTCGCTTTCTCCCGGCGCTTCGCCGATGACCATCCACCCCGAGCTTGCCGAACCGCTGCCGAACACCGTTTGCGTCCGGCTTTCGCATAATGAACATTGTCGGCATGCCGCCACTTCATTTTGTAAATCCGCCCACGTTGGTTTGGAATCGGACAGTATCGGCTGCGCTTCGACTTCAGGAACAAGGGGGGGTTCAGGCACAATCGGTGTCGCTGTTTTTTGAACATCACCGAGTAAAGTGGATACGGCTGTTTGCGTCGCCGCCAAATCAATTACATCGGAGTTTATTCGATCACTAGCCGGCGCTTGACGGGAAACCCAAACATCGATCCCGATCGCTTTTAGGTAATGAAGTCGAGTCTCAGTATCCAGCATCGTTAGTCGTGTGCTCAGCGCACTTTGAAAGTGCGCGAGCGGATAGAAAAGTAAACTTAAACATCGCCTTTTTGCGGATGCCGGCGCTGGTTAGGCGCATGCAATTTATTGACCGCATTGATATAGGCTTTCGCTGAAGCGATAACGATGTCGGTATCGGCGCCCAAGCCATTGACGATGCGCCCTGCCTTGTCGAGACGAATCGTGACTTCACCTTGCGAATCGGTGCCGTTGGTAATATTGTTAACCGAATACAATTCCAAAATGGCGTGCGTATTGACCAGACTTTCAATCGCCTTGAGACTAGCATCGACGGCACCGCTCCCGGAGGAGCTGCCGGTCATTTCTTGATTATCAATGCGTAAAGTAACCCGCGCCGTCGGCACTTCTCCGGTTTCGGAGCAAACGCTCAATGCGATCAATTTGATGTATTCATCCTCGGCGCTGACACTGACTTCGGAAATCAGCGCCTGCAAATCCTCGTCGAAAATTTCGTGCTTTTTATCGGCCAGTTGTTTGAAACGAAAAAATGCTTCGTTCAATTCTGCTTCCGAGGTGAACTCAAAGCCGAGCTCGGTCATGCGCGTCTTGAAGGCATTGCGTCCCGAATGCTTTCCCAGCACCATGCGGTTAGCGGCCCAACCGACATCCTCGGCGCGCATGATTTCATAAGTTTCACGGCTTTTCAGCACGCCGTCCTGATGAATGCCAGATTCATGCGCGAAGGCATTAGCACCGACGATCGCTTTGTTCGGTTGCACCGGAAAACCGGTAATCGTCGAGATTAAGCGCGAACAAGTCATGATTTCTGTCGTATCGAGTGTCGTGTCGCACGGAAAAACATCTTGGCGCGTTCGTACCGCCATCACGACCTCTTCCAACGCAGCATTACCGGCACGTTCACCGAGCCCGTTGATCGTACATTCGACCTGGCGTGCGCCGTTCATCACCGCCGCTAAAGAATTGGCAACCGCCAAGCCCAAATCGTTGTGACAATGCACCGAGAAAATCGCCTTATCGGAATTCGGTATTCGTTGAATTAAGTTACCGATTGTCGCGCCGAATTGATGCGGAACACTGTAACCGACCGTATCGGGTATGTTCAGTGTAGTCGCGCCGGCATCAATGACCGCCTCCAATATCCGGCACAAAAAATCTTCTTCGGAGCGCCCCGCATCCTCGGGCGAAAATTCGACGTTATCGGTATATTGCAGTGCGCGTTTCACAGCTTTAACGGCCAACTCGATCACTTGTTCCGGCTGCATCTGCAATTTCATTTGCATATGAATCGGCGAGGTTGCGATAAAGGTATGAATGCGCGAGCTTTCGGCGGCTTTCAGAGCCATACCCGCTTTATCGATGTCTTTTTCCAATGCCCGCGCTAAACCGCAAACAGTGCTGGTTTTGACCGCTTTCGCAACCGCTTCGACCGCTTCGAAATCGCCCGGACTCGCGGCAGGAAACCCCGCTTCGATCACATCGACCTTCATTCTTTCCAACGCTTTTGCAATTCGGACTTTTTCATCACGCGTCATCGACGCCCCCGGACTCTGCTCGCCATCGCGCAAAGTCGTATCAAAAATAATTAATTTGTCTTTCATGAGAACTCCGTTCATCAAGAAATTTGATGTTAAGAAAACTGATTAGTAAGGATTGTGTATAACGGGGGGAGAAATAAAGTATGTGCCCGCTAGGGCAGCAGGAAAAGAAGAGCTGGTTTGAACGGCGCCGGAAAAATAGCACCGAAAACGGTGCTTGTTGAATTGCTGGCGGTAATATAGAAGTGGGATTTCATGAGTTGGACTATACGCGATTGTGTTTTTTGCCTCAAGAAATTTGTTAAGCCTTTCTATGAAGTCTGCGGCGACGCATGACCAAGGTAAAAACCGGTCCGGAAATCGCATACCCTAAAGACAACAAAAACAACATGGTTTGCGGCTGCGCCATCACAAATGCAACTCCCAACATCACGGCAATCGCGACGACAAACGGCACCTTACCCTTCCAATCTATCCCTTTGAAACTGAAATAACGAAAATTACTAACCATTAGTAAGCCGGTTGCGATCGTCAAAATTAGGGCCGCATATTTTAGCGTATCGATATCATAATCGTATTCGATCGAAATCCAGATAAAGCCGGCCAATATCGCGGCGGCGGCGGGACTCGGCAAACCTTGGAAATAGCGTTTGTCGTCGGTTTCGACTTGCGCATTGAAACGTGCCAATCTCAATGCGCCGCCGGCCATGTGCACGAATGCCGCAAACAGGCCTAGCTTACCCAAGCTGGAAAATGCCCAGAGGTACATTACCAAGGCCGGAGCCGCGCCGAACGAGATCATATCGGATAAGCTATCGTATTCGACACCGAACTTGCTTTGCGTATTCGTCAAACGCGCTACGCGCCCGTCGAGCCCATCCAAAATCATGGCGGCAAAAATCGCCACGGCTGCGGTTTCGTATCGCCCGCCCATTGCCGATGTAATCGCGTAAAAACCGGCAAATAACGCACCTGTCGTAAACAAATTGGGTAATAAATAAATACCGCGGCGGCGGGGCGTGGAAGATTTTTCAAGCGTCATATTTTTTATCTACTGTTGCAACATTTGCAATAAAACAATGCCGCAGATTATACAATGAGCCGAAAAAGTACTCATGAATTAATAGCGACTTGGAAATCGGATTCGGAGACGAATCATCTGTGCCACGCAATGGCTAAACTCATACGTGGGTGCACATCTCGTTTAAAGCCAAAGTCATTAAGGGATGGACATGAAATTAAGTACGCTACCAGACAAAAGAGCGCGTCAGTTACACGAAAAAGTGGCCCCGCGATCTAAAATGCGAGAGCGGCAAAAAAGCCGCTCTCTCATGACCCGGAGACACTATCCGATTAGTTTTTCGACTTATCGACGATTTTGTTGGCACTAATCCATGGCATCATGCTGCGAAGTTTTTCACCGACGATTTCGATCGGATGCTCCGCATTTAGGCGACGTCTTGCCGTCATTTCCGGATAACCTGTCATGCCTTCCATGATGAATCTTTTCGCGTATTCGCCTTTTTGGATGTTCTCCAACGCCTCGCGCATGGCGTAACGGCTTTCTTCGTTGATGACTTTAGGACCGGTCACATACTCGCCGTATTCGGCGTTGTTAGAAATCGAATAGTTCATGTTCGCGATACCGCCTTCGTACATCAGATCGACGATCAATTTTAATTCGTGCAAACACTCGAAGTATGCCATTTCCGGCTCGTATCCGGCTTCAACCAGTGTCTCGAACCCGGCTTTGACTAACTCAACCGCACCACCGCACAATACGGCTTGCTCGCCGAACAAATCGGTTTCGGTTTCATCACGGAAGGTAGTTTCTATAATGCCGGAACGACCGCCGCCGATCGCCGAAGCGTAAGACAAACAAATACTCTTTGCGGTACCGGAGGCATCCTGCTGAATCGCGATTAAATCGGGAATACCGCCGCCGCGGACAAATTCGGAACGCACCGTATGACCCGGAGCTTTCGGAGCAATCATAATCACATCGAGGTCGGCACGCGGCACGATTTGATTATACAAAATCGAAAAGCCGTGCGCGAATGCCAAGGCTGCCCCTTGTTTGAGATTCGGTTCGATTTCCGCTTTGTATAATTGCGCTTGGAATTCATCCGGCGTCAGGATCATCACGACATCGGCGCTCGACACTGCTTCAGGAACCGATTTAACCGTCAAGCCTGAAGCTTCGGCCTTGGCTACCGAGGGAGAACCCGCGCGCAGACCTACGACGACATCGACACCCGAGTCTTTTAAATTGTTGGCATGCGCATGACCTTGAGAACCATAGCCGATGATCGCTACTTTTTTACTTTTGATGATCGAAAGATCGGCGTCTTTATCGTAATAAACTTGCATGTGTTTTCTCGTTTTGTTTTATGAATAATGTTTGCTTTGAATTCTAGAGATGCAGCCCTTTTTCGCCCCGGCATATTCCGGTAGCGCCCGACCGGACCACTTCGATGATAGTCGTTTCATCGATTGACTTGACGAAGGCGTCCAATTTATCCGATGTTCCGGTCATTTCGATCACGAAAGTCGTCGGTGTTACATCGATTATTCGACCGCGAAATATATCGGCGATACGTTTAATTTCGGCGCGCGTAGCTTCGCTGGTTTTGACCTTAACCATCATCAATTCGCGTTCGATATGCGCCGATTCCGCCAAATCGATTAGTTTCACGACATCGACCAACTTATTGAGCTGCTTTGTGATTTGCTCGATGATATCATCATTGCCTCGCGTCACCAGAGTCATGCGCGACAGACTCGAGTCTTCGGTCGGCGCGACGGTCAACGATTCGATGTTGTAGCCGCGCGCCGAAAAAAGACCGGCGACTCTCGATAATGCGCCGGCTTCATTTTCAATTAAAATTGAGATTATATGCCTCATTATGCCAACTCCCTGTCCGTCGGTGTACCTGGGGCAACCCGCAATTTCATATCGTGATGCCCCTTACCGGACTCTATCATTGGGTAAACGTTTTCTGTGCGGTCGGTAATGATGTCCAGAAATACGGTTCTATCTTTCATCGCGAACGCCTCTTCCAGAGCGGAGCGCAAATCGGCTTTGTTTTCGACCAGCATGCCGACATGACCATAAGCCTCGGCTAGTTTAACGAAGTCGGGCAAGGTATCCATGTAAGAATGCGAATAACGGCTTTGATAAGAAAACTCCTGCCATTGCCGCACCATACCCATGTAGCGATTATTCAAATTAATGATCTTGACCGGCGTTTTATACTGCAGCGCAGTCGACAGCTCTTGTATGCACATTTGAATACTGGCTTCACCGGTCACGCAAGCGACATCCGCTTCCGGAAACGCCAATTTAACGCCGATCGCAGCCGGCAAACCGAAGCCCATCGTACCCAATCCGCCCGAATTGATCCAGCGACGAGGCTTATCGAAATGGTAGTACTGGGCTGCATACATTTGATGCTGACCGACATCCGAAGTAATGTAAGCATCGCCTTTCGTTACTTCGTAAAGCTGCTCGATAACATACTGCGGCTTGATCAACGAACTTTCGCGATCATATTCCAGACATTGCACTGAGCGCCATTTGTCGATTTGCTCCCACCATGCCGCCAAGGCTTTTTTGGATGGCTGCTTTTTGCTCTCTTTGACCTGCTCGATCATTTGCGTCAAAACGGGTTTGACTTGCCCAACGATCGGTATATCGACTTTGACGGTTTTCGATATTGATGCAGGATCGACGTCGATATGAATAATTTTGGCGTAAGGACAAAATTCGGCTAATTTGCCGGTAACCCGGTCATCGAAACGTGCGCCGACGGCAAGAATCACATCACTCTCATGCATGCCCATATTCGCCTCGTAGGTGCCATGCATACCCAACATTCCGATGAATTGCTTATCGGTGGCAGGATAGGCGCCTAAACCCATTAGCGTATTGGTAATCGGGTAACCCAGTGTTCGAGTCAACTCGATCAATTCCCGACTTGCTTCGCCGAGGATCACTCCACCACCCGAATAAATCATCGGACGCTGAGCGGACAAGAGCAACTCGACTGCTTTCTTGATTTGGCCTTTATGCCCTTCGACGGCGGGATTGTAAGAACGCATAATGACTTTACGCGGATACTTATAAGGCACTTTGATATTAGGGTCGGTAATATCTTTCGGCACGTCGACAACCACAGGACCAGGGCGCCCGGTCGATGCGACATAAAAAGCTTTTTTAATGGTTTCAGCCAACTTGGTAACGTCTTTGACCAAAAAGTTGTGCTTGACGCACGGGCGACTAATTCCCACCATGTCGACTTCTTGAAATGCATCGCTACCGATGACCGGCGACGGCACCTGCCCTGAGATCACCACCATTGGAATTGAGTCCATATAAGCGGTCGCAATACCGGTTACCGCGTTTGTAGCCCCCGGACCGGAAGTCACTAAAACGACTCCCGTTTTTCCGGTCGCGCGCGCATAGGCATCCGCGGCATGAGTGGCGCCTTGTTCATGGCGCACCAGAATATGCTTAACGTCGTCTTGTTGAAAAATAGCGTCGTAGATATGCAGCACTGCTCCGCCAGGATAGCCGAATATATACTCCACTCCTTCGTCTTTGAGACTTTGAACCAAAATTTGTGCGCCGTTTAGCTCCACACTATTACCCTCTGCATTAACTATCAGGTGATCAATAAAACCTATTCATGACTGAATCGCTTGGTTTTATTTTAAAAAAAGGTTAGATAAACTACTGGTTTTGCACTTGTTCGTCAAGACAAATCAAGACTTTGATGACATGAGCAGCATCGCTAAACATGACATGATCAATGGGTTATAAAGCGCTTAATTCATGGATCGAATTCAACAACGCATAACCCATCATATCGGATATCTGCCGGAAAAGCTTGGAGACCATTCCAGCAGCACTACCGAAACCGACTGACTGAAAACCTCTGTCCAAATTTGAATCAAGCCAATGAACGCCGCCGAAAAATTACGCCTGTTACTCGCCCGCCCCGGAATTATCGTGATGCCGGGCTGTCATGATGCATTATCTGCAAAACTATGCGAAAAAGCTGGCTTCAGCACGGCTTTTATGAGTGGTTTTGCGGTTTCGGCCGACCGCCTCGGCCTGCCGGATACGGGCCTGATTACTTATGCCGAATTGCTCGATCAGGGGCGTAATATTTGCAATGCCGTGTCGATTCCTATCTGGGGCGACGGCGATACCGGTTTCGGAAACGCGCTCAACATCAAGAGAACCGTACAAGGTTATGCTCAAGCCGGTTTTGCCTGCATTATGCTGGAAGATCAAATCGCTCCCAAACGCTGCGGACATACCCGAGGCAAATCGGTTGTCGGACGCGACGAAGCCGCAATGCGGATACAAGCAGCCGTAGACGCCCGCAACGAAGGTGCCGACATACTGATCATGGCTCGAACCGACGCCCGAGCCACCCACGACCTAGACGAAGCGATCCGGCGCGCAAATCTATTTCACGAAATTGGTGCCGATATCAATTTTCTGGAAGCTCCGGAAAGCGAACAAGAAATGCGCCGCTATTGCGCCGAAGTACCGGGACACAAAGTTGCTAATTTGATCGAAAACGGAAAAACACCGCTATTGCCCCACGAGCAACTCGAAGCGATGGGTTATAAAATTGCCGTTTATCCATTGACGCTACTCAATGCCTCGATTGTCGCGATGCAAAACGCGCTACATGGGCTCAAAACCGGCCAAAACACACCGAAAACACTGAGCTTCAAGGAATTGACCGAAACCGTCGGATTCGAAGACTACTACCGGGAAGAAAAGCGTTATCGCTTTTAGTCTGCCCAAAATTCGACCTGATAACCTGAAAATTTTCGAACATTGATGACGCCTGTGTCAAATAACAAATATTGACCTTTTATCCCTTCCAAAACCCCTCCGACCTCCGCTTGCTTATCGAAATTAAAGGATTTGACCTTAGCCGGATAACGATGAACCGGATAAGCGATATCTACCGACTCGGCATTCGGCAGATATTCGATCGCACTATCGCGGAAGCGCGCGGTAATATCAGCCAACTCTTCACGACACAATGCCAAAAGCTCATCGCGCTTAGCGCATAAATCAGCCGGCGTTGTATTGTTTTTGAGCATTTGCTGCCAACTGGTTTTATCGCTGACATATCGACTAATTGCGACTTCGACCAATCCTGACACATAGCGCGAGGCCACTTTCATAATGGGCAATGCCTGTATAGCGCCTTGGTCGATCCACCGTGTCGGAATCTGCGTTTGCCGTGTAATTCCGACTTTAATACCGGAAGCATTGGCCAAATAAACATAATGCGGTTGAAAACAAAATGTTTCACCCCACTCCGGTTCGCGGCAGGTACCTTGATGATAGTGACATTTTTCCGGCTTTAAAATACACATATCGCATTGCGCGAGCGACACAAAACAAGGATAACAATAACCTTGGCTAAAACTTTTTTTAGTGTCCCGCCCGCAATGAACGCAAGCAATCTTACCGGTAAAGCGCAACGTTACCGGGCGACCGATAAACTGATTTAGATCTATGCCATCCTCGCCTAAAGCCAATCGATAATTAACCGACTCGCCTAACTCCGCTTGCATTTTCGTTAAAAAACCTAACACTAATTATTCCCTTCGGTATATATGTCAAAAATTGGTAACGTTATGAAGGCATAGGGGTGTGGCGAGGATGTCGACTGCAGTTTTGTTCCTGCTAAATCTTCATTCACACCATCCTTGGCGCTCGAGCGCTGCCGCCAAGCCATGGACGTATTCACCTAGCACCAAAATTCCATAGCCCATTGGCCATGGTTATACCTTTCGTACTTCAAAATTCGGCAGCGCCTAAGGAGGCACCGGGGTGCTCGGTCCCTCACCTAACGCTAGGTGTGGGACTGGCATAGAGCCTACAGGGACGTATTCACGGCGTCCTTTGACGCTCCCAGTGTCGAAATTTGATCTGTTATGGGTATAACTATCTTGAATAGTTTAAGTGCTGGGTTCACTGCGTCCAATCAAGCAAGTAACCGAACCCTCAATAAAGCTCAGAACGTTTAGGACGAAGTTATAAAACCTCGCCCTGCTCAATCCGAAAACACCGAAAAATCGTTTTTTGGAGAGCGCAAATAACCATCGGTATTATGCTCAACCCAGCGTTCGTCGCCATTTTGCAATCGCTCTTTTTTCCAGAACGGCGCTTTATTTTTCAGCGCCTCCATGATCTGACGCCCCGCGTCGAAAGCATCACCTCGATGCGAAGCCCAAACCGCGACCAACACAATCGGTTCATTCGGTTTAATCTCGCCAACTCGATGCACGACCAAAGCATCCAGCAAATGCCAATCGCGTATTGCTTGCTCTACGATATCATCCAATTGCTTTTCGGTCATCCCGGGATAATGCTCTAGAACCATAGCGGATACCGAATCGCCATCGTTAAAATCCCGCATCGTCCCGACGAATACATTAGTTGCTCCAAACTTACCGGCCCAATGCTTCGCCGAATTTTGATACACTACGACCTCATGCCACGGGTCGAATAAGTCGGCACTAATTTTGATCATATCGTCTCAGCCTCCCGTAACCGGCGGAAAAAAAGCCACTTCATCGCCGTTTTGAACCGAATGCTCAATATCGACATATTCCATGTTTACCGCAGCCAATATATTGTCCGGCATCGGCCGGTTAGCATTGGCCATCGCCCAAATTTCCGCCACCGTCACTATACCGTTCACATCAACCAGATCTTCGGAGCGACCGATACTATCCTTTAAACTGGCAAAATAACGAACTTTAACTGACATAATCATTCACGCTAAACTGAAAAGATAAGATAATAAAGACACATAACCATTTTAATCATCTCATTTAAACTCCATGACCCAACTGACCCATTTTAACCAATCCGGCGAAGCCCACATGGTAGATGTCGGCAATAAGGATATAACCGAAAGAGTCGCTATCGCCGAGGGCTATATTGAAATGAACCCGACGACACTAGCACTCATCGAGCAAGGGACACATAAAAAAGGCGATGTACTGGGTATTGCCAGGATCGCGGGCATCATGGCCAGCAAAAAGACTGCCGGCCTTGTTCCATTATGCCATCCGTTACCTATTTCGCACGTCGAAGTCAACCTTGAAATCGAAAATGACACAAGTCGAGTGTATTGCCGAACCACCGTCAAAACCCGAGGACAAACCGGGGTCGAAATGGAAGCTTTGACCGCTATACAAGTCTCGTTACTGACTGTTTACGACATGTGCAAAGCTGTGGACCGGGGCATGACCATTCAAGGTGTACGCCTACTCAAAAAATCCGGCGGCAAGTCAGGCGATTGGCTACGCCCTTGATATACCCCCCATCGTGGATCAAAATTCGGCACCTGAGGCCCGCCAAAGGACGCCGAGGATACATCCATGACTCTATCCCAGCCCCTCACCTAGCATTAAGTGAGGGACCGAGCGCCCCGGCGCTTCCTTAGGCACTGCCGAAATTTAAAGCGTGAAAGATATAATACAGCCCAATCCCGTAGTCGCCACCTCATTATTAAATGACTTATTTTAGTGAAGCATTAGCCGCCGCATTTCGGCTCATTATACAATTCGATCACGACATATTTTTCATCGTTTGGACTTCGCTTAAAATTGCCTTTATCGCCACCGTCTCTGCAGGGATTGGCGCGATCATACTGGGAATATTGGCGACAGTTAGCGACTTTCACGGAAAACGTATTCTACAACATCTGCTAAACACCTTATCAGCAATGCCTACCGTTATGATAGGTTTGATATTATACGGACTACTGAATCGCCGCGGACCATTAGGCGAACTCGATCTGCTCTATACACAAACAGCCGTAATAATTGGCGAAGCTTGCTTGATTTTTCCGATCATCATGAACATGACCATGGTTGGCGTTCAATCGGCCGACCGGCGTTTAGTGAATACATTAAAAATGCTCGGCGCCGGCCCCTTCGATCAAATACTCCCGATTATCAGCGAGCTTCGTTTTATTTTATTGACCGCCATCATTACCGGCTTTGGCCGAGCCATTGGCGAGGTTGGCGCCGCGATGATGCTCGGAGGGAATATTCAAGGCGCTACCCGCACAATCACGACTGCAATTGCATTAGAAACCGGCAAAGGTGACTTCGAAATGGGATTGGCTCTTGGAATACTGCTGCTGTCGATTGCTTTTTTCATTAATCTTGCCTTGCAAATACTGCCTGCCAAACCCGGCGCATAAAAAAGCCCCAACCACTGTAACTGCAATTGGGGCCCTTTACCGTCAATAAACTTTTCTAGTCAAATTTCGGCGCCGGTGCGCTCATCCTCATCCAAGGACGACGTGAACCCAGCACCACAACACAACAAGCAGATGTCGAATCTAATGATAGATAATGCCGCTATTACGCAGTGTAATTTGCCGACGCAAAATCCCAATTGACTAGCGCCCAAAACGCCTCCAAGTATGCTGGACGTGCATTGCGGTAATCGATGTAGTAAGCATGCTCCCATACATCGCAAGTCAATAAAGGTGTCTGACCTTCGGTCAATGGGCAGCCAGCATTACTGGTACTAACCAAGGCCAAAGAACCATCTTTATTTTTTACCAGCCATGCCCATCCCGATCCGAAGGTGGTAACCGCACACTTGGTAAAAGCCGCTTTAAATTCGTCAAACGAACCAAAAGCTCTGTTGATCGCATTTGCCAGATCGCCGGTCGGTTCGCCTCCGCCATTAGGGCTCAAGCTATTCCAATAAAAAGTGTGATTCCAGATTTGCGCCGCATTATTGAAAATACCGCCAGACGATTTAACCACAATTTCCTCGAGAGGCAATCCGTCAAATTCGGTACCGGGAACCAAATTATTGAGGTTTGTTACATAGGTTTGATGATGCTTTCCATAATGAAACTCTAAGGTCTCCTCCGAAATATGAGGCGCCAGTGCATCTTTTGCATAAGGTAATGCAGGAAGTTCGTAAGCCATGTATTTCTCCTAAATTTGAATAAAAAAACAACCGACAATATGCCGGGCAGAAAAAGAAACCAAGTAATTTAATAAAGATTTATACTTTATCATTCACAGCTAATTAAATAAAGCACGCATGAACCGACATGCATATTTAAAAAGCATGCATTTCTAAACATTCGGCATCGACTAATGAAAACATCGGCGCCCGCGAAATCTTGTGCGGCTACCATCCCAGCACAGAAATCTGACCAACAAAAGGTATGGTACCAAAATAGATTTTTTATTGCATAAGGGATTCGGTCATAACAGCAACTCCCAATTTGAAGATCAAAAAGGGTGTGGGGCGAGCTTGGTGAAGCAGTGCGTACTTTGACGGACACCCCGGCGCCGAATTTTGATGTACGATGGGTATATTTTGCCATTACCGGCCAACCACAATAGACGCAACACGCTACAATAAACGTATTTTCTTATAACACTCTTCCTATTATGGCAATCGAAATAGAACACAAATTTTTATTACTTAATGACAACTGGCGAAAATTGGTCACCAAGTCCACAAAGTACAAACAAGGTTATTTAGCTTCGGAAAAGAACACTTCAATTCGCGTAAGAATCAGTGATAATGAAGCGTGGCTCAACATTAAAAGCGCCACAATAGGCAATTTTCGCCATGAATACGAATACGAAATTCCTTATCAAGATGCAGAGGAAATAATCAACAATCTATGCAGAAAACCACTAATTGAAAAAACCCGTCACTTGATACCGATAAGCCCGCATATCTGGGAAATCGATGAATTCGAAGGGGAAAACCAAGGGCTCATTGTCGCCGAGATTGAGTTACAAAATACCGATCAATCCTTCAATAAACCGGAATGGATAGGGCAAGAAGTCACTCATGATTTGCGCTATTACAACAACAATTTATCATTAAACCCATTTTCAAAATGGACTTAAATTAACTTTAAATCATAAATATCATTGTAATAGGAATTTTTTTGCCCTATTATTTGCGGAATGAAAAAGTTTATCATTGTTGTTTTTTTGGTACTCCCATGCTCAGGCTTCGCTAACGAGCTTGACCGTATCGTTCACTCAATAGAAGCAGAATGGGCCACAATTTACTTTTCCGCAGAAATTCGCGATAAAGAAAACGCCTACACCCGCCTACTGAATAAAACCACAGAATTCGCCAAGCAAACCCACGATAGCCCCGAATTAATGTTTTGGCAAGCTACCATCATTGCCTCTAGAGCTGAACATCAAAACCCTATCGATGCGTTGGCCGCCATTCATAAGGCACAGGTTCTACTGATAAAAACCATAAACATTAAACCCGACACACTGGACGGATCCGCACTCATTACATTAGGCTCACTTTATTATCAAGCACCCGGCTGGCCAATTGCATTCGGAGACGATAAAAAAGCCGAGCAATACCTCAAAAAAGGGCTACAAATCAACCCCCAGGGAATAGAAAGCAACTTTTACTATGGGCAATATCTCTTGAATAAAGATCAACCGGAAGAAGCAATTGAGTATTTCAAAACAGCACTAAACGGGCCGATACGCAAAAAACAAGAATTTGCCGATTCATCTCTTAAAGAAAAAATAAAAAAAATAATGATCAAGACAGTCACCGACGAACCGAAATCACGAAGAAAACAGATGGCATCTTTATAGGCTACTCCTTCTCTGATCTTTAACCATCGCAAATCAAAATTCGGCACTCCCGGGGGGAGTATCAAAAGACGCCGTGGACACATCCATACAGGCACTTTGCCGAACACCCCGGCGACTTCCTAAGACACTGCCGAAATTTGAAGTATGAAAGGCTTATATTTACCCAGCACCTAAATTCCATAAATTCCATAGCCCATGCTTAATTGTCTTGGATAATTTAGGACTGTTTTAGGACGCCCTCGACAGGCATACCACACACCTTTAGATCGGGGAAACTGTTGAAACTGGGAATCGGTGGCATACATAATCTTTTTTAAAGCTATGTTCGCGTTAATAGTTGAAATCAATACGACACCAATATCAAAACTTGAACGCATTAGGGCACGCCGTGCTTATCGCATAGCGCAGGAGACTCGCTCGCAGCTTAACGTACTCTCATATACTACGTCGCGCCGACATTAGGTACGCGTAGCGTACCCTACAACTCACTTTGAATTTGTAAGTGCTTCCGGCAGTCGTGGGAGTTTTCAACATTTACCGCGCGAACACAGCCTTTTTTCAGCACGTAATGAGCGATATTTTGTAAAATGCAATTATAATCTCAAGAGATTCATTCAGAACTTGCTTTCTGATATGATTAGTCCATTTTAAATACGCAATTTTAATTAACATCAATTGGTAACCAATATGACCTTTGTAGTCACCGAGAACTGTATTAAATGTAAATATACCGACTGCGTTGACGTTTGCCCCGTCGACTGCTTCCATGAAGGCCCTAACTTTCTAGTTATCGACCCCGACGAATGTATTGATTGCACGCTCTGTGAACCCGAATGCCCAGCCGAAGCGATTTTTGCCGAAGACGAACTACCGGATGGGCAAGAAATGTTTATCGAAATCAATGCCGATCTCGCAAAGAAATGGCCCGTAATTAGTGAAGTCAAGGACCCCCTGCCTGAAGCCGACGAGTGGAACGGTAAACCGGATAAAACAAAACTATTGGAAAAATGACCCGCTAACAAAGGACCACTACTCAGGATTTGGACATAAATAATGCCCCTATTCGTTATGTAAAGTTGGCAACGCTCGGTAAACGGATAAAACCCAAAAGGAGCAGTCGGCATGCGCTGCAGACCGCTCGCGCCGAGCTAGGTCGAAGCATGAAGCGGTTACAACTTTTTCACCGGCTTGGTAAAGCCTCTCAAACCACCTTTCGACAAGCTCAGGGCGAACGGAAGCTTGATACTCTCAACTACTCATTAACCGATTTTTCGATCAAAAGGAGTTAGATAGCTAGCTATTGCCAGTCTGTTATGGAAATTAGGCGCGGGAGAGGAACCGCTCACCCCGGCGCCTTTTACAACCAAAAATTGAACTGCGAAAGACATATAACGCTCATAAAACTCAGAGCATAAAAAAAGCCGGTAGTATAACCGGCTTTTTTTATGCTCTGATATGTCAGGTAAATTTATTCAGCATTTTCGCCAGCTATCGGACGATCAACCAACTCTACATAAGCCATAGGAGCGGAGTCGCCGGGTCTAAAGCCACATTTCATAATGCGTAAATACCCACCTTGACGATTTTTATAGCGAGGACCCAATTCATTAAACAATTTAGTTACTATAGAGCGGTCACGCAATTTAGCGAACGCCAATCTTCTCTTTGCAACGGAATCTTCTTTGGACAAAGTGATTAACGGCTCAGCATAACTTCTTAACTCTTTAGCCTTAGGCAAAGTAGTTTTAATAAGCTCATGCTTAATTAACGAACCAACCATATTGCTGAATAGCGCCTTACGGTGGCTGCTATTCATATTAAACTTTCTTCCAGACTTACGATGTCTCATTGTAATTACGACCTAAAGTTATAATTTTAAAAACTGCTTTGATTTTGATCAATCAGATTATCAGGAGGCCAATTTTCTAAGCGCATACCTAGAGATAATCCTTTTAAAGCCAGCACATCTTTGATTTCAGTGAGAGACTTTTTACCTAAATTCGGGGTTTTAAGCAACTCAACTTCAGTTCTTTGAATCAAGTCACCTATGTAAAAAATATTTTCCGCCTTTAAACAGTTTGCCGATCTAACAGTTAATTCTAAATCATCAACAGGTCTCAACAAAACAGGATCAATATCCGGACCTTCTTGAGGCGCTTCTTTTTCATCGACTGGAGGAGCAACCTTTTCAAAATCCACGAAAACGGATAATTGATCATGCAATATGGTTGCCGCTAGCTTTATAGTCTCTTCCGGATCAACTGTACCATTTGTCTCCAGTTCAACAATTAACTTATCGAGATTAGTTCTCTGCTCTACGCGAGTACTCTCAACTTGATAAGCAACTTTTATAATCGGACTATATGAAGCATCGACCTGCAGACTACCGATGATAGGATTATCGGTTTGCTGTTTTCGCGCACTTACCGGCTCATACCCTCGCCCCCTTCTGACGCGAATCTTCATATTGAACTGCTTATCCTGGGTCAAATTTGCAATAACCAAGTCAGGATTAACAATTTCCACATCGTGAGGCAACTGAATATCTGCAGCTGTAACAACACCGACACCGCTCTTGGAAAGAGTCAACACAACATCATCTTTCGAGTGCAAAAGGACTGCTAACTTTTTTAAGTTTAAGATGATATCAATAACATCTTCTTGAACGCCCTCAATAGCGGTATATTCGTGCAGTACACCTTCAATTTCTATGTCTGTAACTGCGCAACCGGGAATCGAAGACAATAACACCCGTCTCAAAGCGTTACCAAGCGAATGTCCGAATCCACGCTCAAGAGGCTCTATTACAATCCTTGAATGATTAGCGGATTTGCTTACCACCTCAACAAGACGAGGTCTTAATAAGCCGGAAATACTATTCTGCATTTATATCCCTTAGTTTAAGGTTTATTATTTCGAGTACAACTCAACAACAAGCTGCTCATTAATATCAGAACCTAATTCGACGCGATCAGGTAAAGACTTAAAGGTACCAGCCATGTCCTTGCTATTAACATCAACCCAATTTGGGAATCCGTATTGTTCAGTGACAGTTAACGCATCGATAATTCTTTGTTGTTTTTTTGCTTTTTCCCTGATGCCGATCACATCACCAGGTTGAACCTGATAGGAAGGGATATTAACTAACGAGTCGTTGACAAGAATCGATTTGTGACTAACTAACTGACGAGCTTCAGCTCTGGTAGCAGCAAAACCCATTCGATAAACTACGTTATCGAGTCTCGATTCGAGAAGGTTTAGTAAATTTTCGCCCGTTGCACCTTTCTTTAAATCGGCAACTTTATAATAATTTCTAAATTGCTTTTCCAGTACGCCGTATATTCTTCTAATTCTTTGTTTTGCACGCAACTGCAGTGCATAATCAGAACTTCTTGTACGCTTAGTACCGTGCTGTCCAGGCCGCTGGTCAAGCTTACACTTGCCATCTAACGACTTGCCTCTACTTTTTAAAAAAAGATCGGTCCCTTCTCTACGGCTTAATTTACACGTAGGGCCAAGATATCTTGCCATAACAAACTACTCCAGAACTTAAACGCGGCGTTTTTTAGGTGGACGGCAACCGTTATGAGGGATTGGCGTCACATCAATGATATTGCTGATTTTGAAACCCAAGTTACTCAATGAACGAACGGCGGATTCTCTACCAGGACCGGGACCCTTAACCATCACATCTAGGTTCTTCATTCCATATTCTAATGCGACCGAACCAGCTCTTTCGGCAGCTACTTGAGCAGCAAAAGGAGTACTTTTTCTTGAACCCCTAAAACCTGAACCACCGGACGTTGCCCAAGAGAGCGCATTACCTTTTCTATCGGTAATTGTAACGATGGTATTATTAAAGGAGGCATGCACATGCGCAATGCCATCCGCTATTTCTTTTTTTATGCGTTTACGCGCACGATTTGGACTTGCCATTTATGAACCTCTTATCGAAATATCTTTACTTTCTAATAGGCTTGCGAGGGCCCTTACGGGTTCTTGCATTCGTCCGTGTTCTCTGCCCTCTTAAAGGCAGGCCTCGACGATGTCGGATACCACGATAACAACCTAGATCCATCAATCGCTTGATGTTCATTGAAACTTCACGCCGTAAGTCGCCTTCGACGGTCATTTTTGAAATAACCTCACGAACAGAATCAAGCTGTTCTTCCGTTAATTCTTTAATTTTTCTTGACGGTGCTATACCCACTTTCTCGCAAATCTGATTTGCTGTTTTGCGTCCAACACCATAAATCGCTGTCAATGCAATTTCTGCATGCTTATGATCTGGTACGTTAATCCCGGCAATACGTGCCATTTAGATACTCCCCTGAGCAATGACTCTAAAGTTAAGCGCCGAATAATAACATTTAATGATTTATGGCGCAATAGAAAATTATCCTTGGCGTTGTTTATGGCGCCCATCTTCACAGATCACCCTAACAACCCCATTTCTTTTTATGACTTTGCATTTTCTGCATATTTTTTTAACTGACGCACGAACTTTCACAATGCACTCCGTAATACTTAAACTACTTAATTATTTTTTAAGATGCGCTTTCTTCATCAAGCCTTCGTATTGCTGTGACATCATGTGAGTCTGCATCTGAGAAATAAAATCCATCACGACAACAACAATAATCAACAACGAGGTCCCGCCAAAATAAAATGGCACATTCCAGTAAACGATCAGAAACTCAGGCAACAAACAAACGCCTGTGATGTAAAAAGCACCAATCAATGTAAGACGCGTCATCACTTTATCAATATAGACACTAGTCTGCTGACCAGGTCTAATGCCAGGCAAGAACGCACCCGATTTTTTTAAATTATCCGCAGTCTCTTTCGAATTAAAAACTAAAGCGGTATAGAAAAAACAGAAAAAGATGATGGCCGCCGCATAAAACATGACATATACCGGCTGACCAGGCGATAACATAGTCGCAATATCCTTAAGCCAACTAAAGCCTTCGGCATTTCCGAACCAACCAGCTACCGTAGCCGGAAACAGAATGATACTTGAGGCAAAAATGGGAGGAATAACACCCGCCATGTTAAGCTTCAACGGAAGAAAACTACTTTGGCCGGCATACATCCTTCTACCTTGCTGTCTTTTAGGATAATTAATAATGATCCTTCGTTGACCCCTTTCAACAAAGACAACCAGCGCGGTAACAGCTATTGTTAACAAGAAAAGCAAAATAATGAACGCACTGTTCATTTCACCAGTTCTTGCAAGCTCCAAAGTGCCACCGACAGCCGAGGGCAGCCCCGAAACGATACCAGCGAATATAATCAACGAAATACCGTTGCCTATTCCTCTTTCAGTCACTTGTTCGCCCAACCACATCAAAAATATGGTCCCTGTTACTAGCGTTATAGTAGTTATGAGAACAAAACTCATGCCGGGAGCAATAACAACAGATAAACCTCCAGCCGTTTGATTTTGAAGCGCTATTGAAATACCAACAGCTTGAAAAGTCGCCAAAACAACGGTTCCGTAACGGGTATACTGTGATATCTTACGCCTACCGGACTCACCCTCTTTTTTCATCTGCTCCATCGTTGGAACAACCACAGTCATCAATTGCATGATGATCGAAGCAGAAATGTAAGGCATGATACCAAGAGCAAATAAACTTAAACGCATTAATGCTCCACCCGAAAACATGTTAAACATATCGAGAATGGAACCGCTTTGCTGTTCAAACATAAGGGCTAACGCCTTTGGGTCGATACCAGGAACAGGGATGTGAGCCCCTACTCGATAGACGAAAAACGCCCCCAGCACGAATAGCAATCTAGACCTTAATTCTGAATAGCCACCTGCTTTTTCAGCCATTTGTGCTCTTGTTGTATTCACTTAGACCTCTACTTTGCCGCCAGCCGCTTCAATAGATGCTTTTGCGCCTGCAGTCACTTTTATACCTTTCAACGTAACAGCTTTTGAAATTTCACCCGATTGGATTACTTTAGCGGTTTTAGTGAAAACAGGAACAACACCCGTTTCGATCAGTACTTGTAAATCGATGCTTTCTGTCGGCAAATTAGCCAACTCACTCAAACGAACTTCCGCTGTCAAACGCTTGCATCTTGACGTAAAACCAACTTTCGGTAATCGTCTCTGAAGGGGCATTTGTCCACCTTCAAACCCAACCTTGTGAAATCCACCACTTCTTGCTTTTTGGCCTTTATGACCTCTTCCGCAGGTTTTTCCAAGAGTAGACCCGATACCGCGACCGACGCGCTTAGCTTTTTTTCTTGATCCTTCTGCAGGACTTATTGAATTCAAGTACATTACAATTCCTCTACCCTTAGCATGTAGGAAACTTTATTAATCATCCCACGATTTTCAGGGGTATCGGAAACCGATACCGTATGATTAATACGACGCAAACCTAAACCTTTTAAGCACGCCTGATGGCTTGCTAACCGGCCGTGTTTACTTTTTGTCATTGTTAATTGTAATTTTTTATCTGACATAACAACTATCCAATTATCTGCTCAACCGACAGGCCGCGCTTGGCTGCGATGTCTTTTGGCTCATGCATTTCAGTTAACCCGGCAATAGTCGCTCTAACAACGTTAATTGGGTTGTTAGTTCCAATGCATTTGGCCAGTACGTTATGAACACCGACCACTTCGAATACCGCGCGCATTGCTCCGCCAGCAATAATACCGGTACCATCCGATGCTGGTTGCATATAGACTTTTGCCGCCCCTGTGGACGCCGTAACAGCGTATTGCAAAGTGTCGCCTTTTAAAGCAACTTTACGCATGTTTTTTCTAGCCTGCTCTAAAGACTTTTGGATTGCAACGGGAACTTCTCTGGCTTTACTCACGCCATAACCCACACGACCTTCACCGTCGCCGACGACCGTTAAAGCAGCGAAGCCGAAAACACGACCGCCTTTCACAACTTTTGCAACACGTCGTACCGATACTAATTTTTCTTGCAAACCGTCTGTACTTGCTTGAGATGGTGCTGTAGCCATAATCAATCTCCTAAAATTTTAAACCGGCTTCACGCGCGGCATCAGCAAGCGCTTTAACACGCCCATGATATTTAAAACCTGAGCGGTCGAAAGCCACTTCAGTGATTCCAGCCGCAATGGCTTTTTGGGCTACAAACTTTCCAACTTCGGCAGCCGCCTCAACATTTCCTGTATTTTTTACAACTGATTTGACCTCAGCCTGAACAGTCGAAGCACTTGCAAGCGTATGCGTCCCATCGGAACTAATAACCTGCGCGTAAATGTGTTGCGCGGTTTTATGTATGGTTAAACGGTTCGCTCCGGAATTCTTTATTTTACTGCGCAGCTTCAGAGCGCGCTTTAAGCGTGATGCTTTCTTATCCATTACTTTACCTTACTTCTTCTTGGCTTCTTTTCTGACCACATTCTCATCAGCATATCTGACACCCTTGCCTTTATAAGGCTCTGGTGGACGATACCCTCTAATTTCTGCAGCGACCTGACCGACTTTTTGCTTATCAAAACCTTTGACAATAATTTCGGTTTGACTGGGGGTTTCGATCGTTATACCCGCCGGCACTTCATAATCAACCGGATGGGAAAAACCAAGAGATAAGCCTAAAGTATTACCTTTAGCTTGCGCTCTATAACCAACACCGACTAAAGCCAGTTTCTTTTCAAAACCTTGGGTTACGCCAATTATCATGTTATTAATAACGGCGCGAGTGGTTCCGGCTTGTGAATTGGCAATTTTATCTGCCTTATCCCACTTAATTTCAATTTGACTATTATCGATAGCCAGACTTACTTTTTCGTGTAACGAGGCCGACAACTGACCCTTACTACCTTTTACAGTAACTTCGTTGCCTTCGAGTTTGATATCAATTCCGCTTGGAAGAGCGATAGGTACTTTTGCAATTCTTGACATGACTTGACTCCCTAATTAACAAACAGTACAAACAACTTCACCGCCATGCCCTATCGCACGTGCCGCTCTGTCAGTCATGACACCTTTCGATGTCGAAACGATAGCTATGCCCAGGCCTCCCAAAACCTTTGGAAGCTCTTCTTTCGACTTATAAATTCTAAGTCCCGGCCTGCTGATTCTTTTTACTTTTTCGATGACAGGTCGGCCTTGATAGTATTTTAATACTATGGTCATTTCAATATGACTACCTTTGCTCTCAACACTATAGTCTGAGATGTAACCTTCATCTTTTAAAACTTTTACAATGGCTACCTTCAATTTAGAAGAAGGCAGTTTTACGCTAATTTTTCCCGCAGATTGACCATTTCTAATTCTGGTCAACATATCTGCTATTGGGTCTGTCATACTCATTTCAATTCTCCAAACAGATCTTACCAACTCGCCTTAACTAAACCAGGCACATCACCACGCATGGTCGATTCTCTTAATTTATTTCGAGACAAACCGAACTTGCGATAATAGCCATGGGGACGCCCAGTGATATTACACCGGTTGCGCAAACGAGATGCGCTGGAATCCCTTGGTAGCTTTTGTAATTGAAAATGAGCAGCTTCTTTTTCTTCAAAAGTAGCGCCGGGATTGCGAATGATTTCTTTTAACTCTTTTCGCTTGGTTTCATATTTCTTTACTAATTTGTTGCGCTTTACTTCACGCGCAATCATTGATTTTTTAGCCATTAGTCGATCGCCTTTTAGTTTTTGAATGGAAAGTTAAATAGCTTCAACAAAGCTAAACCTTCTTCGTTGGTTTTTGCTGTTGTCGTAATGGTAATATCCATTCCGCGAATAGCATCAATTTTGTCATAATCAATTTCAGGAAAAATGATTTGCTCTTTGACGCCCATCGAATAATTACCACGCCCATCAAAACTCTTAGGACTCATTCCTCTAAAATCTCTAATACGAGGAATGGAAATATTAATCAAGCGATCCAAAAATTCGTACATTCTATCACTACGCAGGGTGACTTTACAGCCAATTGGCATGTCATCGCGTATTTTGAAACCGGCTATCGATTTTCTTGCCAAGGTAACAATCGCTTTTTGCCCGGCGATTTTTTCCATATCGCCGAGAGCTGATTGTAATATTTTCTTATCCGCAACCGCACCGCCAACACCCATATTAAGAGTAATTTTGGTAATTCGGGGCGCCTGCATAATGGATTTATAGCCGAATTTTTTCATTAATTCCGGCAGGATCTTCTCTTTGTATTCAGTTTCTAGTCTAGCCATGTCTAAATAATCCTCTATTAGATATCAACAACTTCATTAGTTGATTTAAAAAACCTGACTTTTCTTCCATCTTCTAGAAACTTAAAGCCGATTCGATCCGCTTTTAGGGTTTGTGGATTGTAAATCCCGATATTTGAAAGGTGGATAGGCATATCTTTATCAACGATACCGCCAGATACTCCGGCACGAGGGTTACCTTTTTGGTGTTTTTTAACACGGTTAATTCCCTCTACGATTACTTTGTTATCCTTAAACACTTTAGTTACTTTACCGCGCTTACCTTTATCTCTACCGGTCAATACAATGACTTCGTCGCCTTGTTTTATTTTTTGCATAATTTAATCCTTTTTTATAAAACTTCAGGAGCCAGAGAAATAATTTTCATGAATTTATCTCCCCTTAGTTCGCGAGTTACAGGACCAAATATGCGTGTACCGAGAGGCTGCAATTGGTTATTAAGAATGACAGCGGCATTTCCGTCGAAACGAATTACCGAACCATCAGGACGACGAACTCCTTTACGAGTTCTTACAACCAAGGCGTTGTAAACTTCGCCTTTTTTTACTCTACCACGCGGTATTGCGTCTTTAACACTGACTTTGATAATGTCGCCAATGCCAGCATAACGCCTGTGTGAACCGCCTAGCACTTTGATACACATGACCTTTTTTGCACCGCTATTGTCGGCAACGTCAAGGTTAGTTTGCATCTGAATCATGATTAATTCCCAATTGTCTCGATATTAAATTCTTTGTGCTTATTTATTGTTGCTTTCAACAACTTCAACTAGCCTGAAGGTTTTGTTTTTAGACATTGGTCTACAAGATGTAATGGACACAATATCACCTTCATTGCATTGATTATGCTCATCATGAGCCATTAATTTTGTCGAACGCTTGATATATTTGCCGTACACAGGGTGCTTGACAAAGCGCTCAACCAAGACGGTAATGCTTTTGTCCATTTTATTACTAATGACACGACCGCTTAAGGTTCTTAATTTTTCAGTTTTTTCGCTCATGACTTAAGCTCTCCCTAATTCATTCAATACAGTATGCATACGAGCAATATCACGTCTGACTTGTTTGACTTGAGCGGTCTTAGTCAACTGACCTGTGCCTTTTTGCATCCTGAGATTGAATTGCTCTCTTGAGAGCTCAAGCAGCATATCGGCTAACTCTTGTTTTGATTTTTGTCGTAATTCGGTGGCTTTCATCACATTATCGTCCGAGCTATGAATGTTGTCTTAATCGGCAGTTTGGCAGATGCTAATGCAAACGCTTCTCTTGCAAGCTCTTCGGGCACACCTTGAATTTCATAAAGCATGGTGCCCGGTTTAATCTGAGCAACCCAGTATTCTACACTACCTTTGCCTTTTCCCATCCTAACTTCTAAAGGTTTTTTGGTAATAGGCTTGTCTGGAAATACTCTGATCCATATTTTACCACCACGCTTTACATGACGAGTAATCGCTCTACGTGCAGCTTCGATCTGACGGGCTGTAATCCTTCCTCTTGTTGTGGCTTTTAATCCGAATTCACCGAAACTTACCGATGAGCCACGAACAGCAATACCGTTATTTCTATTCTTATGCTGCTTACGAAATTTTGTTCTTTTGGGTTGAAGCATGACTTTATCCGTTCAACTATTTTTTAGATTCTGTAACATCGGATACACCTTGTGTATCCACATCAAATACTTCGCCTTTGAAAATCCAGACTTTAATGCCAATGATTCCATAAGTGGTATTTGCCTCGGCCGTACCATAATCGATGTCGGCTCTTAGTGTGTGCAAAGGGACACGGCCTTCTCTATACCATTCGGTACGGGCAATTTCAGCACCGTTTAAACGGCCGGCAACATTAATTTTGATGCCTTCCGCGCCCAAACGCATAGTGTTGGTAACCGCACGCTTCATAGCCCTACGGTACATGATTCTTTTTTCAAGTTGCTGGGCAATGCTTTCTGCTACCAGATAAGCATCTAATTCCGGCTTTCTGATTTCTTCGACATTCATCTGCACTGGAATGCCCATCATCGCCGAAACTTCTTGTCTTAATTTATCGATGTCTTCGCCTTTTTTGCCAATCACAATCCCTGGTCTTGCAGTATGAACGGTGATGTGGGCATTACTTGCTGGACGATTAATCTGAATGCGACTAACCGAAGCGTGAGCAAGCTTTTTTTTGATAAAGTCTCTAACTTTAAGATCTTGATGCAGAAAAACCGGGTAATCCTGAGAGTTTGCGTACCATCTAGAAGTCCAGTCTTTAACAATTCCAAGGCGAATACCCGTTGGATGTACTTTTTGTCCCATTTTTACCTCTACTCGTATTCTGCTACTTTAATTGTTATGTGACAGGTTCTTTTCAATATTTTATTGGCTCGACCTTTCGCTCGCGGTTTAAAACGCTTCATGGTCGGGCCTTCATTGACATAAACCGTCGTAACTTTCAATTCGTCAACATCGGCGCTTTCGTTATGCTCCGCATTGGCAATTGCCGACTCTAAAAGCTTTTTGATGACCGCTGCCGCACTTTTTGTACTAAATGACAAAATTGCTAGCGCTTTCTCTACCGGCAGACCGCGAATTTGATCACCTACCAACCTGGCTTTTTGTGCCGACATAGGTGCATTGCTTAATTTTGCTGATATTTCCATGCTACACCTTACCTTGACTTCTTATCGGCCACATGCCCTTTATAGGTGCGTGTCGGCGCAAATTCACCGAGTTTATGCCCTATCATATTCTCAGAAACAAGAACAGGGACGTGTTGACGCCCATTGTGGACAGCAATAGTTAAACCCAACATATCGGGAATAATCATTGATCTTCTTGACCATGTTTTAATCGGTTTCCTATTATTGGCTTTTACCGCATCCTCTACTTTTTTCAGAAGATGATGATCTATAAAAGGACCTTTTTTAATTGATCGTGGCACGCTATTTCCTCTCTATTTCTGCTTACGGCGTCTGACAATCATGTTGTCTGTGCGTTTATTTTTACGTGTTTTATAACCTTTGGTCGGCATACCCCATGGCGAAACAGGATGTCTGCCACCGGATGTACGCCCTTCACCACCACCATGCGGATGATCTACAGGATTCATTGCCACACCGCGAACGGTTGGCCTTACCCCGCGCCAGCGCTTTGCTCCGGCCTTGCCCAATGAAGTTAAGTTGTGCTCGGAGTTGGACACTTCTCCAACTACAGCCTTACAATCCGACATGATTTTGCGCATTTCCCCCGATCTTAGCCGGATGGTTACGTAAGCGCCTTCTCTAGCGACTAACTGGCAAGATGCACCTGCGCTTCTTGCTAATTGAGCTCCTTTACCGGGCTTTAATTCAACGCAATGTATAGTAGTACCCAATGGGATATTTCTAAGCGGCATGCAATTACCCGGCTTAACCGCAGTCGTTTCAGCGGATAAAATCTCTTGCCCTTGGGTTATGCCTTTTGGGGCGATAATATATCGACGCTCACCGTCTTTAAAGAGAATCAAAGCAATATTGGCGGTTCTGTTGGGATCGTATTCGATACGCTCAACTACAGCCGGAATATCTATTTTATTTCTTTTAAAATCAATGATCCGGTAGTGATGCTTATGACCCCCACCGACATGACGTGTGGTTATGCGCCCTTGATTATTACGTCCGCCATTTTTGCTGTTTTTATCAAGCAACTGTGCGAATGGCTTGCCTTTATGTAACTCATCGTTTTTGACACGTACAACAAACCTCGATCCAGCCGATGTAGGTTTTGATTTTACAATAGCCATGCTTTCTACCGTTTCCTATTGATCTTTTAAACTTTTAACTATTAAGCTGCCGAGAAATCTATATCGTGGCCTTCTTTTAGCTTGACATAGGCTTTTTTCCAATCGGAACGTTTGCCAAGGGTTTGACCAAACCTTTTTTTCTTGCCTTTGACATTCAGTACACGGACCGAATCGACTTTTACTTCGAACATAAGCTCGACGGCTTGCTTTATTTGATTCTTGGTTGCCTGTTTCTGAACGTTAAACACAAACTGTTTATTCGCCTCAGCTGCAACTGTGCTTTTTTCTGAAACAACAGGAGCTCTCAAGACACTTGCCAACTTACTTTTGATCAGCTCGTTCATGCCAACCTCTCCTCTATCATTTTTACCGCCGCAGGTGTCATAATGACTTTTTCTGCTGCTACCAGCGATACCGGACTCAAATTATCCGCAGAACACACTTCTAAATACGGAATATTTCTTGAAGCCAAAGCCAGATTAAAGTCGACTTCGTCGGATATGATTAAAACGCGCTTACAATCCAAACCGCTCAGCTTTGCAACCATTTCTTTCGTTTTTGGAGTCGAAGGAAGGATTTCACTACTAACAACCAAACGGTCTTGTCTTAGCAACTCGGACAAAATTGAACGCAAACCCGAACGAAACATTTTTTTATTTAGTTTTTGCTCGAATGAACGCGGTCTTGCAGCAAAGGTCACGCCACCTGTTCTCCAAAGTGGACTGCGCATTGTACCAGATCTTGCTCGCCCCGTCCCTTTTTGACGCCAGGGTTTAATCCCACCGCCACTTACATCGGAACGGGTCTTCTGTGCTTTTGTCCCGGAACGAGCGCCGGCCAAGTGCCGAGTCACCAATTGATGAACTAACGTCTCATTAAAAGCTTGCCCAAACACTTCTTCGCCTACCGCGACTGCTGCGGCAGATTCGCTTTCGTTAATTGCAGGAATTTGTATACTCATGATTTATCCTTCTTATTCCGCATTTTTGCAGCAGGGGTAATCACAACATCGCTACCTTTTGCTCCAGGCACTGCCCCTTTGACTAAAATCAAGTTTCTCTCACTATCGACCGCATGAATAGTTAGATTATCGATTGTAGTTTTAGCGGCGCCCATATGACCGGACATTTTTTTCCCTTTAAAAACGCGGCCCGGTGTTTGACACATACCATTAGAACCGGGTGCTCTATGGGACAGCGAATTACCGTGAGTCGCATCCTGCGTTCTAAAATTATGCCGCTTGACTGCACCTTGATAACCTTTACCGATGCTTGTTCCGCGAACATCAACCACCTGTCCTCGAGCAAAAATACTTGCTTGCAATTCGGAACCGGCAGAGAGATCGTCGCCTTCACCGTCATCCAGCCTGAATTCCCACAGACCTGTTCCTGCGGTTACATTCGCAGCAGCAAAATGACCAGCCATCGCTTTATTCACTCTGGATGATTTTTTTTCACCCGCAGTGACTTGTATCGCGCGATAGCCATCTTTTTCGATGCTTTTAACTTGAGTGACTCGGTTAGACTCTATCTGAAGAACCGTCACGGGCACTGACGACCCATCCTCGCAAAATACTCTGGTCATACCACATTTACGACCAATTAGACCTATTGACATCTGCCAATTCCCCTACATTTAATTCAACTTTATTTGAACGTCTACACCGGCTGCCAGATCCAATTTCATCAAAGCATCGACAGTTTTTTCGGTTGGCTCGACGATGTCGAGCAATCGTTTGTACGTTCTTAATTCATATTGATCGCGCGCGTCTTTATTGACATGCGGAGAGATCAAAATCGTAAACCGCTCTTTCTTAGTAGGCAGCGGGATAGGGCCTTTGACTTGAGCGCCCGTTCTTTTCGCTGTTTCTACGATTTCACCTGCCGATTGATCAATTAATTTATGATCAAATGATTTCAGGCGTATTCTAATTGTTTGACTCGTCATATTGTTTACTCGATGATTGATGCAACAACGCCCGCGCCAACGGTACGGCCACCTTCACGAACCGCGAAACGCAAACCTTCTTCCATCGCAATCGGAGCAATTAATTTTACTTCAACGTTGACGTTATCGCCCGGCATCACCATTTCCACGCCTTCCGGAAGA
>JAHJSQ010000037.1 GCA_018830325.1 Gammaproteobacteria bacterium
CCGTAGCACTCCCACAAATGGCTTGACGCCGTGTCGCGATGCCTTGTATTTTGCCTCCGCCTGCGCTAGTCGCGCAGACTCCGGCAAAACACCCGGCGCTACGGCTATCGGGGACTAAAAATCTTCACTTCGCTGGCGCTCTGTTTCCAAGATTTTCAGCGAAGGCTATGTATGCGGTAATAGTTGAAAACACCACCACTACCGGAAGCACTTAAAAGTTCAATGTAAATTGTAGGGTACGCTGCGCGTACCTAATGTCGGCACAAGGCAACAAATTAGGACACGTTAAACTACGGGTGGTACGCACAGCGTATCCTACAGTCTTCAAGTTTCGAGATTGGTGTAGGATTCACTTCAACTATAAACGCGAACATAGCCTTCGAAAAAGGCTCGGGCAAAAAAAATGCGGCTAAAAAGCCGCATAAAGGATATTAGAAGGATATAAGCTCTTAAAAAAATAGCAGTATTTGAAAGTTTGCATCTCAAGAGTTGTGCATAGTTTATGCAAGATATCCGGCTTTGAAAATGTGGCAAATTGTCGCGTGGCGGATTGTCGCAGTTTATTTGTTGTCTTTTATTAGGTAGCGGCTCAAGGCCGCAAAGTCTTCCAGCGACAAAGTTTCGGCGCGCGCGCTCGGGTCGATGCCGAGTTCTGCTATTTGTTGTTCGTCAAGCAGATTCCTTAATGAATTACGAATCGTTTTACGGCGTTGAGAGAAGGCATGAACGACAACCTGATTCAAGTCTTCGACCGAATTGACCGAAACCGGGGGCTTGTTATGAGGAATCAGGCGGATAATTGATGAGGTTACTTGCGGTGCGGGGTCGAAACTTTCCGGCGGGACGTCGAATAAATGTTCCGCTGCGCAATAATAGTGCGCCATCACGCTCAGACGCCCGTATTTTTTGCTGCCGGGCTCGGCACAAATCCGATCCACGACTTCTTTCTGCAGCATGAAATGCATATCGGCGATGCAGGATGTGCTTTCCAATAAATGAAACAACAATGGCGTAGAAATATTGTAGGGGAGGTTACCGATGACTCTAAGCGGTTTGCCGTCCGTCGCCAGCGCTTGGAAATTGAAACTCAATGCATCGGCGCTATGAATCGTTAAGCGTTCGTTGTCGCCGAATTTCTTTTTCAACAGACTCACTAGGTCGCGGTCCAGTTCAACGATATCGAGCCGGATGGCATGACTCAATAATGGCGCCGTCAACGCACCTTGCCCGGGGCCGATCTCAACCCAGTGTTCGCCCGGACGGACCTGTATATTGCCAAGAATCTCTTCGATGATCGAATAATCGGTTAAAAAATTCTGGCCGAAACGTTTGCGGGCTTTATGCGTCATGGGTAGTGCGGTTTGGGGAAGATGAGGACATTGCCAGTGCCGTTGCCAAGGCATATTCGATGCTGCCCGTGTCGATAGAACCTGTCCCTGCCAGATCGAGCGCGGTGCCGTGGTCGACCGAGGTGCGTACAATCGGTAAGCCCAATGTAATGTTTACGGCGTTGCCGAAGCCTTTATATTTCAACACCGGCAAACCCTGATCGTGATACATCGCCAGTACTGCATCGGCCGTATCGAGATATTTTGGCGTAAACAACGTATCGGCCGGCAATGGGCCAATTAGGTCGAGACCTTGTTCGCGTAGATTTTCCAATACCGGTTCTATGATCTCTTTCTCTTCTAGTCCCAAATGGCCGTTTTCGCCGGCATGGGGGTTTAAGCCGCAGACTAGTATCTTCGGGTTAGCCAGATTGAAGCGCGTCTGCAGATCTTGGGCCAGGATGCGCAAAACGCTTCTTAGCCGGTTATGCGTAATCGCGGCGGTGACATCGGCAAGCGGGAGATGGGTCGTAACCAGTGCGACTCGGAGTCCCGGTGTCGCCAGCATCATGACCGGATGGCCGCCGGTAATGCCTGCAATGTATTCGGTATGGCCGCTGAAAGCAATGCCGGCATCGTTGATGACGCCTTTATGTACCGGTCCAGTCACCATGGCGTCAAACAACCCGTCTAGGCAGCCTTTTGCCGCGCGCGTGATTGTTTTGAGGACATAACGGCTATTTTCCATGTTGAGTTGGCCGCATTGCGCCGGGGCACTCATTTTAACCGGCAAGACGCTGATAGAGCCTGCGCTTTGTTCGACGAGTTCCGATGACGGGTCGAATGACTTGACCTTGAGTTTAAAACCCAGCGATTCAGCGCGTTGCATCAGCAAATCGGGGTCGGCGATCGCAACGAGTTCGCAGGCATGGCTTTGTTGTGCCAGCATGATACAAAGGTCGGGGCCGATACCGGCCGGTTCGCCGGGGGTGATGGCGATGCGCTTCAATGTAGGGGTTGCGTCCATGGGGTATTTTAGGAAAAAAGATTATTCTACCGTAATCGATTACATTTCGCGCGCTCATGTACTGTTACAACGTGGTCAAAGAATATCTTCCCGGTGCTCACCCTCAAGTCAATTCGTTCCCGCAGAACGATGGGGCAATTTGTGGAAGTTAATTTTGAACTTGTCCTAAGATGTCTTGATCAGCAAAGTTAATTCATTGAGTTTTATACATTCAAACAACAAGTTGTCGACCGACTCTTCGCAATGATCCGTGTATTGGAGCCCGCATTCATTATTGCTGAATTGATGTTTTAACATACCGTGAACGGTGAACGGTTCACCCGATTCGGGGAGATGCATGGTGATTTTTATTTTTTCGCTGACATCAGGTGCTAGTGGTTTTGTAAGTTTGATTCTTATCCCGCTTCGGCTGATATCGATAATGTCGGCGCTTAACGGAAATTCCAGGTCGACTCCGTCATTTACCATGACTCCTGCGCTCAATCCTTTAGGTTTGATTCGGCGATGCGTGCGTCTTTCGGTTGCCATGTGGTTCCTTTTGTTTGAATAAGTTAAAATTAATTGCTTGTATAGTTCAAATTGATAAAAATGCAAATCCGGAGCTAAAAATTATTGCGTAATCGGACGGATTTACGGCGTCCTTTGACGGGCACCCGGGGCCGAATTTGCATCTGCGATGGGTATAACTTTACACAACAACACAGATGATAGGATGATTAATCATGCAAAAAACCGATGAAACGCCTCTTTGGGTATTTTTGGCCTTTTCAAGTATAGAAACACGTCGAGGAGCTTTGATTTTACTCTGGAGCTCGATGTTGTTTACTGTTTACTGCATACCCTGGGTAACTCTCTTTCAAGGCCACGAGTGGGTCGAAATTCTATTTTTGATCGATGATTGGAGTTGGGTGGCGATGATGTTACCGATGTCGGTTTGGTATTGGTTGTGTTTACGGTGGGTTGATAAAAAAAATGGTTGGGTTATTTGAAGCCCGCACCGGCTTTGTTGTTCATTTGCCGTCTGTTCGCGTAAAATCTTCAATAATTCAATTGAGACGGGAAATACGATGAAACAGGTTTTAATAGTAGCGTTCTTTTTGATTTCCTTGTCCGCTCAAGCGGACGATGCCAAAAACGAATGGCATGACACCACGCTGTCCGACGCGACGATCAAGAAAATCCAAGAGTCCCAATATCATTATAAAAAATGTATTGCCAACGAATTGCAAGTTGCTTCGGCAAGGCCGCAAGATATTAGAAAAGGTACCGAAGCCATCGTTAAGAAATGCGAGAATGTTCTGGCCGATATGAGAAATGTCTATCTCGAGGAAAAAGTACCTGAAGTGATTGCCGACCGGCATTTAAAGCAAATGCGCATTCAAACCACGCGCGATGTGCTCAGAGAAATGATGTTCATCGAATCCGCGCGAAAAGCCGGACAACAATAATCAAATCAGTACGGATGTTATGAATACGACCTATACGATAGATTTAACCCTAAAGCCGAGCACCTTCGATTTATGGCATGTTTGTTTGGCGGGAACGGTGGCTTTATTAGCGATTTTGCTGATCGTGTTGTTGATAGTCATGTTGATCGGAATTTCCAGAGGTAGAAAAAAACTGCTTGAGGAAGCCTTACGCGAGTCTGCCGTCTCGCTGGCCGAAACCGTCAAGATACCCGAGCCTGAAGTCAAAGTCGTCGAGAAGATCGTCGAAGTCGAAAAAGTCGTTCAAGCGCCGGCACCGGAGCCGGTCGTATTAAAAGAAGCGACGCCGGATGCGGCGTTACAATTGTTGAGTTTATTACAAAAAGAAGCTCGCTTCATCGACTTCATTAAAGAAGATATTACCGCTTACAATGATGCCGATATCGGTGTGGCCGCAAGGGTTGTTCATGAAGGTTGCAATAAGGCGATCAACGAACACTTTAAACTCGTGGTCATCCATGAAGGTCAAGAGGGTAATAAAGTGTCTTTGCCAAAAGGATTCGATGCTGCTTCGATTAGACTGACCGGCAACATTATCGGCGAAGCGCCCTTTACCGGAACATTGATCCATAGAGGTTGGCAAGTGACCGACATTCGCCTGCCTAAATTAACTGCTGGACATAATGCCAAGATTATTGCACCGGCCGAGGTAGAATTATGAAAAGTTTGTTCGGACATTTACGCTCGGAAAATCCCGGAGAGGGGGCGCTTAACGCGGACGTGAGTCAAAATGAATCAAACGAAGATAATCCACTGGAGGACAGCAATGACGAGCAAGCCTCGGTCAAGCATTCCGGGCCTCGTTTTTCGGTTGGAATCGACTTGGGCACGACGCATTGCGTGTTGTCCTATGTCGATTTAAGTCAAAGCGATGAGGATGGTCATGTTCAAGAAGTGATGGCGATACCTCAGTTAACTTCGCCGGGTGCGGTCGAGGAATTGATGCAGTTGCCGTCATTTTTATATCAGGCGCATCACTCCGAATTAGCGGAAGGCTCGACGGCTTTGCCTTGGTCAGCGAAGCCTGAATTTTTAGTCGGCGAGATCGCTCGCGGCTTAGGAAGTAAAGCCCCGATTCGACTGGTTTCCAGTGCGAAAAGTTGGTTGTGCCATGCAGGCGTCGATTGTAAGGCACCCATTTTGCCGGCTGAGGCGCCTGAAGAAGTCGAGCGGGTTTCGCCTTTTCAAGCGACCGTCGCCTATTTACAGCACATACGCGATGCCTGGACGCAACTGCACCCCGATGCGCCGTTGGCAAGTCAAGACTTGACAATTACGGTGCCGGCGTCGTTCGATCCTGCGGCTCGCGAATTGACTGTCGAAGCGGCGCGGTTTCTCGGTTTGGAACAAGCGCTCTTGCTCGAAGAGCCACAATCGGCATTGTATAGCTGGATCGAAAGAAGTAACGGAGAATGGCGAAAGCAAACCGAAGTCGGCGATATTTTATTGGTTATCGATATCGGCGGCGGTACGACCGACTTGTCGTTGATCGCGGTTACCGAACAGGACGGTAATTTAGAACTCACGCGAGTCGCGGTCGGAGACCATATATTGCTCGGTGGCGATAATATGGATCTGGCCTTGGCTTATACCGTCAAAGCCAAGCTCGAAAAGGATGGTAAGCGTTTGGAATCCTGGCAAATTCAAGCCTTGACCCATGGCTGCCGCGAAGCGAAAGAAAAGATTTTCAACGACCCCTCGTTGGATGTGATGCCGTTGGTCGTGCCGAATCGCGGCTCGTCGTTAATCGGCGGTTCGTTGCGTACCGAATTGACGCGCGATGAAATCAATAATGTGTTGGTAGAAGGTTTCTTTCCGCGAGTCTCTGCGGCCGAACGTCCGATCAGCCGTCCTCGTGGCGGTTTGCGTACGGTGGGCTTACCTTATGCGCAGGATGCCGGTATCACACGGCATTTGGCGGCGTTTTTGGTTAAACAACTTAACGCAACCGACGACTTAAAAGATATCAATCTGCCAGAGCATGCATCGTTTTTGCATCCGACTGCTGTGTTGTTCAATGGCGGCGTATTAAAAGCCGCGCCGCTGGCCGAGCGCTTGATGGAAGTCCTAAACAGCTGGTTGACTGCAGAGCAAGCACCCGAAGCGCGCTTGCTCGAAGGCGCCGATCTCGATCTAGCGGTCGCGCGCGGAGCCGCCTATTATGGTTATGTGCGTAAAGGTAAAGGCGTTCGGATTAAAGGCGGCACGGCAGCATCTTATTATGTCGGTATTGAAAGCGCAATGCCTGCGGTGCCGGGTATGCCGCCCGAGATCGAAGCGCTGTGTATCGCGCCGTTCGGCATGGAAGAAGGCACTGAAGCAGCACTGCCCGATGACGAATTCGGATTGGTCATCGGCGAACCGGTGCGTTTCCGCTTTTTCAGCTCGAATACACGCCGCGAGGATCAGGTCGGTACCCGGTTGGAATATTGGACCGATGAAGAGCTCGAAGAACTGGATGAAATCGAGATTACCTTGCCTGAAGAAGGCAGAAGAGTCGGGGAGGTTGTTCCGGTGCATCTGACTTCGGCTGTGACCGAAGTCGGTACCCTTGAATTGCATGCGGTTTCGCGCCAGGACGACAAGCGTTGGAAAGTGGAGTTCGACGTTCGGGCCGGCGAAGAGGATTGATTCGGGTATGGGTTCCCTCGGAGGACCGTGGGAACCAGAAAATTATCTCTCGCAGGGGAGCTGAGAAAACACTTTAACCAACGTGTTTGGATACATTCTCATGGGTGGCTTTTGGCTACGGAAGCATAAAAATAAGAATTAAGCTTCAACTCTCTGCGCCCCTGCGCCTCTGCGCGGGAAACGAAATAAAGCCGTCTATAATGCCTTGACAAGTAACCACACCGTGCAAAAACAAAATCCTCAATTTCTGGTCGGTATCGACCTCGGTACAACGCATACGGTCGTAGCCTTCGCGCGTGCCGATCAAACAGCCTCCGAAATCCGAATTTTCAACATTGAACAATTGGTCTCTCCGGGCGAAGTCGCGGCGCGGCCTTTGCTTCCGTCGGTGCGTTACCATCCGGCCGAAGGCGAATTGTCCGAGGCAGACTTGGCGTTCTTGCCGACCGAAGACAAGGCTGTAATCGGCGAGGCGGCGCGTGTGCTCGGCGCGAAAACGCAGGGCCGCTTCGTGACCAGCGCGAAAAGCTGGCTGTCGCATCCGTCGATCGATCATACCGCGGACGTTTTGCCATGGGGTACATGGAGCAGCAGTGACGACATTTCGAAGGTTTCGCCGCTCGAGGCTAGCGCGAGTTATTTGGCGCATATCCGTAGCGTCTGGCGACACAAATTTCCGGACGCGCCGCTCGAAGATCAGGATATCGTCATAACCGTTCCGGCTTCGTTCGACGAAGGCGCAAGATCTCTGACAATCGAGGCCGCCAAATTGGCTGGGCTCAAGCAAGTCAAGTTGCTCGAGGAGCCGCAAGCGGTTTGTTACGACTGGCTCCGGCGTCATGACGGCAGTATCAAGCAGGAATTGGCCAACGTGCGTTTGTTGTTGGTTTGCGATGTCGGCGGAGGCACGACCGACTTGACGTTGATCAAGGTCGAACCGGCCGAACCGGAACCGAAACTGACGCGGATCGGCGTCGGCGACCATTTGATGCTCGGCGGCGACAACATCGATCTGGCTCTCGCGCATCTGGCCGAACAACGCATAACAGGCGGCGGTAAGCGCCTGTCGGCGGCGGATATGTCGCAATTGATCGAGCAATGCCGCATCGTCAAGGAAAAGCTCTTGGCCGACGATGCGCCCGAACAGCTCGGCGTCACGCTGCTCGGTGGCGGCTCGAAATTGATCGGCGGCACGCGTTCGGCGATGTTGACGCGCGATGAAATTCGTAGCATCGCGTTGGATGGTTTCTTTCCGTTATCGGGCTTGAATGACTTACCGGACCGCAAGCGCAGCGGAGTCGTCGAATTCGGCCTGCCTTATGCGGCGGAACCGGCGGTCAGCAAACATATCGCAGCGTTTTTGAAATTGCATAACCAAGCCGCGCTCGATGCTTTGAACGGTGAGGGTGCCGTGCCGGATGCCTTGTTGCTGAACGGCGGAGTGTTTCGTAGCCGCCCGCTGACCCAGCGGATTCTCGATTTGATTGCATCCTGGCGAGGTGGTGCGCCGAAGCTGCTCGAAAACAAGCATCCGGAATTGTCGGTTGCGTTGGGTGCGGTTAGCTACGCGCAGGCAAGGCGAAATAAACAAGTCCGTATCGGCGGCGGTGCGGCGCGCAGTTATTTCTTGATTGTCGATACCGAACGCGGCGAACAGAAAGGTGTCTGTATCTTGCCGCGCGGCAGCGAGGAAGGGCACGAGGTCGTCTTACAAGACCGGCAATTCGCGTTGCGATTAGGGCAGCCTGTGCGCTTCCATCTGGCTTCGACAACGGGCGACACCGAATATAAGCCAGGCGAGTTGGCTGTGATCAACGATGAGCGTTTTCATTCGCTGCCGCCGCTGGCGGTCGCGTTGTCAGGCGACGAAACGACGCCGCTCGAAACCAAACAAGTAAAACCGTCTACTTCCGAAGTGACTGTGCAATTAGCCGTCATGCAAACTGAAGTCGGCACGCTGAAGATTCAGTGCGTTTCGGTGCAAGACGCAAGCAAGCGTTGGGACGTCGAATTTCAAATCCGCAAAAAAGCGGATGCGGGCGTTCAGGCCGAATTGCCGGCACAGTTCGACAGGGCGGTCGAGTTGGTGCAGGCGGTGTTCGGTTCCAAGTCCAAACAAATTAATCCGAAAGCGGTCAAAAGTTTACGTGCCGATCTCGAAAAACTGCTTGGTTCTCGCGCAGATTGGGAGACGCCGTTATTGCGAGGCTTGTTCGGCGCTTTGCTCGACGGCATCAAATACCGTAAACGTTCCGAAAATCACGAACGGGTTTGGTTGAGTCTGACAGGTTTCTGTCTGCGTCCCGGCTTCGGTTATCCGCTCGATGATTGGCGCGTCGAACAATTATGGAAGATTTACGATCAATTGGTTCAATACGTCAATGAAGCGCAAATATGGAGCGAGTGGTGGACGCTCTGGCGGCGTGTCGCCGGCGGGCTCGATGTAGCCGAGCAGGAAAAGGTTTTCGACGATATCAATAAGTATTTGAATCCGGCATCGGCGCGGCAATCGGCCGTTGCGAAACAGCTCAAGACACGCGCTTATGACGACATTGTGCGCCTTGCTGCCGTGCTCGAACGTTTGTCGGTCGATAAAAAAATTCAACTCGGTGAATGGCTGTTGAAACGTTTGCAAAGCCCGGGTGAGTCCGAGCAAACCTGGTGGGCGGTCGGCCGAATCGGCGCGAGGATTCCGTTTCACGGTAGTAGTCATAACATCGTACCGTCCGTGACGGCATCCGACTGGCTCAAACAGATCATGCGAGTCGACTGGAAGAAAACGCCCCAGGCCGGATTTGCCGCGACACTGATCGCGCGCATGAGCGGCGATAGAAGTCGTGATATCGACGACGCGTTACGCCTCGAAATCGTCGAGCAATTGAAAGCAGCCAAAGCGCCGACGTCGTGGATTGCGATGGTCGAAACCCTGAAGGAACTTGACGAAAAAGAAGAGAAACAAATCTTCGGCGAAGCCCTGCCGCCGGGTTTGAAGTTGATTGGTTGATTCAAGAAATAATTTCGCGCTGAGTTCTTTTTCTGGTTCCCATGGTCATCCGTGGGAATCCATGCTTTGATTGCTGCTGTAAGAAAGGTATGCATTCCCACGCTGGAGCGGTGGGAGCGAGGATCCCCGCACCTCTGCGGGAGTAAAAGTCAGGTAGGCATTGAATCCAAATAGATAGGGGAACCAACATGGTTTTTTGGAACAAACTGTTCGGCGAATTCGTCGATTTGATCGAATGGACCGACAGTTCCAGTGATACGATGGTATATCGCTTCGAACGCTACGGGAATGAAGTCAAATACGGCGCAATGCTGACCGTTCGCGAGTCGCAGACGGCGATACTAGTCAGCGAAGGACGCGTGGCCGATTTTTACGAGCCGGGTTTATATCAGCTCGAAACCCGTAACATGCCGATTTTAACCACGCTCGAAAGCTGGCCACACGGTTTCAAAAGCCCGTTCAAAGCCGAAGTCTATTTTTTCAACATGCGCCGCTTCACCGATTTGAAATGGGGCACGAAGAATCCGATCATGCTGCGTGACAAGGAATTCGGGCCATTGCGGTTGCGCGCGTTCGGCACCTATTCGGTCAGAATTAATGAACCGCTAGCGTTCATTAAGGAAATCGTCGGTACCGGCGGGCACTTCCGCACCGACGATATCAGTTCGCAATTACGTAATCTGATCGTATCGCGCTTTTCCGACATCATCGGCGAGTCGGGCATTCCTGCCTTGGATCTAGCCGCGAATTATGACGAGCTCGGTGCTTATATCACAGAACGCATTGCGCCGGAATTTTCCAAATACGGGCTCGAAGTATTGCAGTTGTTGGTAGAAAACATTTCATTGCCGCCCGAAGTCGAAAAGGCGCTCGACAAACGCACCAGCATGGGCATCATCGGCGATCTTCACCGTTATACGCAATTCCAGGCCGCCGAGGCCATGGCTGCGGCCGCGCAAAATCCGTCAGGCGGCACTTCCGAAGGCATCGGCATGGGCATGGGTTTCGCGGTCGCGCGCGAATTGGGTAAGTCGCTCTCCGAACAGCCATCTACTCAGCAAGCCACGCCGCCGCCGATTCCAACTTCGACGGTCTATTTCGTTGCGATAGCCGGACATCAGGAAGGCCCCTACGCGCTAAAAGTCATCGAGCAAAAAGTCCGCAGCGGCGAAATCAATCGCAACACCTTGGTTTGGAGCGCTGGGATGGCGGAATGGACGCCGGCCGGTCAAGTGCCTGAGTTTTCCGCGGCGTTTGCTCATGTGCCTCCGCCGTTGCCGGGTTGAAAGCGGTTAGCAGTTAGCAGTTAGCAGAGAGCGGTTGCGGTTAGTAGATAGTAGTGAAAGATGAAAGGTGAAAGGTGAAAGGTGAACTTGACAAGTGGTTAAAATGTCGCACTATTCACCGCTTACCGCTAACGATGGGATCTTGTAACATTGGATTGCTATGAAAAGTTACCGTGCCTAAATTTAAGGCGTCTTTAAAACCCGGTGTCGAGCGGTTTCCGTGTGGGCAGTGCGGCGCGATTTTGAAATATGCGCCCGGTACCGAGCATCAGGTCTGCGAGTATTGCGGATTCGAAAATCATATCGAGCCAAGCGCCGCGCCGATTCAGGAATATGACCTGCAGCAAGCTTTGCGGCAGTTGGCTCAACCTCAGGCTGAGACGGTTAAGGCGCAGATTCATTGCGATGAATGCGGCGCCGGGTTTCAGTTCGATAGTCATATTCATGCCGGCGAATGCCCGTTTTGCGGTACGCCGATCGTGACGACGACCGCGCAAGCCAAGCCGATTCAGCCGAAATCGCTGCTGCCGTTTGCAATCGGCGAAGCAGAAGCTAAACAGCATTTTCAACGCTGGATCGCGAAGCTATGGTTTGCGCCGAATACGGTCAAAAAATACGCCCGTAGCGATACCAAGTTGACAGGGGTTTATTTGCCTTATTGGACTTTCGATAGCGACACCGAGACCGATTATGTCGGTGAGCGAGGCGATGTCTATTACGTCACGGTACCGGTTCAAGTGGTACGAAATAACCGTACCGTCACCGTTATGCGACGAGTGCCGAAGATACGCTGGACGCCGGTTTCGGGTCGCGTACGGCGTTTTTTTGACGATGTGTTGGTGGGCGCGAGCAAATCGCTGCCGCGTAAGATTCTGGATGCTTTGCAGCCTTGGGATCTCTACAACCTGATGCCTTACGACGAAAAATATTTGAGCGGTTTTCGTAGTGAATATTACCAAATCGAAATCGATGAAGGCTTCGATGCGGCTAAGCAAATCATGGATAGTGTGATTTACCGGGATATCGCGCGCAACATCGGCGGCGATCATCAGCGTATCCATCAGGCAAGAACAAGGCACGACAAAACGACTTACAAGCATTGTTTGCTTCCGGTCTGGTCGGCGGCGTTTCGCCATCGGGATAAATCTTATCGTTTTGTAATCAACGGTCGGACCGGCAAAGTGCAAGGCGAACGGCCTTATAGTGGGTGGAAAATAGGCTTTGCGGTGCTAGCCGCGCTGCTGACGGCTGCCGGTATTTATTATTATCTCGATGCCAGCGGCATGCTGCAGAATATTCAGCAAAGCGATTATGATGTCGCGCCTTATCATCAGCAATGGTGAGGTGATTTAGAGGGGGCTTGGAATCATGAAGACGGCGAATGGGTAGGCTGTCGAAAAAAAAGCCATTTTAGCTAATGTCTGTGTTCCCGCTTTTTAATCCCAAAATATCTTGGAAATTGTTTGTGATCATAGCTATAGAGCGACAGGCGTAGGGTGCGCATCGCGCACCTGAGTCGGGAAATAATGGGTTCGGCGCCGTGGAAAGGTGCGCGATGCGCACCCTACGGCTTCTTACTCCCTGGTGTTAATGCTATAGACACCCGCACGACACGGGCTTTTCGGAATCAGGCAAACAATTTTGCGTTAAATGAGGGTTGCGATTACAATCATTCTATGTTTTAAGTTTCATTTAATTTAAATCTATTGGGTGAAAGAGCGCCGAGTTCAAAAATAACAATGAATAATGCATACATCGGTCGCACAGTCAGCGAAACTCCGTTTCAACTCGAACTACTTGCGGCAAAGACAAGGCAAGCGATAGCTTGTGAATTCAGCAAGGCGTGTCGACTCGGTAGCGATACCGATAACGATGTTCAGGTAACTGGAGACGGGGTTTTACCCCGGCACGCCAAGATTTTTGTTAGTGAAGATAGCGCATTATTCATTGCTGCGATCGACGATGCGCCAATTACCGTTAATGGCACGCTTGCAGACAAACCATTGATGCTGAATAACGGAGATTGGCTTTTATTCGGTTCCACGCCTTTTCAAATCAAGTTTCAATCCAGTCAAGCCGCTGATGAGGTTTTGTCCGGTGACGATGCATCGGCCGGCATTGCACTAACCGGAAAGTCGGTGTTGACGATAGGCCGATTACCTCAATGCGATATTACGATACCTTCGCCGTTGGTGTCCCGCGAACATGCCAAATTAACCAGGGAGCCTACGGGGTGGATTATCGAGGATTGCGGCAGCACCAACGGAACCTTTGTCAATGCGGTGCGAATCAGCGGTAAGCAACCGGTGATAGCCAATGACTGGTTGAGCTTTGCCGCATTCGACTATCGGTTCGACGGGCATGCTATTTTTCCATCGAACCAAGACGGTCAAGTCAAGATAGAGGTGTATCGGTTGACCAAAGAGGTCAAGGATTCGTCGGGTCAGGTTAAACGTTTGTTGGATGGTCTGAGTTTTGCCATTCATCCGGGCGAATTTGTCGGAATTTTCGGCACCAGCGGCTCGGGTAAATCGACGTTGTTGGATGCGCTGAACGGGCGACGGCCTGCCACTAGCGGTGAAATTTTATATAACGAAATCGATTTGTACGGCGCGTTCGATTTGTTTCGTGCGGCGATCGGCTATGTGCCTCAACAGGATATCGTGCATCGCAAAATCGTTATGCAGCATGCGTTGAAATTTACCGCTAAACTGCGTTTGCCGCCCGATACCTCAGATATTGAAATGGATGAAAATGTCCTGAAGGTGCTTGAAAAGGTCGGGTTGGCCGAGAAGGCGGGATTGGCTGTCGATACGCCGACACCTTTGAGCGGCGGTCAACTGAAACGCGTTAGTTTGGCGGTGGAATTGGTCGCCAATCCGAATGTGTTGTTTCTGGACGAAGTGACTAGCGGACTGGATGCCGGTACCGATAAAAAAATGATGCAATTGTTTCGGAGTTTGGCCGAGGACAAAAAAACGGTCGTTTGCGTGACTCATACGCTGGAAAATATCGATACCTGTCACCTTGTCTTATTACTGCACCAGGGGCGTTTGGTTTTTTATGGACCGCCTCAAGCCGTGATCGGTTATTTCGGGATCGATCGGTTATCCGATGTCTATGAACTGCTCGAAAGTCGATCGGCTTCGTATTGGGCCGATAAATACCAAGCCTCGAATTTTCACGATACTTATGTCGAAAAGCGTTTGAAACTATCGGAGCAACACGACAATAAAGATGTTCTAAAATCAAACACGCGACCGACGAATAACAAATGGTTGCAGAGTTGGCGCCAAACCAAAACGTTAATGTCGCGTTATTGCGAATTGATTTTGTCGGATCGTAAAAATCTACTAATTTTAATCTTACAGGCGCCGTTGATCGCGTTGATCGTCAGTTTGGTATTCGAGATGGACGATCAGATAGCTCTGCGAGCGGCCAAGCAAAGCCAGATTCTGTTTATCATGGTGTTGTCCGCGATTTGGTTCGGTTGTCTTAATTCCGCACGGGAATTAGTTAAGGAGTTGCCTATTTATATTCGCGAACGCTCGGTAAATTTAGGCTTGGGGCCTTATATCGTTAGTAAATTGATTCCGTTATCGTTGCTTTGTTTTGTGCAATGCTTCTTGTTATTAGGCGTGATCGCGTTATCGATATCGGTGCCGGGCGATCTGGTGCAACGTTTTTTGATTTTGTTTGCATCCGGCATGGCGGCGACCACGATGGGGCTTTGCGTGAGCGCCTTTGTCAATTCCAACGATAAAGCGGTTGCGACGGTGCCGATTTTATTGATTCCGCAGGTCATTTTATCCGGTGCAGTGGTCAATCTCGAAGGCGCCGGGCTCTGGATAGCCAAAACGACGATGATTTCTTATTGGTCTTTCGACGCGATGAAATTGACGCTCGGCGAGGAGATTAGGGCTGTCAAGGATTTAACCGGAACCACGGTCGTATCGATCGCAGGAAGCACAGGGAGCGATTTGGCGGCGATTGCCGGGTTGGGTTTGTTTTTTCTGATCGCGACGGCAATAGGTCTGAAACTCAAGGATGCTAAAAAATAATCGAAGCCGATTTGAACACATATGAATGAAACAGTACAAGAACAGCCTCGTACCTGTCCCAAATGCGATCACCCGGATACGGCCGATGCGATCGCGCAAAATAAATACCGGTGTACGCAATGTCAATACGAAATAGCGCATATCGATACCTCGCCTAACGGCTCGATACGCGGTATTTTCGGTTGGTTGAAAGGCGTCGGCGATTTGATTGGCGATCGCTATATCATCCAAACAGTATTGGGAAAAGGCGGTTTTGGCGCGACTTATCTGGTCGAAGACCAACGCGTGAAAGGAAAACGTTGGGCGCTCAAGGAAATTCCCGAGATGCTGTTCGATGAATATGAAGTCTCGTTGTTGAGCAACCTCGATCACCCCTCGATCCCGATCATTGTCGACCGTTTCAATGAAAAAGGCATGGTCTATTTAGTGTTGAAATTCGGCGGCAGCCGAACCTTGGCCACCGAATGCAAGCGGCTCGGTAGAATTGTCTTTGCGGACCTTAAGGACTGGGTCGTTCAGGTCGGGCAGGTGCTCGAATATCTGCATTCGCGAAATCCGCCGATTATCCATCGGGATTTGAAGCCGGAAAACGTGTTGCTGGACGATGAAAACAGAATCATGCTAATTGATTTCGGCATCGCCAAGGAATCTTCACCCAACGAAATGACCCGTACGTTGGGGAGAGCGGCCTCGTTCGGTTTCAGTCCGCCAGAGCAGGTCATGGGCACCGGTACCGACGTTCGGTCCGATATTTATTCATTGGCGGCCACGGTTTATTTTGCCGCGACCGGTCAAACGCCAGTCGCGGCGCATGAAAGGGTGTCCGGTAAAGCTTTGACGCCTCCCAAACAAATTGCGCCCGAATTGCCGGACGTAATCAACAATATGATTCTTAAAGGATTGAATCTCAATGTCAACGAGCGCCCGCAGACCGTAGCGGAATTCATCGGCGTATTTTCAGCCGGCAGCCCAGTTGACGAGGAGGCTTTGCTGTCTGGTAAAACGGTGCAAATTTCGGATCTGCAATTCGGGCCGGTTATTAAGACCCAAGGGAATCGTTCGCAGCCGATCCCAAGTTCAACGACTCACTATGCCGAAGCCGACAATAGCTCCATAAAAAAGCTGGCGCTTGTGCTTGTCGTTGTCGTAGTGCTGTTTTCTGCTTTTGCCGGCGGCGCCTATTGGCTGTTTTTCAAAGACGGATCGGATGAGGCGCCGATTGCAAGTGTCGATCCCGAACCCGAGTCTTTACCGCGTGAGACCGGAATTGCCGAAGGGACGGTTCCTGCCGCAATGGATTCGCCGTTTTCCGCTCCCGCCGCTGTTTCGGAGCCTGTCGCGCCTTCGTCAAAGAAGCAATCTGCCGATTCCGGGTTATCGGCGCTGGAAATATTGAATAAACGCAGGACCGTTCAGTCGGAATCGGATAGCAAGTCTTCGGTTAATAAAGCTTCGCAAACACTTGATTCGAATCGCGTTGTTCAGCAACCAAGCGCGCCTCCGAAACCGGTTGCACGGCCTAAACCGAAGCCGAAACCTAAGCCTAAACCGATAGCCAAAACCGAGCCCAAGGAAGATAATTCCGGCTGGGTTATTATTCCGGGACAAACACAAAAAATACGTTAGGCGGGCATTCCGGAACCGAAATTTCACTAGCAAAGGGTATAAAAAGGTTAGTCGTTGTTTATGGGGGAATCGGACATTGAGTCCGATGGGTAAAACACTACTTTATAATGAGGAGTCTACGTCATGATGAAAAATTCAAGACAAACGCAACAGACCGGCAAAAAACGGTTTAACGGGGCAGGGAGCTTTATCGTACCTGTTTTGGTTTTAATGCAAGCCTTGTTTCTTACGGGGCCTGCACATGCCGGCGGCTACGGATTTGCTGCGCCCGGCGGTTACGGCGTTAAAGTCTATCGGGTAAATTATGCCTTGTATCCGTTTGTGCAATTGTATATTCGGACTTTCGATCAAAACATGCAGCCTTTGGTGAATCTCAATGAAATGAATATCGGACTGATGATCAAAGGCAAAAGCTACGATCCGATGAAACGCCAATACGGTATTCAAAGCATCCGCAATCGAAGTGAGGCAACCCGTTCCGTATTAGTAATCGATGCCAGCAAGTCGATGGCGGGAACCGCATCGGAAACCGCGCTCAGAGCCGCTGCCCGCTTTATCGACAGTAAACGGCCCCAGGATGAAGTGGCGATCCTGGCGATACGAGATACCAAAGAAGGCTATGATCTGGTATCTCAATTCGAAAGGGATGCTGGCGCCCTTGCCAGAAGGTTGGCGGATATTCGAATCGATGGTATGAAAAGCCGTATTTACGATAGTATCGGGGCGGCGATTCAGATGTGCGGCATGTCGGCGCAAGGATCGTCGGTTGACCCTTCGGCCGACAATGTCATCGCATCGTGTTCGGTGGTCGTTTTTTCCGACGGACGAGACGAAGGCAGTGCGCTTTCTCGAGAAGAGTTGAATGGCCGAATTACTTCGATGCGGATTCCCATTCCCGTGTATTCGCTTGCTTACGGCAAGAGTTCAGTGGACTATTTTAGAAATCTCGAATCCATATCGAAAAACTCGTTCGGCATCTATTATTCATTAGGCGAAACCTATGACAGGATGCAACGCATCGTCGAAGAAATTCAAAACATTCTCCAAAGCGACTATGTTGTGACCTTCCGATCTTATATTCCGGTTGACGGCGAGCAGCACTCGTTTAAGGTCGGTATCGAATATCCGACAGGTAGCGGTAAATATTATTACGATAATGGTCAATTCGAAGCGATAGAGCCGCCGCCTATCCAAGCGATTGATAACTACCTCAACCTATTGAATCAAAAAATTCCGCTTCTGCCGGATAACGATCCTTTTTATAAAAGGCCGTCTGTACAGTAGCAGCGCTAATCTAATGAGGATTTCATCATGAATCATGCATTCCCAAAAACCGCCCTAAGTGCGGTTGTATGTGCCAGTCTGATCACGGGATGTGCGACTACTCCCGAAAATCAACAAGCCATTGGTGCGGGATTGGGCGCGGTGGCAGCCGGTTTGACGACCGGTCTGTTGACCGGTAATGTCGGCTACGGTTTAGCGGCGGCGGCCGGCGGTGCCGCACTCGGTTGGGGCGCCGTCAAATTAGCGCAATACAGTTCTGAGCAGGTGCGCAGTCCTGCCGAGGACCAATCGCTATACGGGTTTACGCCTGCCGCCAATACCGTTCTGGTCCGTTTGAATAAAGGCACGGCTTCGCCGGATACTGTGACGCCAGGGCAACAAGTCATGGTTGCCAGCGATTATTCATTATCGGTACCGCAAAATCAAAGCATAGCCTCGGTCGAGGAAACCTGGACCTTAAAAAAGGACGGGAAGGTGATTTTCGAGGCCCCGCCTCAAAATGTGCAGCGTTCCGCCGGCGGTTATGCCGTCAATGCGACGATTCCGATACCTAAGAATGCATCGGCCGGTACTTATGTCGTCGAAACCAAAGTGCAAGCCGGCACCAGCAGCGATATCAATCAGGCCGTATTTATCGTTCAATAAGCGCTACTCCCTTTTGATCGAAAAACCGTATAAGAAAAAAGGTATGGGATATGTCTATCGAGGACCGCCGTAAACCCATCCATGGGGGCTTGACGGCAGCAATCCCTGCTGCCGACATCCTCGCTAGCCACACCCCATACCTTCATAAAGTTAGCCATTTTTTGAATATAAAGGGAGTAATGTTCCGCTTGCGGATAATGAAAAGCAGTGCGCCAAGGACTATAGCAGGGGTATTTTTTTATTTGCTGATCGGCGGCTGTTTGATTTTAACGTCGGCTTGGGCAAATTGCTCCGGCGAACAGCAGCATTCCGCGAATGCCGCCTATCGTATAGAACAGGAATGGCCGTTACGGCCGAGCCAGGACATCGTCAACCGATATCTGCAAACTCTCGGGGAGCGTCTTGTTCCCCGAAACGGGCCTTGGTTAAAGTGGTTCACGCCAATCGATTGGCCGGCTTCGGGATGGCGTTTTTTCACAGTCAGGGATAGCTCGGTCAACGCGTTTTCGATTGGCGACGGACGCACTTATATCACCGAAGGCAGTTTTCATTTCGTCAATAACGAAGCCGAACTCGCGGCGATATTGGCTCATGAAATGGGGCATCAATTAGCCGGTCATTTTTGTCTCCGTTCAGGCGTATCTAGCAAAAAGCATAGGCAAATAGGCACGCTGGTGCAGGTTATCGATATCGATAGGGAAATCGAAGCGGATGCGATCGCATTGGATATTTTGCAGGCCGCCGGTTTTCCGCCTGACGTTTTGCTGAATGTCATTGATCGCTTGCCGGTAAAAGGCGACGCACAGCAGCATCGAACTCGGCTAAATAAGCTATCGAAGCGATTGGAGTCGGGAGTCAATGATAATTTCTCAAGTTCCGTAGAGTTTTTTCGGATAAAGCGATTATTATCCGAATAGGAGCGGGCATGAAATTCGACCTATTTAAACGATTTATTCATAATCAAGCCGAAAAGTCCGATAGGCTGAGTATTCAATTTAGTTGTTTTACTCATCCGGGTAAAGTTAGAAGCAATAACGAAGATAGCTTTTTAGTGCTGCCTGAAATGGGTATTTGGGCCGTTGCAGATGGCATGGGCGGACATAATTGCGGAGAAGTCGCCAGCGCGGTCGGTTTAATGACCTTGCATCGCGAGCTGGCTTCCGGAGCAAAATTGATCGAAGCTATTCAACGCGCGCATCTCGAAATCAAGGAGCAAGCTTTCAAAGATGCCGAAGCCCAAGGGATGGGAATGACCTTGGTCGCGGTACAAATAGAAGAGGGGCGTTATCAAATTGCCTGGGTCGGTGATAGCCGCGCCTATCTCTGGCGGAATAATGGGTTAAGGCAATTGACCAAGGATCATAGCTATGTACAAATGCTGATGGATCAAGGCTTAATCGATGAAGAAAGCGCCAAGACCCACCCCTATAAAAACGTCATCACACAAGCGATCGGCAGCTCCGACCAAGAAGTCGTGCAAGTGGATGTGGTCGAGGAAAAACGCGAGAAGAAGGATATTGTATTACTTTGCAGCGACGGCCTGACCGGTCAAGTACCCGATTCAACAATCGCGACCATACTCGCAGGGGATGGGAGCTTGGATAATAAGGCCGAGCAGCTTTTGGCAGAAGCGTTGGCGAATGCGGCCGACGATAATATTACATTGATTTTGTTGGCCGAATCCCAGACGAACTGTCCGTAAAACCCTAAAGGCTGTCGTCGTCGCGTTAAATTTACAATAATTCCTTCAGCTGATGGAAAGGAACCGGCTTGCCGAACAAATAGCCTTGCACGGTGTCGCAGCCGTATTGTTTGACATAGTCGTATTGAGTTTCGGTTTCGACGCCTTCGGCTACGACCTTTAAATTCAGATTGTGCGCCATTGAGATAATGGTTCGCACGAGCGTTTCGTCATCGGCGTCATGTCCTAGATCATGCACGAATGAACGGTCGATCTTCAATGTATGTAGCGGAAGTTGCTTCAAACGGCTCAGTGATGAATAAGCGGTGCCGAAATCGTCGATGCTTAGCTCGATGCCCAGTGTACAAAGCTGCTCCAAAATTGTACAGGCGTCTATACTGCCGGGGCCAAATAGGCTTTCGGTAATTTCCAGCTCCAATTTGTCTCCGGGAAAGCCAGTTCGTTGCAAGATTCCGGAGATCACTTCGACAAGGTCTTCGCGAATGAACTGGGCCGGAGACAGGTTGACCGCGAGCCGTAAATCGGCTTCGCCGCCGGTGCAGCACGCCAGCATTTCGCGGCAGGCGTTTTCGAGCATCCATTCGTCGATCAAAGCGATTAGGCCGCATTCTTCGGCCAGCGGAATGAATTCCGAAGGAGCGATTGGTCCTTCTTCAGAATCGGTCCAGCGCGCGAGCGCTTCGACGCTGACGATCGCAAGACTGAGCGTGTCTCTTCTGGGTTGATAATGGATGTTGAATGCGCCCTCTGCAATCGCTTTACGCAACTTGTTTTCGAGAGCCAGACGGCGCACCGCGCGATCATTCATGTCGGACGAGAAGAACGTAAATTGATTGCGGCCCCGGTCTTTCGAACGATACATCGCGGTGTCGGCATTTTTGACGATAGTTTCGGCGTGGTTGCCGTCTTCCGGAAACAGGCTGATGCCGATGCTGGTCGTGATGTGTAAACTGTATCCCTCGATCGGTATCGGTTCGGCGATCGCAGCGATCAGTTTGCTCGCCACTTCGGCGGCATCGGTGCCTTGGCGAATTTGCGTGAGTAAAACCGCGAACTCGTCGCCGCCGAGACGGGCCAGTGTATCGCAGTCTCGAATGCAGGCCAGAAGGCGTTGCGAAACTTGCATGAGTAACTTATCGCCGACCGCATGTCCCAGCGTGTCGTTGATCGTTTTGAACCGGTCGAGATCGAGAAACATCACGGCGAGCCTCTGTCCGTGGCGCCTGGCCTGGTCGATAGCGAGCTTCAAATGGTCGTCGAAAGTGATACGGTTAGCCAAACCGGTCAGCATGTCGTGATAAGCTTGATGTTCCAATTGACGAGTCAATTCGGTTAGTTCGAGCGTGCGTGCTTCGATTCGTTCCTCCAATTCATCGCGCGCCTTCTGCAGTTCGCGGTCACGCAACTGGATTTGCCTCAGCATATCGTTAAAGTCGTCGACTAGCGTGCCGATTTCGTCCGATGAGATTTTTTCCGCGCGCAATCCGTAATCCTGGCCCTCCGAGACGCGGCGAGCGGTCTCGGCGAGTTTTAATATCGGCTCCGAAACCAGTCGTTGTAGGCGGCTAGATAGCAGGAGGGCGGTCGACAGCGACAGCAATAATACGCCTAAGGCAATGATCAGATGGAATGTCTGGCGCTGTTCCCAATGACTTAGATCCGAAATCAGCAGAATGTTGCCGATCTGATGACTGTCGAGCAGTATCGGCGAAACGACGAAAAAATTCCCGTCTATGCGACCGGTTTCTTCGGCGGGAAAGGCGGGAGGAATGCTGTGCTCGTCGCGATCGAAGTGAGCGAACATGACGCCATCGCTCGAAAACAACACTGCAGAAACAATGTCTGCTTCATTCTTGAGACTCTCGAGCGTTTTGTCTGCCGATTCCGCGTCGCCGAACGTCAACGCCGCAATCGAGTTATGGCCGATGACGCCGGCTTGAGCCTGCAAACGCTCAAATATCGCGCTACGCATCGACAGCCAATCGTTTACAGCAAAACCGACGGCCGATAACAACAATGCGCAACTACTGGTCAGTAGCAACATCAGCATTAGTTTTTTTCTGATTGAATTTTTACCGAAGAGCTTCATGGCTTCAGGGGGCTTCGTCGACGATTGTCGCCAATTTCAATAATTGCGAACTCATTTTCAGCCCGGCTTGGCGCGATCGGTTGAGATTAATTTCAAATCCGATGCGCGTGTCGTCTCGCACTAGGCTGATCATGATGTCGCTTCCCGCGTGCAATAATGAGTCGGATTCGGTCAGGTCGGCGATCGTCAAGAGTGGAATGGTCGGGCCGAAACGGGCTTCTTTGAGGTAGCTCCGGAGTTCATTATGGGCGATCAGCAGAATGTGACAAGAGTCGTTCTCGTTTAGGCTGTCGACTCGGGTTATCGAAACATGGCGTCCGCTAACCATTTCTCCTTGAATCAAATCGACTGCTTGATGGATCGGATTGCTGCGATAGAGACAAAGCAATAGCTGTTCGTCCTTGCTTTCGAATGCCTCGGGCGGCCATGAGACGAAACGAGCAATATTCAGGACGAATGCAGCCTTGATGCGGTCGACACGATCGGATTGGGGGTCCGCAGCGGCATTAACAGTGAACAAGAACCACGCGAGCGCGGTAATCAGCTCTATACGAGGCCGACAAAGGCGCAAGCTTGTTTTAAAACCGCCGCCTCGGGTCTTGATGTCCTTTCTGATCGGCTGTTCAGTCAAGGATCAAAACTCCATTTAAGTTGCCCCCAGATTTCGCGTTCGCTTCGCTCGGTGTTGTACTGTGTGCCGAAATCGGCTGCCGGATCGAAGACCCGGGTGTCGAACACATTATCGATTCCGAAGGCATACGAAAGGTTTTGTGTAATACGGCCGGAGCCGAAAACATTTGCGATCAAGAATTCTCTCGAGTCGTCTCTTCTGAAGGCATTGGTGTCCGGACGGTTGCTGGTATAGAACAGCGAAAAACCAAGATTTTGCCGCTCATAGTAATTGTAATTTAGGTTGAAATTGCCGTTCCATGAGGCTAGATAGGGCACATTGCCTGTTCCCCTGTCCTCGGCATGCAGATAGGAACCACTTAAACGCAGATTCAGAGCATCGATCGGTTGCATGTGGAAAACCGCTTCGACACCGTGTTGCTGCCATGTGTCGGAGCTATTGCGAAAATATTCGTCCGCACCGTTCGGAGTAGGTGTTTCATGAATGTAATCATCAACCTCGTTATAGAACAGCGTGACGTTGATGTTGGCCTGCTCCCATTGATAGAGATAACCGAGTTCCAGCGATCGGATGCGTTCAGGATCGGGGACCGGCGCGACGAAATCGGTGCCTTCCAATACCTTCAGATATTCGCGAAAAGTCGGTGTACGGATCGCCGTACCATAGAGCAGTTTCAAGGTTTGTCGGTCGGTCGGCGTATATACGAGCGCCGCGCGGTAATTAAAGAAATCGCCGAATTCGTCGAAGCGGTCGTAGCGTCCGCCGAGCGTCAAATCGAGTTGTGATGCGATGCTCCATACGTCCTGTACGTACACCGCAAAGTCGTCATTAGTGACATTCGGATTAGTCAATAAGCTTCCGGTTTCCGGTGTATCGAAAAATCCGCGATCGAAACGGAAACGGCGCTCGAAGTCCATATTCGTTGCTTCGGTTCGCAACCAATTGAACCCGAGTGCGAATACATGATCGTCGAAAAGGCGTTTGAAACCGGTCACTGTAGCGCCGGCCATTGCAGCATTTTGATGTTCTTCGTAGCCGAGTTGTTGCGTCTGCTGTTCTTTTTCGAACTCCCGGGCTCTATCCCAGTTGTAGAAAAAATTCGCCTGTATTTTGCCGCCATCGAGGTTGCCGGCTTCATAGAGCGCGGCCAGTGTTAGTGAATCTTCTTCGATAAAGGCATTCTGCGTATCAGGAATAAACAGGAACGGAGTGTTATTACGATAATAATCGGCGGTCAGCGTCAAGCCTTCGAATGGAGCCGCCTTCAAAAACAGGTTCGCATAATCCTCGTCGAGGGGTTGCAATGTTTCGCTGCCAATGAAGCTATTGCGGTCGCTTCTGAACGGAGCATCCTGCTCCAAATAACTGCCGAAGACCTGTAACTGTTTGCTGTTGTAAAGCAGCGTGCCTTTGCCGCGCGCATTACTGCCGCCTTCGGCAGTCGCTTCGATGCGTGAACTCTCGGCGAATTTGCGCGTCGTGACCGAAATGATGCCGCCGTAAGCATTGGCTCCATAGAGCGTCGACGCAGGTCCTAGAATGATTTCGACTTTTTCGATTTTTTCCAATGGAAAGTTGTCGCCGAGTGAGAAATTGCCGTAATAGACATGCTGCCTGCGGATGCCGTCGACCATTAGGACCAGTTTGTCGTTAAAGCGGTCCAGCAAGCCGCGCGCCCAGATTGCTCGGTGCCTTTTGCGATGTTGATTGAGTTGCATTCCGGGGACGAAGGCAAGGAGATCGTCGAGTCGCCGGATGCCGAGTCGGACGAAGGAATCGCGGTTGAAGCTATAAACGGTGCCCGGTGCCTTTGAATATTCTGTAGGTAACAGCGACGCGGCATTGAACACTTCAATATCCATCAATTCCTTGAGCGACATGCCGGTCAAATCGGCTTCGTCGAGGTCGTTGTCCGAGTCGGCTAAGGCGCCGGCATTCGTGAGCAACATCAGCGTAAATAGTCGCGCGCGAGCGTTGAAAAACCTTCCAAAGCGAAAAACGAGCGGCGGATATTCCCTGTTCTCAGAAAGCGGTGGGGGCAAGCGGAAATTCATCTTTATTCTTAACGGCTTTTTAGTGCTTTAGAGTCAAGAGAAGCTATCGCGGTAAGGTCAATTCGGTCGATCGCTGAATAAAAAGTCATTTTACAGGCATCGGAAAGTCGGGTGGGCCGAAAAAGGGGGGCGTGGCATCATTCCAGAGGTTGTTTTATTCGGGCCGAGGTGTTTTCTGTTCCGTTTGAAGATCATAATGCGGACCGTTCTTCGAACCGGCAAGTGAGAGGTGCCGAGCAGTCGATGATTCGATTGTGAATGCGATATGAGTTTAAACGAATCATCGTTTGCATTGAAAATAGAAAGATTGTGTCATGTTTGGTATTTTTTGATGACAGCATGGTCGATTGGTTCGAAGCGTCAATGATTTTAGATTGTTAAGTATAGTATTTACTGCGAAATTTAAAATAGAAAATGCAATCCAATGATACATAAGGCCATTCTACGTCATAATGGTGTAAAAAATCTTACGACTAGATTGAAGGCATGATGTGTGTGTTTGTCGAGGCGTCTATCTCTTAAAATCGATCCAGCGCTAAAATATGTGGAAATTAGGTACTGGATGAATCTAACCATGGGGACTGGGTAGGAGCTTCCTGCTGACAAGCCCTACTTTTTTGCTATGTTCGCGTTAGCAGTTGAAGCAGTTCTCTTACCTGCTAAATAAGACAGTTAGGAAATAGTCAAAATAATTTTTTTTGACATACCGGTAAAGCTAAGAGTTTTAAGGATTTCGTGAAAAATAACTTCCTGGAACTATGAATTTTTTCAATCATTAGTCAATGAGACCTCGATACGATTTATTGTTACTTAGGAATATGCACAAATTTACTTCTACAAGTTTTAGGCATCGTGGTGGTTCGGCGACTCGCTTGACAGGACGCCGTGAACCCAGCACCTAAATCCAGCACCTAAATTCCATAGGTCTTTGGCAATGATTCAAAATCATGGCTTATTTAGGTGCTGGGTGAATACATCCATGTAGGCTCGACGGCGGAATCTGATTGCCATGGATGGCGTGAATGCAGATTTTGCAGGAGCAAAAATCTGCCCTGCCGCCGACGCCTGTCAATCGAGCCACCGAATCCCCTTTCAGCATTTGTCGAAGTTATTTCATGCTCGTTACTTAACATTTTCGGCCTCGAAATCACAATTAAGGGGATCGCTCCCACTTAGCGTCCGCGGCTCTCTTTGGGAGCGACGCCTTCGCCGCGATTATCGGAGCTGTTAACGCTCAAACACCAATAGCCTTTCCGAATAACGCAACAATTTAGCACTCGGTAGCTACTTTTGCACAATAGATATATTTATACTTGTGTATAACGGCGAGAGCACCAGCTTGGGAAACACGCCCGGGAAGCTCCAGCTTCCTGAACAGGTTGGAGCTTGGGTAACAGTATTAACCAGGACTGGAGATCGAAATGCGCATTTCAAATCGTAGATCGATTATAAATCCAGGGCTCGGCAATATGCGGAATGATAGAGGATACCCTTCCTTGCCGCCGACACCTTTTTTACCCTCAAATTGGGAATTGCTGCAATCGGGAAACCGAACCTGCCTACTCTACGAACATTAAAAAGTAGAAAAGTTATTTTTGACCAAGTTTTAAAATCTTTATCGCCGCGAATAAATCCTCAAAAGCCGATTCGTTTTCGGTGTCGATCTGTATAGTCATGTTTTGTTCCGGTTCCGTTAATGGCTCGTCCGAGCCGATTTGTAGTTGCAAAATAGATGGGGTGGCTTCGGAGGGGTCGTTGCGTTGCTGTTGCCTGAACTCGATCCGCTCGATTAAGGTTTGTAGGCTTGCTTTAAAATCCAGGATGAGTAGCGGAGCATCGATTTTTTCGGCTAATACAATAAAGTCCGCGCGTTGAGCGTGTTTAAGAAAGGTGGCGTCGACAATGACGCTGAACCCTTCGTTCAGGATGGCATGAGCCGTATCGATCAAGTGCCGATAGGTAATGCGACCGGCTTCGGCGTTATAAATGCCGCTTCCCGTTTCGGAATTCGTTGATTCTTGCGGAGCGAAACCATACAGGCGTTTACGCTCAATATCCGATCGCAGGTGGATTGTGCCAAGCTTTTCCGACAATTTTTCGGCAAAAAAGGATTTGCCGGACCCCGAGAAACCATGCGTGATTAATAACATTGGACTTGATGCTTGAATATGGCGTTCGGCCAAATCGGCATAGGCGTGGTATTCGGCGAGTATGCTATTGCGGTTGCTTGGGTCGGAATCTTGTTGCATTCTCAACAATGCTACCTTGGCGCGAACCAAGGCTCGGTAAACCAAATAATAGCGCAGTAACCCCAAGCCTTGATAATCGCCGGTTTGTTGTAGATAACGATTGAGCAGTCGCCATGCTAATAGTTTGAATTGGCGGTGAATCAAGTCCATGAAGATAAAGGCTATTTCGCTGGAGACATCGATCCAGCGCAGCATTGGATTGAATTCAATACAATCGAAGGGTGTCACCTGACCGTCGAACAGCGCGATATTGCCTAAGTGCAAATCGCCGTGACATTCCCGGATAAAGCCTTGGCGTTTACGTTGACGCATGAGTTCGGCCTTCTGTTGCCATTCGTTTCGAGTCCAGGTATGCAGGCTTTTCAGTCGGCGAATTTCCGCTATGTCGTCCAGCAACGGTTCTATGTGTTGAAAATTTTCTTCACTCCAATGTTTGATATCGTCCGGTTCGCCATAAGGCGATTCAAGACTTGCCGTTTCGGTGTCGGTATGAAATCGGCTGACGATTGAGGCGATGCCGTCGATATCGTCGGTTGTAAGCAGGCCGTTTTCGGCGCGCGCACTCATGAGTCCTTGCTGATCGAATTGCCGCATTTTTACAGCATATTCGATTGCCATTCCTGTCCCTCCCATCTCGGGTTTTTTGGCGTTCCCAGTTATCGAAACGACGTCCAAATAAAGCGATGACGCAAAACGGCGGTTAAGCCGTAATTCTTCAAGGCAACAAAATCGACGTTTTTCGAGGGTTGAAAAATCCAGAAATCCGAAATCGACCGGTTTTTTAATTTTATAAGCGAATTCGCCGGTCAGCAGTATCCAAGAGATATGCGTTTCCAATAATTTAATCGTTGCGGTTTCGTGAGGATAGGCTTGACCGTCGAGAAGGGAGTGGATTAAACGTGTGTCAATGGTTTTCGAATTCATGGTTAAACCCGAAGCAGTTTTTTCTGTATGATACCGTTTATTCGAATCGTAGATCAAAATTCGGCACCGGGGACCTGTCAAAGGCCCAGTACCAAAATCCAGCACCTAAATTCCATAGGTCTTTGGCAATGATTCAAAATCATGGCTTATTTAGGTGCTGGATGAATTATCCAAGATAGTTAACCATAGCCAAAAGGCTATGGAATTTAGGTGCTGGGTAAATACTTCCATGTAGGCTTGACGGCGGCTTTCCCTGCCGCCGACACCTGTCAATCGAGCCACCGAACCCCCTCCCAGAAGTTGTCGAAGTTATTTCATGCTCGTTCCTTAATCATGAAGCACATGAAGTCATTCAACTTTTGATCCCCAAAATGGGACTTGCTGGAATGATTGGCTTCGGTTGACATTGTTTGTTGCAACAAGCATTATCAGCCAAATTTATTTTAATTAAGACTCACATGAGTAACGACACGTTACAAATTCGTCGTATCGGTATCGATACGTATCATGAAAACGTTGCCTATTTAAACCGGGAATGCGCGTTTTACCGAGCCGAGGGGTTTCAGGCATTGTCGAAAATCAAGGTTTGCGCGAACGGCAATAAACTGTTGGCAGTACTCAATGTCGTGGACGATAGCTCCATCGTGCATTCCGGCGAGCTGGGTCTTTCTGAGCAAGCTTTTCAAAAACTCAATGTTGACGAAGGCGCATTAGTTACGGTTGAACATGCCGAGCCGCCCGTGTCGATGGATGCTGTTCGACGTAAGATTAACGGCGAGCGCTTGAGTCAGGATGATTTTACTAGTATTGCCAAGGATATTGCCGAGACACGCTATTCTAAAATGGAAATGGCTGCTTTTTTGGTCGCGACCGGTCAAAACAATCTCGACCGAGACGAGCTCCTATATTTGACGCGAGCAATGCTGGATTCGGGCGAGCGCATGAATTGGCACGAATCGCTGGTGGCCGACAAGCACTGTATCGGCGGCATACCGGGTAATCGAACTTCGATGTTGGTCGTGCCTATCGTCGCCGCACACGGCATGTTGATCCCGAAAACGTCGAGTCGGGCGATTACGTCGCCGGCCGGTACCGCCGATACGATGGAGGTTTTAGCCGAAGTCAATTTATCTCCTGAACGTTTACACGATATTGTGCGCCAGGAACGCGGCTGTCTAGCATGGGGCGGTACCGCGAAGCTGGCGCCGGTCGACGATCTGTTAATTTCGGTCGAGCGCCCGCTTGGGATCGACTCACAAGGGCAAATGGTAGCCTCGATTCTATCGAAAAAATTGGCGGCGGGTTCCACGCATTTGATCGTCGATATCCCGGTCGGGCCGACCGCAAAAGTTCGGCACATGCGTCAGGCGCTTGCTTTACGCAAGTTATTCGAGTTTGTCGGCGACCAGCTCAATATTCACTTGGAAGTCATGATTACCGATGGTCGCCAACCGGTCGGACGCGGCATCGGGCCGGTACTCGAGGCCCGCGATATCATGCAGGTGTTGGAAAATAATCCCGATGCGCCATTCGATTTGCGCCAAAAATCGCTGCAATTAGCCGGAAGAATTATTGAATTCGATCCCGATGTTAGAGGCGGGCAGGGCTATGCGATTGCGCGGGATATTCTCGATTCGGGCCGAGCAATCGCCAAAATGAACGATTTGATACAGGCTCAAGGCGCAAAAACCATAGACTTTACCCCCGGTATTTTATGTCATGAGGTTTGCGCGGATAAGGGGGGTATCGTGACCCATATCGATAATTTTCAAATGGCCAAGATTGCCCGAATTGCCGGCGCGCCGATGGATAAGAAAGCCGGCGTCGATCTGTTGAAAAAAATCGGCGAAAAGGTACAGAAAGACGAGCCGATTTATCGTGTCTATGCAGGTTTTTCGGCGGATTTCAAATTCGCGAAAACGCTAGCGACCGATGATAATGGTTATCGTATCGGCGTCGAGGGGCATGTTTTGAAACCGTTGGTGGCTTTCTAGATAATATGCTGATACTGGCCTTCCCCGATTATTGCGTACAAGCCGAGAGGTTGGCTTGCAGACTTGATTCGCCGTTCGAGCTCATTGGGTTGCATCGCTTTCCCGACGGCGAAAGTTTGGTTCGGCTTCCGGCTGTCTTGCCCGATCATGTTATCGTTTGCCGAAGTCTCGATCGGCCGAACGACAAGCTGGTCGAATTAATGCTGTTTGCCCGGACGGCTAGAGAATTGGGAGCTAAGCGAGTTACCTTAGTAACGCCATACCTTTGTTACATGCGACAGGATATTGCTAACCGACCCGGCGAAGCAGTCAGTCAACGCATTGTCGGCCGGTTGTTGGCTGATTTATTCGATGATGTTCTAACGGTCGATCCGCATCTCCACCGTATTTCTCATTTAAATCAAGCGATTCCGCTTGCAAATGCGGTTTGTTTGTCTGCTGCCGGCGCAATTGGCGATTACTTGAGCAATCGGTTCGACGATGCGATTCTGCTCGGTCCGGACAGCGAATCCGAACAATGGGTATCCGGTATTGCCGCACAAATCGGTTTTGACTATGCGGTAGCCGATAAAATCAGACGCGGCGACCGAGAAGTCGAAGTTACCTTACCCGATAAGGAGTTTAAGGATAAACTTGTCGTTATCATCGATGATATGGCCAGCACAGGAAGGACACTGGCTCGAACGATCGGTTTATTGCAAAATGCCGGTGCGCGTGCCGTTTATGCCGCGATTACGCATCCGTTGTTTTGCGGCGATGCCGAGGCGCATATTCGCGCGGCAGGCGTCAAAGAAATTTGGAGTACGGACAGTATCGAACACCCGACATCTTGCATCAAGCTCGATGCGTTGTTGAGTGAAGCGGTCCGGTCGATTTTATAGTCCCAGTTGCATTAACAATAAGGTGATTTCATGCCGACTAAAAAAACTTTGGATAAAACCAAACTCGATCAAATCGTTCTCGATGCACGCCGCGGTCAGGCCGAACGGGAAAAGGGTTACCGCGAAAAAGCGCTGAAAATGTATCCGTGGATTTGCGGCCGTTGCGCGAGGGAATTCGATCACAGCAATGTCAGGGAATTGACTGTGCATCATCGCGATCACAATCATGATAATAATCCGGCGGACGGCAGTAATTGGGAGTTATTGTGTCTGTATTGCCATGACAACGAACATGCCCGCTATGAGCATGCGCATTATAATACCGGCTCAGCCAAAGACAACGGTAAAACTGCGACTTTCAATCCTTTCGCGAATCTCGAGAGTTTATTGAAAGGAAAGCAGTAACGCAGGCTGCTTTGCAAGTTGACCGGAGCCCGGTTGCATGCTTTGCGCGGTCATGTTTAAGGATTTTTTGGCAATGCTATTTTGTACGGTTACGGCTTGCACAGGTTAGGGTAATCCCTTGAAATCATTCATGAGCTTAAAGTGCTTCATGGTTAAACTGCAGAATTTAGGATAATCGGTTTATTTTGTCGAGAAAACCCAGTCGGTTTTTAAAAGCCATCCCATGTTTAAAAAATTCCTAAGCAAAATGACTCCGGCTCAAGCTAAGCAGGATGCCGGTGAGTCGTTGCTCGTTGAATATCGATGGCGGGTTGAACAAGGTCTTATCGAGTATGATCCAGCCCAGGTCGAGGCATTGCATTATCTTCAGGAAATGCTGGATAAATTGACATCCGAAAATCGGTCAGGATTTTTGAGGCTGCCTTCGACGCGCGGAAAACCTTGCAAGAATTTGTATATCTACGGCGGAGTCGGACGAGGCAAGTCGATGTTGATGGATTTATTTTACGACCATTGTCCGATTCAGGAAAAACGCCGGGTTCATTTCCATACGTTCATACTGGAAGTTCATGAGTTTTCTCATCGTTGGCGTCAGGAAAAAAAACAGGACGTCATTCATTCGCTGGCCGCTGAAATTAATGCCTCGACAAAACTGCTTTGTTTCGACGAGTTTCATGTGATTGATGTCGCCAATGCCGTTATTTTGGATCGTTTGTTCAGCCGTTTATTCGATCTCGGTACCGTCGTTGTGACCACTTCAAACCGGCATCCCGATGATTTATACCAAGGCGGATTAGTTCCGGAGCTGTTTTTAAAGTTCATTGAGCTGTTGAAGGCTTCGGCAGATGTCGTTGAGCTCGTTGCCAAACACGATTATCGCTTGACTCGTATTCACGGCGCTGAAATAACCTATTTTTACCCGCTTGACGAACACGCGGCTTCGGCTTTAGAGCAGTGTTACCGCGAAATGACCCATTCGGCACCGCTAAAGCCTTACAGTCTTAAGGTGTTGGGTAGAAATGTCGTACTGAGAGCCGCTCATGGCGATGTGGCGTTGACCACCTTTGATGAAATGTGCCGGCAGCCTTTAGGGCCGGCCGATTATTTGAAAATCGTGCAAGCTTTCAGGGTCGTGATTGTATCCGGCATTCCGAGATTCGGTTTTGATAATCACGACGAGGCCAAGCGTTTTTCGACATTGGTCGATGCTTTGTATTTTCATAAAGTCATTCTTATTTGCAGTGCCGAGGCTCCGGCTAGAGAGCTCTATGACGAGAACATACGCGCATTTTTCCTGAAGCGTACTGTTTCGCGATTGATCGAAATGCAGTCAGATTATTATTTAAAGCGGTGAGGAGTAAGCAGGAAAGAGGAAAGAGGAAAGAGGAAAGAGGAAAGAGGAAAGAGGAAAGAGGAAATTAGGACTTGACAAGCGTATGAAATGCCGCATCATTTCGCTAACCGCTAACCGCTAACCGCTAACCGCTAACCGCTAACCGCTAACCGCTAACCGCTAACCGCTAACCGCTAACCGCTAACCGCTAACCGCTAACCGCTAACCGCTAACCGCTAACCGCTAACCGCTAA
>JAHJSQ010000038.1 GCA_018830325.1 Gammaproteobacteria bacterium
CGTCCGCTTGGTTAAATGAAACCCTGGAAAAACTACCCACCTGGCCCAATAGCCGGATCGACGAATTGTTGCCGTTCGACCGCGGGGATTAAATCATGTTCTGTCGAGCACGAATAGGTGGCTCGGTTGGATGCTTACGATGAACCGAGTCGTGCTTGATGTAAGTCGTCTCGTGTTCATGATCGGGAATGCTGTCCAATACTTCCTGAATGAACGCATTTTTCTTGCCCATCTTGAACAGCACGCCAATGACCAGGTAGTGCGGTATGTCTGTCTTATCAAGCGGCGGCGCGTAATTGACGATATGCATTTCCATCGGAAACGTTACGCCGTCGAGCAAATGTTCGGAAGGCGTATGAAAATGCAGTTGTCGAAACGTATAGATTTTGCCATCGCTTTCAATTGTGCTACCCGGTATGAAATCGATCTGAACGGTATGTCCGAGGTTTTCGACTGCGCGTAAGTGATCCTGAAAGTGCAGCGTGATGCGATGCCGACTACTTTCGCCGACTTCGGCGGTCAAGATGTTGATCGGAGATTGGATATGTCCGTGACTGAGGCCCGGCAGCGCATAGTAGGTTTTTTCACGAGCTTCGGTACAGTCGGTCGTAGTCGGATGACTGCCGGTAGCGCAGGCGCTTGCCAATAAAGTAATTGCCGCTCCCAGTGATAGTTTCAATGGCTGTTTTAGTAAGGGCATGGTGACCTCATTCCGATTTGATAAGTTGTTGATAGTGCTCTGATCGACCCGGACAAGAAAAAAGTCTTCGAACAATTATGCGCCTCGCAAGACTTGATCCCTTCTCAGAACGACGGGCGGTCGTATCGATGCCAAGAGCGGGATAAATAACCGCGCCTGCATTTTTTACATTCATCGCCACATCGTGGCTCGGCAAGTTTTTTAGCAACCGGAATCGGGGTTTAAACAGAAGTCGGACGGCGAATGCCGAGTTTGTTCATACGACTTTCGAGAGTGGAGGGTTTAAGGCCGAGAATGGAGGCCGCGCCGGCTTCCCCACGGACCCTCCAACCACAGGCAGTCAACACTCGAGTGATATGATCACGTTCGATCTGCTCCAGCGATGCCAAGTTGGTTTTCACGTAACCCGCTTCAGCCCTAGAGTCGGTTGGCAGATCGATTTTTAGAGAGGGCCCTTTAGCAAGAATGACCGCTCGTTCAATGACATTTCGCAACTCGCGTATATTACCCGGCCAATCGTAGCTACAGAGAGCCTGCAAGCTGGATTTGGCTATCACATCGATCGATTTATCCATTGTCGTTGCAATTTCCTTGATGAAGACTTCGGCCAAGCGGGGAATGTCTTCGCGCCTTTCACGAAGAGGCGGCACATGAACAGGAAAAACATTCAGTCGATAAAAGAGATCCTCACGAAAACGCCCCTCTTCCACTTCCTGATTAAGATTTCGATTCGTCGCGGCGACCACCCGCACATCCACTTTGATCGTCTTAGGGTTGCCCAAGCGTTCAATCTCTTTTTCTTGCAAAACTCTCAATAGCTTGGCCTGAACATCCGGCGGCAACTCGCCGATTTCGTCGAGAAAAAGCGTCGAACCGTCGGCCAATTCGAAACGTCCGATTTGCTTGGAAAGCGCACCGGTATAGGCACCTTTTTCCCGCCCAAAAAGCTCGCTCTCGATCAGCGCAGCCGGAATCGCCGCACAGTTCACCCGGATCATCGTCCTGTGTTTTCGCGGGCTGGCTTCGTGAATCGCGGTCGCCAACAACTCTTTACCTGTTCCAGTTTCACCGATGATCAGAACGGTAGCGGGCGTGGCAGCCACTTGCTGAATCTCCAATAAAATGCGCCGCATTTCAGCACTGCCGCTTATTATTTGACTCAAACCCTGCCGCTCCGATATTTCGTGGCGCAAATAAATGTTCTCTTGGTGAACTTGGTCTTTAAGATCGCTAATTTTCTCAAGGGCCGTTTTAAGTTCGGCATTGGTCCGCTCAAGTTCGTGCTTGGTGCGACGAATCTCGGTTATGTTCAGACTAGCCCCCATCAACCGATCAGGTTGTTCTGTGGCGTCGAGCTGGTATCTTCCGGTCGCGCAAATCCAGTGTTCACTGCCGTCCGGATGTACGACTCGGTATTCTTCCCTAAAACCATGTCCGCCCTGCAATGTAAGTTGCACGGTCTCTCTGACACGCTCTTTATCGTCTGAATGAAGACATTGGAAAAAACGTTCCATGTTCAGCTTATCACCAATAGGTAAACCATAAATTTCCCGCGCTCTATCGGTAGCCCAGATCGTATCCTCCGGAATATTCCAAACCCAAAGACCGATGTCGGCGGCATCGGCAGCCAATCGCATTTGTTCCTCTCTTTGTTGAAGTGCTTGTACGGCGAACTTGCGTTCCAACACATTAGAGAAAACATCGGAGATCAACTTGAGACCTTGCACTACATCGGCGGACCATTGTCTCGGTCGAGCCGAAGCAAAGCCGATACCGCCGGTTAAACGCCCGCCAACGATGAAAGGAAATACTAAGTCGGCTCTTATCCCATAATTGAGAAACCCTTCCCGTTCTTTAGACCATTCGGGCGGCAGCGCGTCCACATCGTTCATGACGAAGGGTTTGCCCGTCAACAGGGTTTGAGTCAAGAAAGGGCCTTCGGACATCAGAGATTCCGCCAACCATGGCTTGGTGCAAGGTTTGGCATAGCTGTACTTAGAATAAAAATCTTGACTGTCCGCCGAGATTAAGCCCAATCCGATATGATCGATATTGAGATCTTCGGCAATTCGGCACAAGCTATCGTTGATCTCTTGGTCAATCATATCCACCTCTACGCGCACGAACTTGGCCGAAAGCTCCGCCAATAACGATTGGAAGTGAAGTTGTTTTTCTAGCGTACTCAGTGGATTGTTGTTTTTTGAATTGTCCATGCAAAAATACGGGTGCGTCGATCAGTTGACCAAGATAATAACCTTATTGTTTATTTGTACTTGTGTTCGGAAGAACGCACAAGCCTTATTTCGATTCCATCGAATCAACGCATGTCTCTCAACAATCGATTCACTAATGCCGACGTTTGTGGGGCGTTCAATATTTCTGTATGAGCTTCCTGCATACCATAAATCCGAGCGGCCTCCTCTTGCGCTTCAAAACGCAATTCGCTGGCCAGACTCACGGTACCGTCGCCCGATTCGCCTTCTGTGAAGCCGAATACCAGCACAGAAATTTATTTCAATGACTCATTATCTACCCGACAAAATCGGCATTTCCGCCGTCCTTGGCGGTCAGACGCCGCGCTCAAGCCTCCGATGCACAAAGGATGTGCAAGTGCCGCGCAGAAGCTAAGATGCTAACCAGCGGCCACGGATGGATTCACTGCGTCTTCTGGAAGAGATGCCTGATACCGCTTGAGTTCTTAACCCGAACTGAGGTTAACTTAATGTCAGCGCCTCATAGAATTAGGAAAAAGCACGAAATAAGTGAGTCAATTGACCAATCCGTCTTTGTATCATGCTGGGGTTCGTGCCTCACCAGCCTACTCGATTGTTTTGGCAAAGTAGCCTGGGATGAAGCAAAGCGGAATCCCGGCATGAAATGTTCAAATTATTTCGTACAGGTTCCTTACTCCAACGTCTGAAAGACCTCCCAGGTCGAATCAGGGTTGTACTCTTCGATCTCGGCGACGTATTCAGCCGTTTTGGGACCGAGGTCTTTTTGGTAGATTCTGCCCTGATGATTGACGACAAAGGTCATGATGCCGGATGAACCATATTGCGCGGGATAGGCGACCAAGGCAAAGCCGGCGATCATATTCCCGTTGATGACATAGTCGTACTTGCCGCCGGGAACATTGTCTCCTTGCCGGGTCAGAATACGGTAATAATAACCGTGGTAGGGTGATGGCTCATTGCTTGCACCTTCAACCTTATAACCCTCGGCTTTTGCTTCGGCAATCAAGGGACCGAGCGGGCTTTGCGGGGCTCCTTCTTCAGCTTCCCAATAAAGGCCATCGGATTTACCCGGTTCGCTCCGCAATTTTTGCGCGTATTCCAATACGCCATCACCGTCCCGGTCGGCATTGGCGTATTCGAACTGAGCCTCCAAATAACCACGGATCGCGGCGACGGCGCTGAGTTCGTTACGGCCGATGCGCCGGTTCAAGATTTCCTGATGACCTTGTTCGGCATCGAATTGCCAACCAGTATCCGTTTTGACGATCGGGATCGGAAAAGGCCAGTCGGTGTTACCGACATGCATGACGGCATTACCCTCTTCTGTCGTCTCAACTCGCATTTTTTCCGACGCCAACCTGACAAACTCCGAACGGTTGTTCTTGTCTTCGATCTCATCGCCTGACGACAAAAGTTCGGCTTCTTTGCTGCCGAATATAGCGATAAGCCGATCTTGCTCACCGCTTTCCAGGGCAGCCAGCAAGGCCTGGGCGGCATCGTCCGGGGTTTGGAAACTCATTGCTTCAATGCCGCCGGCTTGCACGGGTACCATCGAATCAGAACCTGGAGTTTCCGCGTGAACGAACAAGGGTACTGAAATCAGTGCCGCTAGAAGCATGAATTTAGTTTCGCGATACATAGTGGGAACCTCAAACTTGATGGCTTGAATAAAAAGATGAACGCTGGCATTGCATCGCACATGGAGCAATTCCCTAACCTTCGAAGGCAAACCAAAGTCAGCCCCGTTTTCCGTCGAGTGGAATATTTCCATCATCGTCTACGACCTCCGCCGCCTGCTCGTCCGGCGGAGCCACCGCCACTCCTTGAGGGAAGATTTCCGGCACTCGTAGCGCGCCCCCGGCTATTGGCGCCTCGCTGGCTAAAGCTCTGAGTTGCAGCAGCATTGCGGGGCGATTCGAAGGCATTGGGGCGAGCGAATTCCGTTCGGCGTTGCGCGGCCATCTGTTGTTGTGCCCGTTCCCGCTGTGCATAGGCCTGGCCACGATCGGCCGGTTTACGAGGCTGAGCATCACGCGTGCCGGCTTGTACCGATTTTCGGCTAGTCGCGCCGCGTTGACTCTCCATTCTCGACCTGTTGCCCGGAGTTTTGACTCCTTGCAAAGCATTATTTTGCGGTTTTCTTTGCGCAGGCTGTTTTTGTCTATCCATCGTCGACGGCTTGCTTTGAGCCAATTTGGGTTTTGCAGCCGGCTTTTGCGCAAGCTGCCGCTGGATGTCGGCACTGGAAGGTCTACGTCCGGCAGCCGGTCTTTGTCCGGTTTCGGCGAATCCCCGAGCATTGGCCGGTAAGGTCTGCGCCGAACCCAACCGTTGACCGGCCAAGGCCGGTTGTCCAGTTCCGACCCGTTGCCGCACGCCTTCGGGATAGGCCTGTCCGCGTCTATGCCTTGGATCGGTCCGCCAGCCGGTGGGTTGCTGAGAGGGTCTCAAATTGTTCTGGTTGAAAACGCGGTCACGATCGATATTGATTTCATTGCCCGAAATATTGACATTATTGTAATGGCTTGCATAGCCACGATCGCCGTAATAACCGCCTCCGAGCCAACAGTTACCGCTGTGACAGACGGTGTTACCGTAATGATGACCGACGTAGTAGTCATCATCGTCGGCCCATTCCATGAGGCCCCACGTCAAAAGCCCTCCCACTACGGCGCCGGTAGCGAAGTTGACCCAGGAATCGCTACTTGTAGTCGTCGTCGTGGTCGCCGCCGGGTAGTAACTGGGAGCCGGAGTACCGGCATTGACGTTGACGATGGTCGTGGCGGGGTAACCCGTCGGCGGCGGTGCCATCGGAGCCTGGTAGACGACTTCAGGATTGTATTTCGGCACGTAGATCGTATCGGATTTCGCCGGCTTGATCGTGATCACTTCTTTCGTCAGAACCGCCGGTGTAGCCACAACAGCCGTCTGTCCGGTTGATACGGTCTGTGCGTCGATTTGCTGTTCCGGTGTATCTTTCAAATAACCGGCGTCCATCGCGCGTTTACGCAAGGCTTGTATCACGGCCATGACCTCGGCAGGTTTGGCCAGGAAGGCGTCACCGAGCTGTGTCGTCCAATCCAAATGATCGTTCATCATCTTGAGGATCGTCGGAACACTGGCCAAGCGCATGATGCTGGCGTCCCAATCCTTACTGCTGAGGGCGGTAAGATCGGGCTGGGTTTCGAGCCAACGCGCGGCCTGAACGACCTCGAGTGGATAAGTCGAAGCCACCAGCAGCTCGGCCAATAAAGGATCCGGATACAGCGCAATCGGCGCTAATAAAGATTCCAAGTCAGTCAGAGGTTTAGCTGTTGAAATCGATGGCTGACCCGATGGAGCCTTGCTATCCTGTTGTTCGTCTTGATTGCATCCCGATGGCAAAATAACCAGCGCGATAATGATTGCTCGTATTAAAGCTCTGCAACTATAAAAGGGCTTAAAGTCCCATTGATTGGGTTCAACAGTAATCGATTTCATCTTGTCACCCTTGATTTTGACATTCGGTTCTAGTTGCGACCCTGCCCCGCATAAGACAGGCTAGTTCCCGCTCCCACGATTCATTCAACACCGAGACTTCCAATAACCTGGGAAGCCTCTCAATGTCTACTCAGCCCCACCCCGAGACCGGCTTCAATCTGGCACTTGAGCACGATGGCGTTTTAGACTTAGCCGGAAACAACCCAATCCTTAACAATTAGCCAAATTTATTGTGGTATAGTAATCGCCGTTAGAATTCGCGGCTATTGGACTTTAGGCCAAGTTTATTTAAGTTGAAGTCCGTAGTAGGTTTTGTGTCGCTATCGCGACGCTTATTTAAAGTCGGTTCGCGGACCGACAGTCGCGATACTTTTCTTTGCTTGTCCAAAGAAAAGTATCCAAAAGAAAAGACACCCGAAGGCCGCTGCATCCTGCGCGCTGCCGATTTTACCGAGGGTTTTCGGAAGGGCTATCCTTAGCCCTCCGAAAACGAGCGGCATCCCTGCCGCTCCCCTAGCGGGCTGTTCTCGGCAAAATCGTCAGTGCTCGGCGCGGCCTAACGGGACCTAGGCGGGTACCCTGAGTCAAATCAAATTGGCTGAATGTTCTAAGTAATCAGGAAATTGTTTTGCAACGGCATGGCAACCTATTGATTTAACTTCTTACTTTTCATGAACTTCATCGTGAAATGCTTTTTCTAGGAAAAACGATTCAATGACCGATTATATAAAAGGGTTGTCCTACCAAAATCAAATCATCCGTTTCCGCTATCCGGCTTTGTAATCCGGCAAAAGAAGAGGTTTTCGATGATCGGGTTTACAGGGCTATGGCACATGTCGGTCTCGGCATCTTTTATCTTTGCGCTAATACACTTTTTTGCGGGCATGAAGGGTGTAAAGCCATGGGCAAATTTTTCGTTCGCGGCAGCCGCTTTTTCGGTCGCCATTATCACCGGCATCGAATTGATGATGATGCGAACGACATCCATCGAACACATGGCGATGTTTTTGCGCTGGGTTCAGCTTCCCATATTCGTTCTTTGGCTGGCTATTTTTTGCTTCGTACGCTGTTACTTTGAAGCCGGGCGCTCTTGGCTGGCCTGGACGGGAGGTTTCATGCGTTTTTTTGCATTGGTCCTCGGTTTCACGTCGGGGCAGAATCTATTTTTTAATGAGATCACCCATCTCAAACAAGTTGTGTTTTTCGGCAGCGAAACAATCTCCATTCCCGAGGGCACTCTCAATCCTTGGTATCTTCTCGGTCCGCTGAGCACCTTGGCACTCGCTGCGTTCGTGCTGAATGCGACATACATGCTATGGCGAAAAGATACCGATATCAGCCGCCGCCGAGCCTTACTTTTGAGCAGCAGTATCTTGTTTTTTCTGCTGTCGGCTTTTACCCATAATGTGCTGGTCAATACCGGAAATATCGATTTGCCTTATGTCGTCGGTTTTTACTTCATCCCCATTCTAATCTCCATGTCCTACGAATTGAGTTACGACATGTTCCATACCATGCAAATCGCCCATCAGTTACAGGCAAGCGAAGCTGAATTACTGATTAACAAGGAACGTATTAAACTGGCGGCGAGCGCCGCAAACTTGAGGTTGTGGGAGTGGGATATCGTACATGATGAGATATGGAGCACGGAGCAAGATCGCACTTTATACGGCGTTACCGAACCGGAGAAAATTAGCTTAGACAGATTTCTGCACATCGTTTATGAAGAAGACCGCGAGGGGCTCCAACACGCATTAAAAAAGGCTTTCAGCAAGTCCAATGGAAACGGCCATTACGAGTGTGAATACCGTGTCAAGATGCCGGACTGTCAAATCCACTGGTTCAACTCACGCGGTCAGGTCGAATTCAACGAAGCCGATCTGCCGATTCGCATGATGGGGATCACGATGGATGTCACCCGGCGCAAGCAAGCGGAGCTGGCTCTACAGCAACAACGGAACAAACTGACTCATCTTTCCCGCGTGACGACATTGGGCGAATTATCCGGTTCACTGGCACATGAACTGAACCAGCCGCTTGCGGCCATCCTCAGCAACGCTCAAGCCGCCCAACGTTTTTTGGCTCGAGATGAAGCCGATCTTGAAGAGATCCAGGACATTCTCAAGGACATTATTAGCGAAGACAAACGCGCCGTCGAAGTCATTCAACGCTTACGACTATTATTCAATAAGGGCGAAATGCAACATCTTCGGCTTGATATGAATCAAGTCGTGGAAGAAGTTTTGAAAATAGTGAACAGCGATTTGTTGAATCAAAACATTTCCGTCACCCTCGACCTCGCGCGGAATCTGCCGCCTGTCAAAGGCGATAGGGTGCAACTACAGCAAGTATTGATAAACCTGGTTCTGAATGCTTGCAGAGCCATGTCCAATACCAAGCCAATAAAATCCAAGATCGACATTCGCACCGAAGTGACTGACAAGGACAGCATTCAGGTCTCCGTCCGCGATCGAGGCCCTGGAGTTCCAACTGAACACTTGGAAAGTATATTTGAACCTTTTTTCTCGACCGATTCGCATGGTATGGGTATGGGTATGGGTATGGGTATGGGTATGGGTATGGGTATGGGTATGGGGCTCGTTATTTGTCGCACGATCATCACCGCCCATGGCGGACAAATTTGGGCCGCCAACAATCCCGACAACGGCGCTGTCTTTGCTTTCAGGCTACCGTCATATCCTGGAGAAAGTGCTTGAACGGCTCTTCTCCGATCGTCATGGTGATCGACGACGACCCATCCGTGCTGAAGGCGCTTGAGCGTCTGCTGCGTTCACACGAATTGAACGTAACGACATTCGATTCGCCGCAGGAATTTCTAGAGCAATACGAACCGGATCTACACGGCTGTCTTGTGCTCGATATCGACATGCCTAATCTCAACGGCTTGGAACTGCAACAGAAACTTATCGTACAAGGGATTGAATTACCTATCATCTTTCTCACCGGCCACGGCGATATTCCAATGAGTGTCCAAGCGATGAAACGGGGTGCTGTCGATTTTTTGACTAAACCCGTACACGAAGATGACTTGATCGAAGCCATACAATCCGCCATCGAAAAGGATCGCGTGCATCGTAAAACGCATGCCGAACTGACCGAATTTCGGAAAAAGCTGGAGACACTCACGCCTCGGGAACGGGAAGTGTTGCTCCATGTCGTTTCAGGTAGGCTAAACAAGCAAATCGCCGCCGACCTGGGTACCGTAGAAAAAACCATTAAAGTTCATCGTGCGCATTTGATGACAAAATTGAAGGTCCGTTCTCTAGCCGACTTGGTTCGCCTGTCCGAGAAGATTGGAATCATACCCATTGGCTCTGAATGACGCCGATTGAAAGAGAAAATCATCGTTTCAATGAGTCAAAACAGTATCGATGGTATCAAGCAATAACTGATCGTCGATCGGCTTCAATAAATAGGCAGCGGCGCCTTGATCGATTACTTGTTGATATTTTTCCTCATTATCGTCGCCTGTGATAATAATCACCGGCAAGCCCAAACGTTTCATAGCCAGGCTCTTTAAAACCTCTAAACCGTTCATGGGCATCATGTTCAAATCGAGCACTACACAATCCGGTCGGTTGGTTTCCAAAAAACTGAGAAAATCCGCACCGTTAAGGAATGTATTTGCCGTAAGCCCGGCCGAACGCAACAAGCGCTCAAGAGCCTTGCAAACGGACTCTTCATCATCTATGACGGCAATAACAGCTTTATCAGTATTCATCTACATTCTCACTGTCGCGGGATTGCAGCATCCGTACCATTCAAGTTTGATCCATGGGGATGACTTTCGAAAATCCACCCTCTTGATCAAAACATAGTGCTGATCGGTCAGCCGCGTAAACACCGGCCAACAATGCCGAAGATTTCGAATGCCAAACTTTTGCCTTCAATTGCCGAGATTCGGACTTTCAAAAATTTTTCGGCGCAACGTGCCTTCCCCTAAACGATGATCCAAGCCGGCGTAAAAGTGATAGCCCAAAAAAGTCAACCCGATACAAAGCAGCTTCAATAGCATGACGTTTTGTTTTCTATGCTCCCACACCTCGTCAAAAGCCTGACCGATCTGTCCGGTCACTTGATAGGCATCGTATAGTCTCTCCAGGTAAAACACGAAAAACGCTACCACTAAATACACCAGCGTCTTATACATAACTACAAACCACAGCGGATAGCGGGCTTCAAATCGCCTTCCGGCAGAGGTATGATCGAGAATGATCACGACCTTTGCAATTATGAAAGCGTTGATGGCTGCTGTAGGAAAGACCTTAACTTCAACCTGATAATCGATGAGTAGAAGTTTTTTCAACGTAAAAAACACGCAAAAGCAAAAAAGAAATATAACATTACCAATCCTACTTCTTTGATTTCATGCTTCAGTCTATTGATCAAATTTATCGTCTATCCAGTTGGGTTCCTTGGAAAGGTTTAGAAGGGTCTCAAGGTAAACGGAGTTTCATCGGTTACCATCTCGCCTGGCCTTCGATTGGCGATTTGCACGAACTGCTTGGCCCATTTATCCATAATGCCCTTCGCCGGGCCATACCAAGTCAGACGGGTCAAATCGAGCGGTCCGGCGTCTTGCATATCCCGATCGGCAAAAGTGGCAACCACTTCGCCGGTTTGCATGTCACGCAAACGACCTTCAAATGCGGCTCTGCGTTGATTGACAACGCCCGCTGCGGTGCCCCCGCCAAACGTCAACCAACCGGCTGCATGCAGAGCCGGCTGCGAAGGATCGATCTCGATCAGAGCCAGTTCGAGCCGCAACGAAGGCAGTCGATGTTGATTCGCAAATTCGATTAACTGAAAGCGATGATTGGGGTCTTCTCTGAACTCCTTGATCACCTGATCGCGAAAATACCGGGCCAGTTCTTCGATATCTTGTTTGACGTCGCGCAACAAATTCGCCGAGCTAAGCTGATGAAGCCAGTCCATTTCCATCATGTACTGAGTATTGACCGGGGCCACAACCAATTCCTTATATGACGATGCATCGAAATCGGGCTTGATCCAAACTTTTTGGAAAGGCAAATCCGCTCGCTTGGACTGCCGTTCGGGATGCTCGATAAAGCCCGCATCCGGCGCCGGATCGACTACCTCAGCCTTTAGCTGGTTAGTCTCCTTCCTACCGATTGTACATCCTGCAACTAGCAGCATCACGCTAAACAACACGACTAATTCGCTCAACTGCTTGGTTTGTTTATTCATTTTCAAAGTTATCTCCTGTTAAATTTAGCTCTTAAACTATTTGATCCTAAAAAGAGCAGTTGGCATGTGTTGTAGACCGTTCGTGCTGAGCCGAGTCGAAGCATGAATGGTCTACAACACTTTCACCGGCTTGGTGAAGCCTCAAACTCGGTAAATGTCAACGTAGTTGTCGCATGAGTTGAAAATTAATGAACGGTAGTGTCGGTGTTTTTCACCGCATTATCGATCGGTTTATCGGGATTTAAACAGACTTCTGCTTGCCAATCCCAGTTTCGGGTGATGGCTCCAGCGCTCCGGTTTTTTGCCCTTAGCGGCCTCATAAACGGCTTGGCGTTGCTTCAAGATCTCCCGGTCTTCACCCGTATGACGTTGCTCAGGCGTTACATATTGAATGCCCGCTGTGCCGATGCTCGTGGTTATACCAGCACACAAAGCCGGCCGCCAGCAATGGCCTATGCTCTCGTTCAACGATCTGGTCACCGCCTTAACACACCTCTTACCGTGTCGACAGTTGAGCTCGCCGACGTCATTAACAAGCGCCGCCGACTGCGAGAACAAGCCATGAAATCCCGCTATCGACGTTCGGAGGTCTCCCTTGAGTAAATATGACAAAGTAGAACTAAGACTCGAGCTTGGCTTTCCGAGAACGATAAACAAACAGTAGCTTGTCGATTTCGTTTGCAGCTAGCCTAGAACCCTAAGAAACGCGCATAAAATAACTTCGTCAAGTGCGTGGATGAATTTCCGGTGTAGGTGCGGATTTATCCGCACAGTGCGAATGAATTCGCACCTACAATTCTCTGATTTATTCCATGCTGATTACTAAGTAAAATCAAGTTAGTTTGTTCATTAAGACCTTTTAACCTTATCTGCTGTTAAAGTAGCAATAATCACAGTTCGGGGATATTGGACCTTAGGCCAAACTCCGTATTATAAAAAAGCTCAGTATCTTGATTATTGTTCACGGGAATGATTGGTTGACATGGCGTACTGAAGCCCTCAATTGAGCTTTCGTGAATAATCAAGGATCGTTTAGGAACGGGCATGAAATTAAGTTCCTTAGTTCTACTATGTCAGATTCTTGTCATTCCGGCCGGGATTGCAGGAATTCTGACTCCAGGGATCGTCGGAGCTTGCCAGCTATGGCACTGGAGGCCCAATCTTGTGCCCCCCTTTGGGTATTCATGCGGGCATGACGGCTTTCTTATATCTGACAAAGCAGACCTGCTTGGCGAATCCTTTAGCCTAAAAAGAGCAGTTGGCATGTGTTGTAGACCGTTCGTGCCGAGCCAAGTCGAAGCATGAAGGGGTTACAACACTCTCACCGGCTTGGTGAAGCCTCAAACTCCCCCTCACCCTTCGACAAGGCTCTCCTGAGCGCAGCCGAAGGGCTCAGGGCGAACGGTAGGTTGAGGCACTCAACCACTCTTTTTAGGTTTAGCTCATATTGACCGAACCGAAGACGACCAGATCACTCGATTGATCCGGTCAATTAGGGGATATTAAGGCTATGTTTGCGTTAATAGTTGGCGTCGCCTCGGCACGGACTGCCGTGACCCAGAAGCCATGGATGGCGAGTAGCTTTCACGTCCTTGTAGCCTGGATCCCGGCAATCCCCGCCGGGATGACGCTTTCAATGTCTTTTTCAACTGCCAACGCGAACATAGCCGATATTAAAACTATCATTGGGATGGGCGAATAAGAGGAAGTCTTCAAACGCTAATCCTGCAACCAGGAAAGAAATAATTTATAACCGACAGCCAGAACAACCGCGCCGACGAATAGCCCGATAATTCCTGAAAACAGCATGCCGCCTATAGCGCCAATGAACACGACAGCCATCGGCAGATCTAGACCGCGCCCCATCAACAGCGGCTTCAGTATATTATCCAACAGCCCCACTCCCAACATCCACACCGCAAACAAACTCGCAGTCATTGTTTCGTGTGTTGAAAACACATAGATAATACTCGGAAAAAGTAAAATAAAAGTCGGTAACTGGACTATGGCAAGGAACAGACATACGATTGTCAGAACGGCCGCTCCGGGCAAACCGGCAAAAAAGAACCCCATACCGGCCAGCACAGACTGGATTAATGCCACGCCCAAGACACCACGAGCCACGCCGCGGATAGTGGCGATACATAAGCCTGTCAATTCCTCGCCTTTTTGCCCGGCAATATGCCGCCCGATATTTAAAGCCAGCAGATGGCCGCCTTTGCCGTTGACAAGCAGTAAGCCGCTGATAACAACCGACACCAACAACTGCAGGATTGCCGTCAGTGCCATTGCACTCAAGGCAAACAACCACTTGCCGAGTTCCTTTAATTGCGGCGCATAGGTCTTGACGGTCTCATCGAGATGATTTGAAGCATATTGCCAAAAGCCAAAGATTGGCTTTCCGATTAACGGCCAGCCGGCCACTTTTTCGTTGAGCGGAGGCAGTCTGAATGTCTCTTGATGGAGCCTCTGGATAAGTTCCTGCATCTCATTCCCAAGCATAGACACTAAAATTCCACACGGTCCGAGAATAATCAGCAAAAGCACGGTTGTAATGAAACCTGCCGACAATTTCTCCCTCGAACCACATATTTGCGATAGTCTCAGATGCACCGGATAAAGTGCTACCGCGATAATGGTTCCCCAAGCCAAAGGATTTATAAAAGGCTTGGCGATATTAAAACACCAGACCAGTAACAGAAACACAAGACCGATTTTAATAGAAGTTTCCAAGGCCTTCCGTGTAAAGTCGTTAGTCGTGATTGAGTGGCTATCGTTCTGCATCTCTTATGTCTCCGTTCTTGTGAAAGTATTAGTGTCGAATCGTTTCGAGTAAGCGACGGTAAAACGCTTGCAAACCTTGATCGGAAGGTTGTTCCGGGCCTCGGCAGAGGTGGACGGAAATTTTCTTTTGCCATCCTTGTAATTGACCTTCGTGAAAGAAGCGCAAACCGGGACAAAAGTAGGTTAAAACTGCGGCGGCTTGATGTACCTGAGAGGAAAAAGCCGTAGCGGCACGAAGCTCATCATGATTCTCTAAAAAACATGCGGATTTTTTCTGATACACCAGATCAGCCCGGAAATGCTCCCGCACCGGGCGCGCATGTTGCTCACGTAAACGGTCGTAAAGACGCTTGTCGTAAGTGTAATCGAATCCTTGCTGTTGCAGAGTCCATTCCAAATCCCAGTAGACTTCCGCCATGAATACAAAATCCGGATGTTCCTCTCTCACCTTGCGAATCGCCATAGGCCAAAAAGGTTCAGCGGCGATGCCCCAGGTCCGCTCAAAGATCTCAGGTAAAACCAGCATCGCCATGTCACAGCGCAAACCGTCGCAGCACCGGGAAATTTTCAACAATTCCTCTGCTTTGGCGGCCTGCAAGTCAGGATTGCCGTAATTGAGCTGCAAGGTTCCGGCCAACCGTCAAAATAAGGATCGCGCCCGTAAGCCAGAATACTCAGGTCTTGGGGTAGGTCCAATTTGATATAGTTTTGCGGCTGGACGGCAAGTTGTTCCTCCGTGCCGGAAACATAATACTCCGGATATGCCTTTACCCAAGGATGATCCGGAGCGGTATGATTGGGCACAAAATCCAGCATTAATTTTAAACCTCGGTCATGAAGACGGTCGCGCAGGCGTATCAATGCATCTTCATCCCCCAATCGAATGTCGGAAACATAAGCCGTTATTGCAAATCCGGATCCACAAATATCGTCTTCCTGCAAATCCGGTAACAGTTCTCGATATTCGGCGAGCCATTGCGGATTGGAACGGGAGACCTTGCGCCCTGGGGCCCCGGTTTGCCAGACGCTAAGGTATACTCATCGTATATCAAAATTCGGCGCCGGGGTGTCCGTCAAAGGGCGCCGTAAATACGTCCCTGTAGGCTCTATGCCAGCTCCATGCTGGCAAAGCCTTTGTCGAACACCCCGACGCCTCCTCTGGTATTGCCGAAATTTGAAGTGCGAAAGGTATAGTAAATCCAGTCGAATCCCAGGTTTGCCAATTCATCCAATTCGGAATCGAGAATATCATCCAGCGTTGCCGGGCGGCCGATTTGGCGTGACAAACTATTGAGCCGGACGCGGGTATTGATTTGTTAAAGTGAAGGATAAAGAGAGTTGCTCAAAAATCTCTCCTCTGATAAAAGCGGCAGTTTAGGATTTTCACAAAATAACTTCCTCAAGTGTTCGGATGAATTCCGGTGTAGGTACGGAATTATCCGCACAGTGCGAATGAATTCGCACCCATAATTCCCTGATTTATTCCATGCCCATTACGTTCCTCTTTATCACTACACTAAACCGTTCCCCCTTCGAGCGAACCAAGGGCGAACGGTCAAGATCATGGGTTTTCTCTCGTTATTTGTCCGTTCTGATATAGGTCACCCGGCGGTTATAGGCGCGCCCTTCATCGGTGTCATTCGAAGCAACCGGCTGCGATTCGCCAAAACCGACGGCACTCATGCGACGGCTATCTATACCCTGTCTGACGAGTTCGTTTTTAACCGACTTCGCTCGGCGATCCGACAATTTTTGGTTGTAGTCGTCCGAACCGATACTGTCGGTATGGCCTTGAATCTCGACGGTCAATTCCGGATTGAGCCTCATCACTTTGACGGCATTTTGTATCATCGGATCATACTGAGATTTGACTTTGTCGCTATCGAAGTCGAACAACAGACCATGAAATGCCCAACAACCGTCTTTGTCGACAATCGCACCTCTTGGCGTGCCGGGACATTTATCTTTACTATCGACGACACCGTCCTTATCTTCGTCATTGTCTACCACTTCGGGTGTTCCGGGTTTAAAAAACACTCTCTTGACGAAATCGGCCATGCCTTGGGGAGTGGCGATCGCTTCGGCCTGTGTGCTAAAGCCGCATTTTGCAAGATTGGTCAGGTTGAGTAGATTTCTCTTACCCGAGACATCTTTTTTGTTACCCACCCAAACGCTGTAGATGCAAAGTCTGTCGCCGTACTGGGCCTTTAAAGCCTTGGCAGCAGGTATCGGCGATACTTCATCCATTCCGTCGCTTAATACGATCACTGCGATATTGCCGGGAGCCGAAGTCAGATCTTGCTTGCTTGCGGTAACGGCACGTACCAGCGGAGTTCCCCCTCCGGCGCATTCAAGAGAGCCGATTGCGGAATCGAACGAGCTTGTGGAATAGGTTTGCAATGGCTGATTCAGCTTGGTTGCACCCCAGTCGAGACAAGGTCCAAACCCGAAGCTCCTTAAAGCCGACGACAATGGAATATCGGGGATCGACATATTGAAACGATTGAGCAGATTTTTCTCGACATCGAATTTAGTACCTCTCAAATCACCCACTCCTTCATATCGAGTACGCATGGACGAGGACGAGTCATTCAAAACCAGAAAACTATCGGTTTTTTGCACTAACAAACCGGTTTTGACGAGTTCGTTCAAATCGGCCGGTTCAAAGGCTTCAAATTGGGTGGTGGATTTTGTGGCACATCCGGTTAGTACTGAAACTAAGATTATCGTGCCGATATGCATATATTTGTTCACTTGCCACTCCTGGTGGTTATTTAAAAAAATTTATAACTGTTTACAGCATAAACCTAAAAAGAGCATTGAGGCTTCACCGAACTGGTGAAAGTGCTGTAAACCCTTCATGCTTCGACTTGGCTCCGCACGAACGGTCTACAACACATGCCAACTTCTCTTTTTAAGATAAACCATATTTAGAAGGTGTCGGACATTGACTTATAAGAGTGTCTGTACAGACTATTGTAGTCAATGCCCAAATATCTACGCCAAATTCCGGAAAATATCGCTGAACGCAACAGGCGTCCAAGCCCTTTGCAAACGTAAACCTCATTATCTATAACTTTCGCGCTTCAAATTTCGGCAGTACCTAAGGAGGCGCCGGGTGTCCGATCCCTCACCTAACGCTAGGTGAGGGACCAGCATGGATGTATTCACGGCGTTCTCTGACGGCAGGCACCCAGTGCCGAATTTTGATCTACGATGAATATACAAGCTCAAAATTCAAACTTGTACAGCAAATGGGACGTAATAATTCTAACGGCAGTTATACTTCGTAAATCAGCGACAGTCAAAAGCGAAGCGCAACATAGCTTTTGACTGTCCGAGTGCTTGTGTCTTGTCCAACTGTTGGATACATCGCAACCATGATGCATTCCCATCGCTTATTACAGCTTTGTCAGCGAGGGGGCTTTCCATGTGCCGTCGAGGGCCTCGGGCTTTGGCCAGTAGATTCGCATGGGAATCCAGAACGGTCCATCAGGCGCGGGCAACCAGTTGGCCTCCTTCTCCGTGCCTGGGGAGTCCTTTTGGATGTAAATCGTCAAACCGCCGTCTGCATCTTTCTTGAGAGCAGGGAGCATCGGCGAGTTGATCAGATAGCGATCGATGGGATTTGCAACCATCAGGCTCTCGGGCAAGTTGTACATCGTCACCGACCAGAACGCATGGACTGGGGGGTATTGGCCCGGCTCAAATCGCAAGATGTAGTTATGCTTGGACGCGTCGAGGGGCTCACCATCGGCATCCGCTCGGTAGAGCGGATAGATCGCCTCGTCTTTCGAGTTACCGTAGATACCGAGTACCGCACCGGCAAAGCGATGAAGATAGTTGTTCTTAAGATATTCACGGGAGCCGAACAGGTCGCCACTGGTCACCTTGCCCGAAGCGATGTCGGTCTTCTCTAGATTTTCCAGCTCCTTCCAGCCATCGGCGATACCGTCCTCGAGCGCCTGCTTCATTTCGGGTGACAGGGATTCGACATCAATCTGCTGGCCGGCTCCCACGCCGATCTTCGCGAAGCGAGCCATGAGGTCTATCTCGGAAGGCACCGTCGGGCAGAACTCCAGGACGAAGTTCAGGACATTGAAGAACTCCACCGAGGTCTTTTGATCGTCGACCGAGAGCGGCTTCATCCATGCAATCTCCGGGGCTGGCGAGGGTGCCGGCTTACCCAGATAGTCCGAGAGAGTCTGGACCTTGTAGCCGGCCTGGACTTTTTTCACGTTGTCGAGATCAGCAGGGTTGAACAACTGCGTTCGGTACCCTAGAAAGACGAAATGCGTCTCCGAACGTATTACCTTCGTGATCCCCTCGGGGGCCTCACTCTTCCAGTCCGGCCCGGCAACAAGAAGTACGGTTCCGTTATTGCCGGTGGTGCGACTCCCGGCATAGGCGAAGTTGTGCGTGTACCAGTCGATGAACTGCACCGAGAAGTAACGCTCCTTCTCAATGACAGGCAAGGTGAGAACCAACGGCTCAGTCCGCAGATCCATCCCGATGAAGGAATAAGGCGTATCCGAATTGGCGGTCTGGATCGCTTTGTCGTCCGATGTGAACACCCGTGCCATATTGAATATCTGGTTCCACGACGTCTTGTACTCGGGGCTCTGCTCGTCCACGAAGTAGGCATACTGAATGCGATAGTTGTCCACCACTGGATTGCCGTAGATATAGGCTTCCTTGGCGATCTCTCGGGCTTCCTCAGGTGTGACGCTGACTTGGTCACACGCCACCAATGAGAAGGTCGTGAGTAGCAGTAGGTATGAAAGGACTTTCTTAAGACTAATTATCATGATCGTTATTCTTTTTTTGGTTGAACTAAGTAAGGATTTGGTCGTAAATATACCTTTCGTACTTCATTTTGATCTACGATGGGTATAACCTTTTTACTTAATTATTAACAGCAAATATTACGCCACTTGGTGCTCATGCAAATCTGAATGTACTAATACCTTAACAAACAGTGCATTTTTGCCATTAACCAGAACAGAATAACTAACGCCCAGCGCGGTTAAAACCCGACATATCGGGGTTCCCACGAAATTCCTTCCCAAAATAATGGTAGCTTTGCTTTGAATACTGACCTTTACATAGTCAACAATTAAACAAAACAACCTCCCTAGACCAGCAATTCCCAATTTGAGGGTATGGAACATGCTTGGCGAGGATGTTGGCGGCAGGACAGATTTTTGCTTCTCGGCAACTGCTTCTGCGTTGTTCTACCTCCTGCCTCCAAATCGTCGGCAATTGACAGCGGGAGCATTTTTCTGCCCTGCATAGCCTAAAGCGCTCCGTTTCCAAGATTTTCAGCGGTCGTAGGGCGCGCATCACGAACCTTTCCACGGTGCCTAACCGACAAGAGGTCCCGACTATAAAGCATGTAGCCCGTATGCAGCGTAGCGGAATACGAGAATGGCGTAGCTCCGAACTTCCCAGATTGCGCTAAGCTCCATCCGGACTACTATGTGTGTTAACCCCCCCTAGGATTTGGTCGTAAATAACTTCCCTATTTTACGGAGGGTTCGGTAACTCGATTGGCAGGTGTCGGCGGCATGGAGAGCCGCCGTCAAGCCTACACGGACGTATTCACGGCGTACTGCCAAGCGAGTTACCGAACCCTCAACGACGCTCATAGTTCCTGGACGTTATTTATCACGAAACCCCTACTTCTTCCAACTTAGCATATGACAACATCAGCCATTTAATACCGACCTGCTGGAAATTGATTTGAATGCGCTCCTGTGCGCCGCTGCCTTCTCTTTGCAGCACCACACCTTCGCCGAATTTTTCATGGCGGACGCGCTGCCCCAATTTGTATGAACCCGGCTCATGACTATCCATGCTTCCGGTGAATGAAACCGGACGACTGACCTGGGCGCGCATCCTGACTTCCTGAAGCGTTTCGGCCGGAATTTCTCGCAAAAACCGCGAAGCCTTCGGATAGGTTTCGCGCCCCCATAAGCGCCGGGATTCGGCATAGGTCAAACACAAGTTTTCCATTGCCCGGGTCATGCCGACATAACATAGCCTGCGCTCTTCTTCCAAGCGCCCCGGATCCTCGACCGATTGCTGCGACGGAAACAATCCTTCCTCGAAACCAACCAAAAACACCCGCTTGAATTCCAAGCCCTTAGCGGCATGCAAAGTCATTAGCTGTACGCAATCTTGCTCGGCATCGCTCTGCATTTCGCCGGCTTCGAGCGCCGCATGCGTCAAAAACATATCGAGTTCGCTCAGATTTTCTTCGTTATCCTGATCGTACTCGTACAGTCGAGCGGCATTGACCAATTCTTCTAAGTTTTCGACGCGGGCCTCGCCCTTATCGCCTTTTTCTTTTTTATAAAACTCGATCAACCCTGACTTTTCGACGACGATCTTAACTTGCTCGAACAACGGTAAACCTTGCGTCTGTTCGGCCAAACTCCGAACTAAAGCAATGAATCCGGACATGGCATTCCCAGCCCTTGGCGTCGTCAATTTTTGTGCAATCGCAAACTCAACCGCCTGCCGAAGCGATAAATTATTATCCCGCGCCAATACCCGAATGTCGTCCAATGATTTAGCCCCGATACCGCGCGTCGGCGTATTGATTACGCGTTCGAAAGATGCATCGTCATCGGGATTGGCCATGACACGCAAATAGGCCAAGGCATTCTTGATTTCGGCCCGCTCGAAAAAGCGCAAGCCGCCGTAGACACGATAAGGAATACTGGTCGCGATCAGCTTTTCCTCGAACTGGCGCGATTGTGCATTGGAGCGGTAAAGAATCGCAATATCACTGCGCGAACCGCCTTCATGGACCCATTTTCGGATACGCTCGACGACATAATAAGCCTCGTCTTGCTCGTTGAATGCGGCATAGACCGAAATCGGCTCGCCGTCGCCGCTTTCGGTCCAAAGTTCCTTGCCCATCCTCCCTTCGTTATGTTCGATAACCCGATTGGCCGCTTTCAGAATATGGCCGGTCGAGCGGTAGTTTCGTTCCAGTTTGACGACTTTATGATTCGGAAAATGCTTTTGAAAACGGAAGATATTTTCAATCTTCGCGCCGCGCCACCCGTAAATAGATTGATCGTCATCGCCGACCACGAACAGATTATCGCGGTCTTGCGTCAACAAACGTAACCAAGCATATTGAATCGTGTTGGTATCTTGAAATTCGTCGACATGCACATGCCGGAACCGTTGTTGATAAAAACTCAGAATTTCGGGATTATCGCGCAGCAGTTCATGCGCGCGTAACAACAGTTCGGCAAAATCAACCAAACCGGAGCGCTGACAGACTTCTTCATAAGCCTTATATATGGCCAGCATTTGTCGCTGGAAAAAATCCCCGGTTTCCGGCATGTGCTTAGCCCTAATACCCTCGTCTTTTTGCCCGTTGATATACCATTGCGCTTGCTTGGGCGGCCACTTGGCCTCGTCCAGATTCAAGTTTTTGTAGAGGCGCTTGATCAGTCGCAACTGATCGTCCGAATCCATGACTTGAAAGGTTTCGGGAAGTTGCGCATCTTTTGCGTGACGCCTTAGCAGGCGATGCGCAAGCCCATGAAAGGTGCCTATCCACATCGAGCGTGCCGAAATATTGAGCAGATCTTCGATACGGGTGCGCATTTCCGTTGCGGCTTTATTAGTAAAGGTGACAGCCAAGATACTATGCGGCGAATGGCCTTCGACTTGAATCTGCCAGGCGATGCGATGCACCAAAACCCGAGTCTTACCGCTGCCGGCGCCGGCTAAAACCAACATTGCGCGGGAAGGTGCCGATACCGCCTCGCGTTGGGCATCGTTGAGAGGATTAATAATTGAAGTAATATCCATTTGTTATCGTTGAAACATTTCTATAAGCTATGCGCGTTTAAGGAAAGCAACAATGACGGCCGGACCGGGCTTTAATAACCAACATTAATTAGCAGAGGGGACTTACAATGAGCTTCGATTTTAAACGCATGATAAAATTCGAACACAATCTTGGCGATAAGGATAAAAAATACCGCATGTTCGGAGGCGCGGCATTAGTATTGATATCTTTATTCACCGCAAAAATTATTTTATTGCTGTTAGGAACCGTTTTAATCGGCACCTCTTTTTTCGGTTGGTGTCCGGTTTATTCCGGGCTCAACAAGAACACTTGCACTAGCGGCGAACCGGAAAGCAGCGAATAAGCGTTTAGAATCTACAGGGACGTAGAATCAAACAATTTGACCGAGACTTCCTCAATCCTCTTTTTTATATTCGCCTTCCAAGACATTATTATCTTTGGATCGACCGGGATGAACCGCGCCACCAGTCTGTATGAGATGGTTCTCAATCACATAACGGGCTATTTTGCCGCGCAATTGAGGAATTAGACATGCAAAGCCGAGCACATCGGTAAAAAACCCGGGAGTCAATAACAGTGCACCACCAACCAACAATATCGGCCCTTCGATCATTTCGTAAGCGGGAACGATACCCTGATTCAAATTCTCTTGAAAACGCCTTAAGGTCGCAAAACCTTGCTGTCTTAACAACGCAGCACCCAATACGGCAGTAAATACCACCAAAAAAACCGTCGGAAATACACCAATCAAACCGCCGATGGTCAGCAGCAAATAAATCTCTAAAAACGGAATAATCAAAAAACACAAAAATACAACTTGAAAAACTTTCATTTAAAATTCCTAAACAAATTTCACATTGGAAACAGATAACCCCGGAAAGTTTCCCATTTGAAATCAATTATACCTATCGTAGATCAGAATACGGCACTACCGAAACTTGAAGTACGAAAGTTATAAACCCATTTTCACCCGCTCAAGAGCAATGAACCAAGGTCAGCGAAAAATCGCACCGAGACCTTATCCCTAATTAAACGGTACAATATAGGGATTTTAAAACCGAAACTCCAGAACAAATTGACCGAGTCTCTCGTTATGTCGAATCACATTATCCTCTTTTGCACCTGTCCTGATAAGAATACGGCAAGCTCAATCGCTCAAACATTAATCGGAGAAAATTTAGCCGCTTGCGCAAATATTCTTCCAGGATTGACTTCCGTTTATCGCTGGCAAGATCAAATCGAAACAAATCAGGAATTCCTGTTGCTCGTTAAGACACGACGCGATATTTACCCGCAAGTGGAACAGCGCATACAAGAGGCGCATCCCTATGAACTTCCCGAGATCGTCGCGGTCTCTGTCGAACACGCTTTGCCTGAGTATCTGAAATGGATCGATTCATGCCTATCAAAATAATATTGCTTTGCCTCATTGCAACTTTTCATCAAGCCGCCTTTGCCATCAACGAAAGCGATTTACTGCCGCAAGAGCAAGCTTTCAAACTCACAGCCAAGGCCAATGCAAAGAATAAAATCGTTCTAACCTGGCAGATCGCCGACGGCTACTATTTATACCGTGATAAATTGGGCGTTGAAAGCCGGTCAGAACGGATTACACTCGACGATATCACTTATCCTCCAGGAAAAACCAAGCATGACGAGTTTTTCGGCGACATGGTCATTTATCGAAACGAACTCACCGTTGAAGTACCGTTCATCAAGCTAGACAATGCGCTTAATACTTTGCAATTGACGGTTAAACATCAGGGTTGCGCCGATATCGGCATTTGTTATCCTCCTCAAAAGACCGCACTGACGGTAGACCTACCGCCTCAAGATACTTCCGCGAAAACCGGCTCGATTTTCGGCTTAGTTCAGGGCCTGAGCGACTTAAAGCTAAATCTGTTCCAGGATGAATTGCTTCCGGCGGAACAAGCCTTCCGCTTTTTCGCTTCGGTCAAGGACCCGAATACGTTGACCGTCAATTGGCAAATTGCGGAAGGCTATTATCTGTATCGCGACAAATTTCAATTCGATATCCTAGATTCCGAAAAAGTAAAAATCGGCAACTTCACTTTGCCCAGAGGCACACCCTACCACGACGAGGAATTCGGCGACGTTGAAATCTTCCGTAATGACCTAAGCTTCGACCTGCCGATTAACCGCTATCAAGCGGATCAACAAAATATTATCCTTCAAGCACGATTTCAAGGTTGCGCGGATCGAGGCGTATGCTATCCTCCGATGGCGCAAAGCGCGCCATTGGTTCTACCGACGACCGCATCGGTATCGACGCCGATTATTTCCTCGACAAGCACCCGGATCGACCAACCGCAATCCGAACAAGACCGCATCGTACAATCTTTGCATCAAAACACGCTCTGGCTAACATTACTGTCCTTTTTCGGCTTCGGCTTGTTACTGTCTTTCACACCCTGTATTTTTCCGATGATACCGATTTTATCCGGCATCATCGTCGGTCAACGCAACCGGGTAACCACTAGCCGCGCCTTTCTTTTATCACTGAGTTACGTCACTGCCTCCGCATTGACCTACACGATTTTTGGCGTCTTGGCAGCGTTATTCGGCAGCAATCTACAAACGACCTTTCAACAACCATGGATTATCGCGCTATTTAGCGGTATTTTCGTATTGTTGTCGTTGTCGATGTTCGGTTTTTACAACCTAGAAATGCCCGCATCGATTCAAACTCGACTGCATAAATCCAGCGATAAACACCGTGACGGTTCGTTTTGGAGCGCGGCAATTATGGGCTCGTTATCTTCTTTGATCGTAGGCCCCTGCGTTGCGGCTCCGTTGGCCGGCGCATTGATCTATATCGGCCAAACCGGCAATGCTGTGCTCGGCGGCATCGCATTATTCGCGATGGGATTCGGAATGGGAGTGCCGCTATTGATACTCGGCGCATCGGCCGGAAAATTATTACCGAAGGCCGGTCAATGGCTGAATGCAACCAAAGCGGTTTTCGGCGTGATCATGCTGGCTGTCGCCTTATGGATGCTGGACCGTATTTTGCCACCCGATGTCACAATGTTCCTATGGGCCTTATTACTGATCATACCGGCCATTTACCTGAAAGCGATCGACCCGTTGAGCGAAAATGCAGGCGGTTGGAAAAAGCTTTGGAAAGGTGCCGGAGTCGTGATGCTGACTTACGGCGTCCTGTTATTGATCGGCTTAGGCATGGGCAACCATAACCCGCTAAAACCTTTACAGGGACTGAGTTTAGCAAGCACAGCCGAGGCCGAAAGCCCCCTGCCCTTTGTAAAAGTCGCCTCGCTACAGGAGCTTGAAAACCGTATAGAAACGGCAGCCCGCAACAATCAACCGGTCATGCTCGACTTTTATGCCGACTGGTGTGTCTCATGTAAGGAAATGGAGGCGTATACTTTTATGCACCCTGAAGTCAAACAAGAACTGAATCGCTTCGTTTTATTGAAGGCGGACGTCACGGAAAACAATTTTGAACATCAAGCCTTGCTGAAAAAATTTAACTTAGTCGGACCTCCGGCCACTTTATTTTTCGGTGCCGACCTAGCCGAAAAAAAACATTTACGCGTGATAGGATATCAGGATGCCAACGCTTTTTTAAACATACTACGGCAAGTTGATTTATGAAACAAACCACGGTACTTATTATCGCTGCTGCTGTCGCTTTAGCCGGCGGAATTTGGCTACAAAACAAAACACAGCCTGAAACGCATAGTGAAACCATGGAACTGCCGGATTACCGACTACCCGATTTGAACGGCAACGAACGCAGCCTATCCGAATGGCGAGGTAAAATCACCATCGTCAACTTTTGGGCAACCTGGTGCCCTCCTTGCCGCGAAGAAATCCCCGAATTTGTTGCCTTGCAGCAAGAATACCAAGACCGTGGCTTGCAATTTATCGGCATCGCTATAGAAACTAAAGAATCGGTCAAAAAATATCTCGACTTTATCGACATCAATTATCCGATGCTAATCGCCGGCGACCAAGGCATCATCTTGACTCAACAATGGGGAAATTCTGCCGGAATCCTTCCTTTTAGCCTTATTTTTAACCAAGAAGGTCGAATAATTCATAAGCAACCCGGACAATTATCTCGAGCCAAGATTGTTGAAATCATCGAACCTCTGATGGACTGAGAAAACGTTAAATCATTCGATAAATCAGGCAAAGTTCTTAAAAGATCCAGTTTTTACGGCGTATTTGTGTTAAATGACATAAATATGGACAAACGTGCTTAAATTAGGGAGAATTATCGGCACCGAATCTAAATTAGCACTTCAATTGCATGGCGAATATTTGCGTTATTAACGGTCCGAACTTGAATCTGCTGGGCCTAAGAGAACCTACCCATTACGGTAGCAAAACCTTAGCCGATATACAGCTGGCGATGGAAAAATCCGCCTCGACTCTTGGTCACGCGCTCCGTTTTCACCAATATAACGCCGAGCACCAAATCGTGGAACTGATTCATCGATCATTTTCCAACGATGTCGATTTTATCATTATTAATCCAGCAGCTTTTACTCATACCAGCGTGGCGATACGCGACGCATTGCTGGCGACCAAGATTCCCTTCATTGAAGTGCATCTGTCGAACGTACATGCCCGGGAAGCTTTTAGAAAACATTCCTATTTTTCGGATATTGCCGTGGGAGTTGTTTGCGGACTGGGAGCCATCGGTTACGAATTGGCCTTGACGGCCGCTCACGAGATATTAGCAAAGAGAACATAACACAATGGATATTAGAAAAATAAAAAAACTGATTGAGCTCATCGAAGAATCAGATATTGCCGAATTAGAAATCAGTGAGGGGGAAGAATCCGTCCGAATTAGTCGTTACTCGAATGCCGCGCAAGTGAACTACGCACCGGCTCAATTCGCCCCGACCGCCCTATCTTCGGCACCCGCACCAAGCCCTGTAGAACCGGCCGAGAAAAAAATAACCGGTCATATTGTAAAATCGCCGATGGTCGGCACTTTCTACAGGTCCGCTTCTCCCGGCGCCAAGCCTTTTGTCGATATCGGGCAATCGGTTCAAGCTGGCGATACTCTCTGCATCATAGAAGCGATGAAAATCCTCAATCAAATCGAAGCCGATAAAACCGGTACGGTGACGCAAATATTGGTTGAAAACAGCCAACCCGTCGAATATGACCAACCTTTGTTTGTCATTGAATAACAGCCCAAAGGTATTTAATCATGTTCGATAAAATAGTCATCGCCAATCGAGGCGAAATAGCGTTGCGCATTTTGCGCGCCTGCCGTGAACTGGGTATCAAAGTGGTCGCGGTACATTCGGTGGCCGACCGCGATCTTAAACACGTCAGGCTAGCCGACGAGTCGGTTTGCATAGGCCCTGCTCCATCAACCGATAGTTATCTGAATATCCCAGCCATCATCAGCGCGGCCGAAGTCACAGATGCCGAAGCCATTCATCCGGGCTATGGCTTTCTATCGGAAAATGCCGATTTTTCGGAGAAAGTAAAGCAAAGCGGCTTTGTTTTCATCGGTCCGAATGCAGATACTATCCGCATAATGGGCGACAAAATCGCCGCAAAAAAGGCAATGATAGCAGCCGGCATTCCCTGTGTACCGGGCAACGGCAATCCATTGACCGACAATAGTAAGCAAAACCTGCAAATGGCTCAGGAAATCGGCTACCCGGTTATCATTAAAGCCTCCGGCGGCGGTGGCGGACGCGGAATGCGTACCGTACATACCGAAGCCGCATTGATCAATGCCATTACCATGACGAAAGCGGAAGCGGGTGCCGCATTCGGAAACGATACGGTGTACATGGAAAAATTCCTAGAAGATCCCCGCCATATCGAATTCCAGGTGATGGCCGATTCACACGGTAATGCGATCCATCTTGGCGAGCGTGATTGCTCGATGCAGCGCAGGCACCAAAAAGTCGTCGAGGAAGCGCCCGCCCCCGGCATTACCGACGAAGAACGTAACCGTATGGGCGAATTGTGCGCCAAAGCTTGCCGCGATATCGGCTACCTGGGCGCCGGAACTTTCGAATTCTTATATGAAAAAGGCGAATTCTTCTTCATAGAAATGAATACGAGGGTTCAAGTCGAGCATCCAGTTACCGAAATGGTCACCGGCTTCGATATTGTTAAGGAACAATTACGTATCGCCTACGGCTTACCCTTATCGATTACCCAAGAGCAAGTCAAAATTCAAGGTCATGCGATCGAGTGTCGACTGAATGCCGAGGACCCGAAAACCTTCATGCCCTGCCCGGGCACGATTCATCAATTCCACATGCCAGGCGGCCCCGGCATTCGGTGCGAAACACACATTTATAACGGTTACAAAGTGCCGCCCTATTACGACTCGATGATCGGGAAGCTAATCGCGCACGGCGAAAACCGCAATAGTGCGATTGCAAGAATGACGACCGCATTGAACGAAATGGTGATCGACGGTATAAAAACGAATATACCGCTCCAAAAAGACATCATGACCGACTCCGGATTCATCGCCGGACAACGCAACATTCACTATCTTGAAAAGCTATTGGACTTAAACTAGCGTGCTTGATTGGGTCGGGTTACGCTATTGCTGACCCGACCGCAAGATTCCAGCTGAGTAAGCATTTCTAGCAAATACCCTTCTTTAATCAACAATAATAGCTTTATGTCTTGGCATCAATTAAGCGTGATTACCGACGAAGTCTCGGCGCCCGAACTTTCTGATTATTTCAGCGATCTGGGCGCGGTTTCGGTTACTTACATGGATGCCGAAGACCAACCGGTCTATGAGCCCCTGCCCGGCGAAACCAAGATCTGGCCTAATACAAAAGTCATTGCTTTGTTTGAACTCGATACCCAGCCGGAAGACATTAAAGCACGAGTCTTCGACGCTTTTAATCGGCATTCGCTCAAGGAGTGGTCGGCAGAGATTCTTGAAGACCAAGCCTGGGAGAGAGCCTGGATGGAACATTATCATCCGATGAAGTTTGCCGATAGACTTTGGGTTTGTCCGACCGGACAAGAGCAACAAGAGCCCGGCACGGTTTGCCTGACTCTCGACCCGGGGCTTGCCTTCGGTACCGGCACGCATCCGACTACCGCATTGTGCCTGGAATGGCTTGCCGAACATGACCTGAGCGACAAAACCGTCATCGATTACGGCTGCGGATCGGGAATATTAGCGGTTGCCGCTGTGTTGCTCGGCGCTCGTGAAGCACATGCTATCGATATCGATCCGCAGGCACTAACGGCGACACACGACAATGCGATAAAAAACGGCATTGCCGATAAAATCCGATGCTACTTACCGGAACAATTCGCAGCCCGCACCGCCGACATCGTTATAGCAAATATTTTGGCTCAACCGCTGATCGAATTATCCGGCAAGATCGCCGCACTACTCGCGCCCTCCGGCTCTTTGGTTTTATCCGGTATTTTGAACGAACAAGCCGAAGCCGTCAGCGCAGCGTACCGGCCTTTTATTACACTCAATCCGCCGGCAATCCAAGAGGACTGGTGTCGCCTGGACGGACGAAAAGATATATAAGCGATGTTCACACAATGCCCCCAATGTCACCACCCGCAAACGTTGACAATAGATCAATTACGCGAAACTCGGGGCATAATCCGCTGCAGCCACTGCTCGACGCAATTCGATGCACTGCAACGACTCGGCGAAACTCCGGCGGATGTTCCATTGGCCCCCTCTGAAGAACAACTACCTTGGGTACAAGACCGAAAGCCCGCCAACCCGCTTTTATGGAATTTATCCGCAGCCGCAGGCCTCATCCTGTTGTGCGGACAAATTATCTATTTCCAAGGTCCTTCGGCATTACAACACGAAAAATTCAGACCCTGGTTCATTGAAGCGTGTTCTTATTTAGGCTGTTCATTACCCGATTACAGAAACCTGACCGACTTTTCGGTTTTAGCGAGTTCGCTGATCTTGACAGCCGATCAAAATTACTATTTTAAAGCCATCATCAACAATCAGGCTGAATTCGCCCAACCGCATCCGGGCGTAAAACTAACGTTACTGAAGCTTTCCGGCGAACCGTTCGCGCAACGTGCATTTACACCGGACAATTTAACTTTCCGCACCGACAAAATCGCGCCTCACGAAACCATCGAAATCGGTCTCGCCATCGCCGCGCCCGGCACTTCGGTCGGCGGCTATACTTTCGAACTTATTTAACCCAGCATTAACAAATGTAGTGTCTACGGCCTATGCTACTGAATTAACAAAATTAAAAATCATGCAAATTTAACCTTGTAGCGCCATTAGATTTATTATTACATATTTTTTCAATAACTTATGATAGAGAAATGTTAAAGCTGGGTTAATTCATGCCGCATCCTGAAATTTATTTAAAGAAAAACGAAGACCGACGCTTGCGCCAAGGGTATTTATGGATTTTCAGTAATGAAATCGACACCAAACGAAGCGCGCTCAACGATTTTGAACCCGGGCAACTGGTTAATATCCTTGCGGCTGATGACAAACCATTGGGCAGCGCCTATATCAATCCACACACCTTGATTTGCGCGCGCTTATTATCCAGAAAGTCCGACTTGAGCTGTAGCGTCAAATTTTTTAAAAAACGACTAAGTACCGCATTGCAACTGCGCGAACAACTCTTCGGTAAACCTTATTATCGCCTTGTGTTCGGAGAAAGCGACGGCCTACCCGGCTTGGTTGTGGACCGTTTCGGCGATGTTTTATCGGTACAAATCACGACTGCTGGCATTGAGCGCCACAGAAATGACTTACTAACCGCCCTGATCGAATTATTTAACCCGCAAGCCATCGTATTGAAAAACGACAATAGTCAACGAGCTTTGGAAGGTCTGCCTTTAGACAATGAAATCATCTACGGCAGCCTGCCGGAAACAATGATCATTGAAGAAAACGGTTGCTTATTTAGAGTCGATATTCAAGATGGCCAAAAAACCGGCTGGTTTTATGACCATCGCGACAGCCGCAATCGTCTTATGCAACTATGTAAAGAACGAAGCGTATTGGATCTGTTCTGCTATACCGGGGCTTGGAGCATTCCTGCCGCCGTCGCCGGAGCCTCCGAAGTCACTTGCGTCGATGCCTCGGAAAATGCGCTGAAACTTGCATCGAACAATGCGCAATTAAACGCCGTGGAAACAAAAATGAAGTTCGTGCATAGCGATGTTTTCGATTTTCTGAAGACAGCACGTCAAGAAAACCGACATTACGATATTATCGTCCTTGATCCGCCCGCATTGATCAAACGCAAAAAAGATTTTAAGCAAGGCTATGAAGCCTACCGGCGCCTCAATCATTTAGCCTTGCAAATATTATCTCCGAACGGCATACTGGTTTCAGCATCCTGTTCACACCATCTAGGACGCGATACGCTCCACGAGATCCTAAGATCTTCCGCGCGCCATATAGATCGACATTTAATTTTTTTTGCCGCCGGCGGACAGGGCCCCGATCACCCGATACACCCGGCAATACCCGAAACGGATTATCTAAAGACGTTTTTTTGCGCCGTTTCGCCAAGCTTATGATCTTTTCGTTACATGCCTACTGAAGCAACAAAGCCGCCATGCGCATTGTGCGGCCAATCGGTTGAAATAAAAGACTTTACACTCGACACACCCAAAAAACAGTTACCCTTCTGCTGTGCCGGTTGTTTGAGCATTTATCAACTGCTCAACGAAAATCAAAGCACCGACGCCAATCAACCCGACGACCCAATCAAACCACCTAATAAAGAGGTCTATTAACCATGAAAGCCTGCAATACCTGCGCACACCGCGTTGCCATCGGCCGCAATTACCGAAACGTTCCTGTTTGGAAAAGAGCGATCGGTGTGCCGTTGATTTATTTACCGATACTGACGTTACCATTCGTATTTGCTAGCGCTTACTTAACCTATCTACATTTACGCTTGATCGGCGCCGAAGACCTCAAAACCTTATCCGACTTCTTGCCGGCCCGCTCGACCCATCGATATAACTTAAAAAACCAAATTACAATGGACCCGACATTCAAATTGAGTCCTTCACAATCGAAACTGTATTGGATATTCAACTGTACTTGGTATTGCCCACTCAGCGTCGGCTTATTCGAGTGGCATACTTACATGGTCAAAATCGTTGAAAATTGGTGGTGTCCATTCGGTCACGAGAAAAAAGAAAACTATAAAGATGGTGCTATCGATAAATCGTTCTGGCATATTTATCAAAATGATGAAGATAAGCTTAACCCGGAAGACCGCGTTAACCCCATCTGGAATGACGAAGTTGAAAAAGAGAAAAGTGAATAGGAAATGGAGAATAGTGAATGGATAATGGATTAGCAGCTAAAAGTTTTGCGGGCGATTTAGCCTATATAGCGAATTCCACAACACGATGGATTCGGTCATAAATAACTTCCCTATTTTTAATGCACGGTAAGCAGGTTCGGTTGCTCGATTGACAGGTGTCGGCGGCAGGGAAAGCCGCCGTCAAGCCTACACGGACGTATTCACGGCGCCCTGTTAAGCGAGTTACCGAACCCGCTACAAAACTCATAGCTCCAGGAAATTATTTTTCACGAAATCCATATTAGAAGTCATACTCTCTGGATCAAGGGACGCCCCAACGTCCCAAGCCACCACTCACTATTCACCGCTGACTGTTTACTTGAAACCATGCAAATAGGGCCGCATACTCTCGAAAACAATCTAGTTCTCGCCCCAATGGCCGGAATTACCGACCGTCCGTTCAGAACGCTCTGCAAACAATTCGGCGCGGGACTTGCCGTATCTGAAATGGTCAGCTCCCTGCCGTCATTGCAAACCAATAAACGCACCTTATTAAAAGCCGACCACAGCGGCGAAACGGGCCTACGTTCGGTGCAGATTGTCGGAACAAATCCGCGGCAAATGGCCGACGCCGCTAAACTTAACGTCGACCGGGGCGCCGACATCATCGATATCAACATGGGATGCCCGGCCAAAAAAGTCTGTGCAGTCGCCGCCGGTTCTGCCCTAATGAGAGATGAGGATCTAGTCAAACGCATTCTCGAAGCCGTCGTCGAGGCAGTTTCGGTTCCAGTCACATTGAAAATCCGCACCGGATGGGATCCACAAAATCGTAATGCGCCGGCTATCGCTAAAATAGCCGAAGAAGCCGGCATTGCCGCACTGACCATACATGGTCGAACACGCGCCTGTAAATTCAATGGCAACGCCGAATACGAAACCATCAAGCAAATCAAAAAAAACATCGCTATCCCGGTCATCGCGAATGGCGACATCGACTCGGCCGACAAAGCTCGTTATGTCTTGAAAAAAACGGGGGCCGATGCGTTGATGATCGGCCGCGGCGCACAAGGCAATCCTTGGATTTTTAGCGACATAATCAGTTCTTTACGCAGCGGCGAACCCTTAGAACCGCGAACTATCGACTCGACCCGCGAAACTTTATTGAGTCATGTACAACAATTATATAGTTTCTACGGCAACCTAAGCGGTGTTAAAATAGCGCGCAAACATATCGGTTGGTATCTTGACAGGCTCGGCATCTTACCTGTCGAAATTCGCAATGCTATCAACCGAGCTCAACAGCCGACCGAACAAATTCAGCGTATCGACTCGGCATTCCGGCATTTTTCATACCATCGTGCTGCATAATATGGAAGCAACTCAACAATCCGCTAAGGTGATTAACATTGACAATAAAATACCGACCGCAATACCGTTGTCTGCACAGGTCAAACAAGCCATTGAGCTCTATTTTTCGCAACTAAACGGTCATGATGCGGCAGGACTCCACGCAATGGTCATCGGCGAAGTCGAAAAACCGCTGCTGGAAGTCACGCTACAGCATGCCGGTTACAACCAAACCAAGGCAGCCAAAGTACTCGGTTTAAGTCGTAGCACCTTACGTAAAAAACTGGACCAATACGGTATTTCTTAACCCAGCTATAACATTTAGTAAAGATAGAATATTGAAAATAAAGAATATTATGGAGCTAGCTTTGTTAAAGCTGGGTTAATTTTACTAATACCGCTCTCGTTCAAGGATATTACCTTTCTGGGCTACCTAAAAAAAATTTAACCACGAAAAGAAAAAGGCATTAATCGAATTGTCGATTATCGATGAATACCCTTTCTATAACCCCCTAAGATCTTCATAAACTTTCTATTTTTTGTGGCTTAACTGCCCAGTGATACCTGAAACCCTTTTCGATACCGATCAACACTCCTTACCCGAGGCCCCACTCATGTACAAAAAAGTTACTCGCGCACTAGTCAGCGTTTCCGACAAATACGGCATCGTTGAATTCTGCCGAGCACTGAACGACTTAGGCATTGAAGTTTTATCTACCGGCGGTACGGCAAAAGCCCTGGCTGAACAAGACATTCCTGTTATTGAAGTCTCCGACTATACCGGTTTTCCGGAAATGATGGACGGAAGAGTCAAAACCCTGCATCCGAAGATACACGGCGGTATATTGGCCCGGCGCGGCATCGACGATGAAGTGATGGCCGCCAACGGCATCGCTGCGATCGACATGGTTGTGGTCAACCTTTATCCGTTCGAAAAAACCATCGCCAGACCGGATTGCGACCTGGAAACCGCAATCGAAAATATCGATATTGGCGGACCGACAATGATTCGCGCGGCCGCCAAAAACCATAACGACGTCGCTGTCGTCGTAGACCCAAGGGATTACGAAGCCATCTTGTCGGAATTAAGAGAAAACAACATTGGCTTATCCCAAGAAACACGCTTCAGCCTAGCCTTGAAATGTTTTCAACATACCGCAAATTACGATACCGCAATTTCAGCCTACCTGGGCCAAGTAAATGGCCAAACGTTTCCCGAAGTCCTAAATTTGCAGTTCAAACTCAAACAAACCATGCGTTATGGTGAAAATCCTCACCAATCGGCCGCTTTTTACCGGGAGCGCAATCCGTCCGCAGGAAGCATCGCCGCCGCGAATCAAATACAAGGAAAAGAACTTTCCTATAACAATATTGCCGACTCTGACGCTGCGCTTGAATGTGTCAAGTCCTTCGAGGAGCAGCCCGCCTGCGTTATCGTCAAACATGCCAATCCGTGCGGCGTCGCAATTGCGGACACTATTCTAGAGGCTTACGACAGAGCCCATGCGACCGACCCAACCTCGGCATTCGGCGGCATCATCGCTTTCAACCGAGAACTCGATGAAGCAACCGCCTCGGCCATCATCGAACAGCAATTCGTCGAAGTCATTATCGCGCCGACAGTTAACAACGCCGCACGCGCTATTCTCGCGAAAAAACAAAATGTCAGGGTGCTCGAAACGGGTATCTGGACCAGCGGTAACGAGCCAGGCTTCGATTACAAAAAAGTGACTGGCGGATTATTGGTGCAAGACCTCGATCACGGTACCGTGGCGCAAGCCGAACTAAAAGTTGTCAGCCGCCGCGCTCCGACTACCCAGGAACTAGCCGACTTGATGTTTGCTTGGAAGGTAGCCAAATTTGTCAAATCCAACGCGATCGTCTATTGTAAAAACGGTCAAACGATCGGCGTCGGGGCCGGACAAATGAGTCGTGTATATTCGGCTAAAATCGCCGGCATCAAGGCCGCCGACGAAGGATTGTCCGTGACGGGATCGGTGATGGCATCGGACGCGTTCTTTCCGTTTCGCGACGGCATCGATTCGGCCGCAGAATGCGGCATCACGGCCGTAATTCAACCCGGAGGTTCGATGCGCGACAACGAAGTCATTGCGGCGGCCGACGAGCACGATATCGCAATGGTCTTTACCGGCATGCGCCATTTCCGGCACTAGCCACTATCATCAAAATAGAACTCGGTTAGCATCACTGCCACTAAGGAATATGCACAAAATAACTTCTACAAGTAATAGGCTTTGCGGCGGTTTGGTGACTCACTTGACAGGACACCGTGAATACATCCATGTAGGCTTAACGGCAGCTATCCCTGCCGCCTGACACCTGTCAATCGAGCCACCGCCCACCTTCCAACAGTTTTCGAAGTTATTTCATGATCGTTCCTAAGTTAACGAAAACCCGTCATTTCGGCATGGACTGCCGTAATCCAGTTGCCATGGATGGCAGGCTTTTCTGGTTCCCAAGGTCCTCCGTGGGAACCCATACCTTGGTTGTCGAGACAAGATCGGTATGCATTCCCACGCTGGAGCAGTGGGAACGAGGAAGAACCGGAATGTCGGCAGACTTTTGCCAGATGACGACTTAACCTAATAGTAGTGATACAGAGCTATGGGAGCGATGGAAAATAATCTCCCCTAACCCCTCTTTTTCAAGGAGGGTGACTGAAGAATGACTCACTTTGTAATCGAAAAAGCGCTTAGGAATTTAAAAACCAGTGTTGATCCATTAAGTCGGTGTCATGTGTGCCATTAATTAAACCCCAATTTTGAGAAACCGAATGAAAATTCTTATTGTCGGCGGCGGCGGCCGCGAACATGCCTTGGCTTGGAAAGCCGCGCAATCCCCGAAAGCGGAAAAAGTCTTCGTTGCGCCCGGCAATGCCGGAACCGCATTAGAACCCAGTCTTGAAAATGTCGACATTGCGGCTGACGACGTTAGCGCATTACTAGCCTTTGCCAAACAACAACAAATCGACCTCACCATCGTCGGACCCGAGGCTCCGTTGGTCAAAGGCATCGTCGACAGTTTTCAAGAAGCAGGCTTAAAATGCTTCGGACCCACCGCTCAAGCCGCGCAATTGGAAGGATCGAAAGCCTTTTGCAAAGATTTCATGGCACGCCACAACATACCGACTGCCGAATACCAAACCTTCACCGATACCGCCGAAGCGATAGCCTATATCGAAGCCAAAGGGGCGCCGATCGTCGTCAAAGCCGACGGACTCGCGGCAGGTAAAGGGGTGATTGTCGCGCAAACCGTCGCCGAAGCAACTAGCGCAGTCGAAGACATGTTAACCGGAAATGCCTTCGGTGCAGCCGGCAATCGCGTCGTGATCGAAGAGTTTTTGACCGGAGAAGAAGCTAGCTTCATCGTCATTGCCGACGGCAAACATGCTTTACCCATGGCCACCTCGCAAGACCACAAAGCCCGAGATAACTGCGATAAAGGACCGAACACCGGCGGCATGGGTGCCTATTCCCCTGCCCCTATCGTGACACCGGAAATCCATGATCGAGTCATGCGCGAAGTCATCGTGCCGACGCTGCAAGGCATGATTGAAGACGGCAATCCTTATACAGGATTTTTATACGCAGGATTGATGATCGCGCCAAACGGTTCGCTCAAAGTTCTCGAGTACAACTGCCGGTTCGGCGACCCGGAGACCCAACCGATCATGATGCGTCTAAAAAGCGATTTGACCGAACTCTGCGAAGCCGCTTTAGACGGTAACCTGAATAGAGTCGAAACCGATTGGGACGAACGCGCCGCACTAGGCGTAGTCTTGGCCGCCGGCGGTTATCCGGGCGACTACCGAAAAGGCGACGTCATCACGGGCCTGCCTAAATCGGAACTAGCCGACCGAAAAATCTTTCATGCCGGCACCCAGTTGCAAGGCAATGATATTGTCACATCGGGCGGCCGAGTATTGTGTGCTTGCGCTTTGGGTGAAACGATTAAGGATGCTCAAGACAATGCCTATGGATTAACCGCCGAGATAAAATGGGATGGCATTTATTATCGAACTGATATCGGCTTTAAGGCCATTCGTTAACCATACGCCTTTCGCTCTTCGAGTCACGGCTTATGTCGAACGGCACCGATTATTCGTCAAAGGTCTCCGTGAACCCAGCACCTAAATTATCTAAAATATTAACCATGACCAATGGGCTATTGAATTTAGGTGCTGGGTGAATACGTCCATGTCGGATCTATGCCCGCATCCATTCTCGTCCTTCACCTAGCGTTAGGTGAGGAGCCGAACACCCCTGCAACTCCTTAAGCAATGCCAAATTTGAATTGCGAAAGGTAGAAAACAACTGCCGCTTTATAACTTATTGTCTTTATCAATTTCCAAGATAGTTTGAACACCGTAGGGGGCGCATCTCATACCTTTCCACGGTGACTAACCGACAAGAGATTCGGCCCCGGGTGCGCGATCCGCACCATAAATGTGCAACCCTCCAATCGTTAACTTATATTTAATTGTTATATATCAATGAGTTATAACTAAAGTACCCTGGCGTGATTATTGCGATATTTTTAGATGAACAAAACATCATCGCATCATAAATGAACCTGACTGCCGAGAATATTGTTTTAGTTGCTAAGCAACATCAGATTGAAGAGCTTAAACGCCTTGCTTCGACCGCCCATTTTGTAGAGGTCATCTGCAACCTGATTCATAGCCTGCAAGCCGAGCGAGGGGCTAGCAGTCTGTATTTGGCATCATCAGGAATACGATGCAAAGAAATACGTCAGAACATTATTAAAGAATCACGTTTGCTGGAAACGCGCTTGCGTGTACTTTTTACAGTACAAGTAGATCAAGCCACCTATGCTAATGCCAAAACGCTTTCATTCATGGCATGGGTGCTGCTAGGTCTAGATGATTTAGGGACTTTGCGCCAAGAAGTAGAGAATTTTAATCTATCGGCTACCGAGTCAATCACCGCATACAGTCGACTGATTGCCGGTTTGATTTCACTAATTATTGATGTCGCAGATACAGCTATCGACCCTCGCATCTCAAAACAGTTGGTTGCCTTGTTTAATTTTGTTCAAGGCAAGGAACTGGCTGGACAAGAGCGCGCACTAGGAGCCTATGCCTTCGGCTCTGGAGTAATTGATGCCAATCACCAGCAACGTATCCTGCACTTAATCGATATTCAGGAAAGGCACTTTGAAGTCTTTTGCGAGTTTACTGACAAAATCTTCGTAGCTAAATGGCGAGAACTGCAACTTTCACCCTCATGTTCCAAGATAAAACAATTGCGTAGAGTTGTTTGCCAAACCAAGTCGAAACAACTGCTTGACAGCAACCAAAGCGAGAGATGGTTTGAGAGTTGCAGTACGCGCCTGACCGATATGTGGGTCTTGCAGTGTGCACTGATACAGCATATTAATGATTACACTTCAAGATTGATCAACGAAGCTGAATTGGACTTGCATGATGCTAAAGGACTGGTCAGACATATACGGGACAATCCTCCCCCCCGCGCTGATTTATGCGACCGTTTTTTTAACCCTAACATTCCATTGGAACAGGCACTGGAATTTATGCCTCCCGCATCCATCGATAGCACGCAATGCAAATCGATTATCGACATGTTGCAACTACAGTCAAAAAAACTGGCTGACATGGAAACAGAACTTTCGATTGTTCGAAAAGCCTTGGCTGAACGTAAGACTATCGAACGTGCAAAAGGGTTGTTGATGGCCAGATTAAACCTTTCAGAAGAAGTTGCTTACAAAAAGTTACGCTCCGCTGCGATGGAGCAAAACCGACGACTGGCTGATGTAGCAGAGACCATTCTGACGCTGGTGAATATCGAATAATCAAGTCAGATTGACCCGCTAAGTGGGAGGGCTTGACGAGTTATGAGCGACCATTGTTAAACATTTCTGGTTTTATTAAAACTCACCGTTATCATCCGCCCCCACCGCCATCGAAAATATAGGCAAATAAAGGGGTCAGGTTACTTTTACAGTCTTATCGCAGGCGACAAATAACGTAACCTACTTCCCTTTTTACCCTGCTTATGAACCCTGAATTTTTCTTTCCAGTTCTTCGTGGCTCATGTGCCTGACATCCTCACCTTTAACCATGTATATTACATGTTCGCAGATATTGCAGGCATGATCGCCGATCCTTTCCAATGCCCGTGCCGTCCACAACACATCAAGTGTTCGTCTGACATTGCGTGGGTCTTCCATCATCCTCGCTACCATTTGACGAATGATGCTGCCGTATTCGCGATCGACCATGGCATCCTGACCGGTAATCGACACGGCACTTTCGACATTTAAACGCGCAAATGCATCCAAGGCACCGCGCAGCATTTTCATAACCAACTCGGCCAAATGCTGTATCTCGTAATATTCCTCGTTTCGAGTTTTTCCTTCGGTATCGCTCAAATGAATCGCCATTTCCGCGATTTTAGTCGCCTCATCGCCGATCCTTTCCAAATCGTTAATCGTTCGAATCACCGACAACAACAAGCGTAGATCGAACGCGGCAGGCTGACGCTTGGCTAAAATTTCGGTACAGGCCTGATCGATTTGCTTTTCGAGTCGGTTGACAAAATCGTCTTGTTGAATAACTTGCTCGGCAATTTCCATATCGTAACTGGTGAACGACAATGCGGCCAATTCGATTTGCCTTTCGACAATACCGCCCATCTTCAAAACGCTATTACGGATATCCTCGAGCTCCACATTGTAATGGCTCGAAATATGATGTCCGATTTTATTAATATCCATGGTTTATCCTCGCATGAAAGCGTAGTTAATAAATAAGCCCGAAATAGCGATTCCGACGGCCTCGGCAGCCAAGTTATGAGCTCCCACTGAGAACGGAAATTTTCCCGCAGAAGCGCGGGGAAAGCGAAGTAATTCCTGACTGAACTGCTTTGAAGTTCAAGGACGATGGAGCATCCCCCCACCAAAGTTTCTATGCAGTGTGGGAACTATTTAAACCTTTCTTTCCCGCGCCTCCGCGCCTCTGCGCGAAATTAACATTCCTTTAGCCGTAACGCCCGGTGATGTAATCCTCGGTTTGTTTTTTCGACGGATTCGTGAATAAATGACTGGTATTGTCGAATTCGATCAATTTGCCCATGTACATGAACGCCGTGTAATCGGATACGCGTGCCGCTTGTTGCATGTTGTGCGTGACAATCACGATCGTGTATTTCTCTTTCAATTCGTTGATCAGCTCTTCAATTTTCAGCGTTGAAATAGGATCCAGAGCCGATGCCGGTTCGTCCAGTAACAAGACCTCCGGCTCGATCGCAATTGCCCTAGCAATCACGAGCCGTTGCTGCTGACCGCCCGACATACCTAAAGCATTGTCATGCAATCTATCTTTAACCTCATCCCAAAGCGCCGCGCCGCGCAAAGCCTCCTCGACGGTCTCGTCTAGTGTTCTGCGATCGTTGATACCTTGTATCCGCAAGCCATAAGCGACGTTTTCATAGATCGACTTCGGAAACGGATTGGGCTTTTGAAACACCATTCCGACCCGTCTGCGCAAAGCCGCGACATTTACCGATTTGGCGTAAATATTTTCATCATCGAGCAAAATAGTGCCATCAATTCTGACATTATCGACCAGGTCGTTCATGCGGTTGATACAGCGCAGCAATGTCGATTTTCCGCAGCCGCTCGGACCGATATAGGCAGTCACTTTTTGCCGCGGAATATGCATATCGATGCCGTATAAAGCTTGCTGATCGCCATAGAATAGATTCAAATTGTGTACCTTGATGCACACTTCTTCTTGAGCCATGCCTTGCGGCTTCTTATCTTGAGTCAATGCATCCAAATCGAGCATGTGTTTCCGTAAGGGTTGATTCGTCATGGTGTTTAACCCAGCCTTAACATTTTATGATCGTAAGACATTGTAATTAATATAAATAATAGAAAATAAACAATAAATAGCCTAGTGACTACATGTGTTAAAGCTAGGTTAACCTTCCAAAGCCCGGTATTTTTCGCGCAGATGATTTCTGATCGCGACCGCTGATAAATTCAAGCCGACGATCACGACGACCAACAATAAGGATGTGGCATAGACCAAGGGTCTTGCCGCTTCGACATTCGGACTTTGAAAACCGACGTCGTAAATATGAAAACCCAAATGCATGAATTTTCTATCCAGATGCAAAAATGGAAAATTTCCGTCCAGCGGCAACGATGGCGCTAATTTGACGACGCCGACTAACATCAAAGGCGCTACCTCGCCGGCCGCCCTAGCAACCGCTAAAATCAAACCGGTCATCATCGCCGGGCTCGCCATCGGCAACACGGTGCGCCACAACGTTTCAGCCTTCGTCGCACCCAAGGCCAAACTGCCTTCGCGGATCGATTTCGGAATACGCGACAAACCTTCCTCGGTCGATACGATAACGACCGGCAATGTCAATAAGGCTAGCGTAATCGACGCCCACAATAAGCCTGGTGTTCCAAAAACCGGTGCAGGAGCGGCTTCCGGAAAAAACAGCTGGTCGATATTACCGCCCAGGATATACACGAAAAAACCCAAGCCGAACACGCCGTAGACGATCGACGGGACGCCGGCCAGATTATTGACTGCAATGCGAATCAAGCGTGTCGTAAAGCCCTGCTTCGCATATTCTCGCATGTAAATCGCCGCGATCACGCCAAGCGGCGTCACGATCACCGACATAATAATGACCATCATTACGGTACCGAAGATTGCGGGAAATATGCCGCCTTCAGTATTTGCCTCGCGCGGGTCGTCCAGCAAAAATTCGGCGATTTTTTCGAAATAATGCCCGGTTTTAGCCCAAACACTCATCGTATTCGGGCGATAAATTCTGACCAACTTAGCCAAAGGCATATCGATTTCTCGACCATCGGCTGCCTTCATCACCAAGGAATCTCTGTTAATCGTCTTATACAAACTTTGCAACTCAGCCTGATAGTCCCGGTATTGCTGCTCGTACTCATCGCGTTCGGCCGAAAGCTTTCGTTCCGCCTGCTCATCCCATTGCGCGTTCAACTCCAAGCGTCTTTGTTTAAGCCTCAGACGCTCCAAACCGTAATTCACTGCGCCGATTTCCTTCTTTTCGAGCCGTTGAATTTGCTTATAGACCGACAAGGCATCACGTAATCGCTCCGACACAACCGAAAATACCTGCGGACCGTCGGCGATCACTTGCCCTTCTTGCTTGAGTGCAACCGGATAACCGTAAAAATTACCCCATTCTCGCCGCTCGAGCACGAGAATATCGTCCGGATACTGTCGGCTCTGAATATTACGGTCCAGAATCCAGCGAAAATCCATACCGGTCAAATCTCGGTTGCCGATTTTGATCAGGTGCTGCACCAGCAGATCGTTATCGTCTGACATCTTATGACCCGAAGCACGCGCCATCAAAGCCGTTGTGGCGCTGGTATCGACAATCTCTCCGATGACAGTTTGCTTGCGCCCGTCTTCCATATAGATAAATTCGGCGACATCCGACGGCCAGAAATGCAAGGCTCCGCGAAATGCGATCAACGCCAATAGGCCGACCACCAAAATCAGGCAAGTGCTGACTGCCGCGGCATTAAGCCAAATCCACGGTGAACCGCTTTTAAACCATTGTTTGATCATAAGGAACTATATTTTTCACGTAAGCGCTGGCGAATCAACTCGGCCAAGGTATTAACGACAAAGGTAAACAAAAACAACACCAATGCAGCCAAAAACAGCACCCGGTAATGTGTACTATCGACTTCGGACTCGGGCATCTCGACCGCGATATTGGCCGATAAGGTGCGCATACCCTGGAATATACTCAAATCCATCACCGGCGTATTACCGGTCGCCATTAATACGATCATCGTTTCGCCGACCGCCCGGCCGAGTCCGATCATGATCGCCGAAAAAATCCCAGGGCTAGCCGTCAACAGTACAACACGCGTCATTGTTTGCCAAGGCGTCGCGCCCAAGGCGAGAGAGCCGACCGTTAAATGTCTCGGAACAGAAAAAATCGCATCCTCGGCGATCGAAAATATCGTCGGAATGATTGCAAAGCCCATCGCCAACCCCACCACCAAGGCATTTCGTTGATCATAGCCGATACCCCATTCGGCATCGAGCCAATTACGCAAACTGCCCCCGAACAGCACTGATTCCAAAGGCACGCTAATTAAAAACGCAAACCAGCCGCTCAACAAAATGATGGGGATCAACAAGGCGGCATCCCAGCCATCCGGAATCTTATGCCTCACCAATTCCGGCAATAATTGCCATAGATAAGCAAAAACCAGCACCGCCGGCGGCATCGTCAGCAAAAGCGTGAAAATGCCGGCCAAATGCTCTTCGACAAACGGCGCGAGCCAAAGCCCCGCTAGAAAACCTAAAATAACAGTCGGCAACGCTTCCATAATCTCGATACCGGGCTTAACCAGCGTACGCATGCGCGGGTCCATGAAATAAGCGGTATAAACCGCACCCATCAAAGCCAGAGGGACCGCGATAAGCATTGCGTAAAAAGCAGCTTTCAAGGTGCCGAATACCAACGGCGTCAAACTATATTTCGGTTCGAAATCATTGCTCGCCGAGGAAGACTGCCAAATATAGTCGGGCTTCGGGTAGCTTTCATACCAGACTTTTTGCCATAACGATTTGACGGAAACCTCCGGATGATCGTTTTCGACCGACCAGAAATCCATGAAGCCCGACTCGGATTCGACGATAAACGCATTGGCTCGCGGCGACATCGAAACTGTTTTCGGCATCCCATTCGACACCTGTGTTTTGATCAACTGCCGCTCGGCGGTCGTATGATAAATACCGGCGACGCCCGCGGTATCGACCGCAATAAAACCTTTGCGGCGTTGCTCGGCATTAATGCCGGCAATCGCCTGTTCCGATACCTTGAACGATCGGATTTTTTGCATCGCCGGATTATTCCGGGCGTCCCTGACTACGCTCCATTGCGCAACCAATCCCCCCGAATCACCGATCAATAACGAAATACTACCGTTCAAAAAGACCATCGAGGTCAATTTACGACCGGCTTCGATTACATTCAGATGCTGGCGAATCACCGGTTTCGACTTATCGGCAATATCGAAAAAACTCAAACGACCTTCGCTATCGGCGAGATATAAATTGCGTTGATCCTTGTCCATTAAGATAAATGCAATATCGAGAGCCGGCACATCGAGTATGCTGTCGGTCCGTTCGAAATCTTCATCATCGTCGAACAACGAACGCTTCTTTTGGAAGCTCGTCAATATCACTCGTTTATCCGACGTTTTGGCGACCATTGTGGTCTGATCGTCATCGACACGAATTGCAATCTTTTCGAGTGCTTGACCTGATTCATCCAAAACCAGCGTTTCTCGTCCCAACGGATAATCGACAACAGGCGTTATGACCCGCTGGTTTTCCGGATATGACACGTTATACTTGTGTTTCAGCACGATCGCGCGACCGTCCGACAAGCCATACACGGCAACACCTTTCTCGGGACCGCCATCGGCAAAACTGCTAATCCGGGCGCTTTCCGGCAAAACGATTGAATGAATCAATAGCGTTTTACCGGTAGGCGCGGCAAAGAAAATAATTCGTCCGTTTTCGGTGAAACGCACGCCAACTTCATTTTGCTCCTCGACAGCCAACATAGCGGTGTCGCCAAGCGCCAACTCCGGCACAGGGTAATGCGCGACAGATTCTGCGCTAGGCTCGATAAACAGAGGCCACACAACATACAATAAATAGAAAAAAATCAACATTATCGCGGCGATAATGCTCAAGCCGCCAACGATAACGCCGTAACGAGCCACACTGTCCTTGATGAGTCGCCAACGCGGATAAAAGCCCGTCATGGCATTCAAAGAGGCCGAAGCCCCGGATTTCGGTTCTGTCATATGGATGATTGAATGATCAATGCCGCTAGAAAATGGTCAATACGTCCCAATATAGTGCTCGATTTAACTGTGCCGGTGAGCGGTGAGCCTTGAATAGTGAAATGATTCATGTTTTTAGCGCTTGTCAAGGCGCCGATTTCACCTTTCACCTTTCACCTTATTCTATCGACCCCAGAACTTTATTGGCGACCTTGGCTGGCAACGGGATATAGCCGTCTTTAATGACGACTTGTTGACCGGTTTTGGATAAAACCATTTTAATGAATTCTTGCTCGAGCGGCGCTAGAGGTTTATTCGGATGCTTGTTGACGTAAACATACAAGAAACGCGATAAAGGATAAGTACCGGCAATCGCGTTTTCCGGCGTCGCATCGACATAGGCCTGCCCTTCTCTTGATGCCAGTGGAACCGTTTTGACTCCCGAAGTCTTATAGCCTAAACCGGAATAACCGATTCCATTGAGCGAACTGGTTACCGATTGTACGACCGATGCCGAACCGGGTTGTTCGTTGACATTATTCTTAAAATCGCCTTTGCACAAGGCCTCATCTTTGAAATAACCGTATGTGCCGGATACGGAATTGCGTCCGTATAGTTGTATGCTTTGGTTTTGCCAAGCACCGTCAAGCCCCGCCTGTCCCCAAGTCACTATATCGCTTGGATAACCGCATTTACGTGTCGACGACAAAATCGCATCGACCTGTGCCAAAGTCAAACCTTGGACCGGATTGTCCTTATTGACGAATACCGCTAGGGCATCTATTGCGACAGGAATCGCAGTCGGTTTATAGCCGTATCTACTTTCGAAAGCATCTAACTCGTTATCCTTCATTTTCCGGCTCATCGGCCCGAGATTGGCTTTACCTTCGGTCAACGCCGGCGGCGCGGTCGAAGAACCAGCAGCCTGCACCTGAATATTAACGCTCGGATAAATACGCTTGAATTCCTCGGCCCATAAGGTCATTAAATTGGCAAGTGTGTCCGAGCCTTCACTCGATAGATTGCCGGATACGCCGCTCACTTTATGATAGTCAGATAGACCGGGATCGACTGTCTGCACGGCTCCAGCGGGGCCGGCGACTAAAGAAACCATAGAAAAACTCAATATCAGAGTTATTTTGTTAAAGTTAAATGAAAACATCATGAATCGACACTCTTAGAAGTTAACGTCATTATTCCATTGCGGAACGGTTGCATAAGAATATGACTTTTATGTTACAAAATTATGACAACGACGAAGCGCGTGTAACCGAGACTAATTTCGCACTATGCTCGCCAAGCTTCGTCCAATCGGACGGCATCGTCAAAACTGCAAGCGTAGCGGTCGCAAGCAATTTACCGTCTTCTGCCGTCTCGATGTCGGCAACCAAATAGTGCAATAAAGTTTCAAGACCGGGATTATGCCCCACCAACAAAACCCGTCCAATATCGGTCGGGCAGGCGGATAAAACAGTCTTAAAATCGGCTAATTGGGCTTCATACAGTCGCGAGTCCCGAATAATCTCGGAGTCGGTAAAACCTAACGCTTCACCCACTCTCTCGGCGGTAGTCAGCGCACGCACGGCAGGCGAAGTAACGATCAAGCCGGGAGTTAGTTTTTGCTTACGCATCCATTGTCCGATGCGAACCGCGGCTTTTTTGCCGCGTTTTTTCAGAGGGCGATCGAAATCATCGGCATCGACCTCCCAATCCGATTTACCATGCCGAAGCAACATTAAAGTTCTAGTCATCGTTCAAAAATCCCCATGCCAAAAACGAACCACAACTCAAAAACCATCAAATCCACCCCATCCACCTTTAACCTTTAACCTAAAAATTTTGTAATTTACTTTTCATATTAACTTGTTACTATTCCAAAAATATGACAGTTTATGGAAAAGATTTTCCTGACAAATCCTTCAATGATATCCCGCCAATGACCACACCCACTTTGAACTTCGAATTTCCGGGGTATTTGACCGCTAACAAATTTTTGAGCCAATTGGCTGACAAGGCGATTTTAAAGCCCGTTTCCGAACACTATACCTTAAAATCTTATTATGATACTTTTGACTGGCGCCTTTATCGAGGCGGTATAATCTGCGAATTAAATCGTTCCCAAACAGTTTCTATTTTAACATTGAAAAACCTTCATACCGGCCAACTGATCGCATCAGCCGACATCGACTCTGTTCCTAAGTTCGCGAAAGAATTTCCATCAGAAAACATCCGTAATGTACTCGCTCCATTACTCGAAATGCGCGCTCTACTACCACTGACGACGCTGGAATGTACTCGAAAATTTGTCAATGTACTGAATAAGGATGAAAAAACAGTATTGAAACTAATGATCGATACCTTCGAATATATCCCTTGCCGGCTTCAATTAACCCCGGTAAAAGGCTACGATAAAGCCGCTCTCAAGGTCATCGAAGCCTTGATTCGCATCGGCTTAGTCGAGTCCAATCAACCTCCGTTAATCGACGCGCTTAAAACACAAGGACGAAAACCAAAAGATTATACCTCTAAGCTAAACATCAAGCTCGATCCAAACATGCGCTCGGATCTTGCGGTTAAATATATTTTTAGCTACTTACTAAAAGCCATCAAAATCAACGAACAAGACACCATCGCCGCTACCGACAGCGAATTTTTGCATGACTTTAGAGTCGCTGTACGAAGAACTCGTGCCGGACTCAATCAACTAAAAAATGTTTTACCCGACGCCGAAACGGCGCGTTTCAGCCATTTTTTTGCCTGGCTCGGTCAAATCACGACCCCGACACGCGATCTCGACGTTTATCTACTCGATTTCGACAATTATAAGAAAAGCGTGCCGCCTGCACTTAGAGAAGACTTAAACGCGCTTTACGATTTTATCGACCGCAAACAAAAGCAAGCGCAAAAAAATCTCGCCAAAAAATTAAAATCGCCGGACTATATCGCGCCGCTAATCGAATGGGAAGAATTTTTACGCTCGCCGACGATCAAAAAACCGACTCAAGCCAATGCCTTGCTACCGATCAAGACATTGGCCGACAAGCGCATCTTAAAAGTTTTCCGGCGCATCATCAAAGATGGACAACGCATTACCGATCAATCGCCTCCGGGGGAACTGCACGACTTACGAAAAACTTGCAAAAAATTGAGATATCTTATGGAGTTTTTTCAAAATCTGTACCCCAAAAATGAGATCAAGTCATTGATTAAAAGCCTGAAACATTTCCAGGATATCTTAGGCGAATTCCAAGATCTAGAAGTCCAAGAGATTACCTTGAAAAAATTTAGCGAAGAGATGATGAACGAAGGAGTACCGGCCGACACGTTTCTGGCAATGGGCGTTTTGATTCAAACGATAGACAAGCGCCGACAACAAGCACGCGAAGCTTTCCAGGAAAAGTTCAACGCATTCGATCAACCCGATATTCGAGATGCATTTCATTCGTTATTCGGTTGTTAGCGCCGGTCGGCCTCAAAACATAGGGCACAAGAAAACACTATGAAAATCATTGCAACATTCAACATTAAAGGCGGTGTAGGAAAAACGTCCACGGCCGTCAATCTTGCTTATTTGGCGGCACGAGGCGGATCGCGCACTTTAGTATGGGACCTGGATCCTCAAGGGGCGAGTAGCTACTATTTCAGAATCAAGCCCAAAATCAAGGGCGGCAGCAAAAAATTGATCGAAGGCAAGCGTGAATTGGACGATATGATTAAAGGTACTGATTTCGATAACCTTGACTTGTTGCCTTCGGACTTTTCTTTTAGAAATCTTGATTTAGTGCTAGAAAGCAAGAAAAAACCGACGCATCAGCTCGAAAAACTATTGAAACCGCTCTCTCAGGAGTACGATTTCATCTTCCTGGATTGTCCGCCGAGCATCTCATTATTATCGGAAGCCGTCTTCAAAACCGCAGACATATTGCTATCGCCCGTCATTCCGACGACGCTTTCAATAAGAACGCTGGATCAATTGAAGCAATTTCTCAAAAAAGAGAATAATAAAAAAATACGAGTCATGCCGTTTTTTTCGATGGTCGATCGCCGCAAAAAAATGCACCTCGAAATCCTTGAAACGACTCCCAAACAATTCCCGGAATTGCTGAAATCGGCGATCCCTTATGCCAGCGATATCGAACGCATGGGCCTTGAACGTATGCCGCTAGGCGGCTTCGTCAAAAGAGGCCGTTCAATACAGGCCTATCAAGATCTCTGGGAAGAAATAAACCGTAATTTGTAGACGATAATTTGTAGTCGATTTTTTTTAAAAATAAATATTGAATATTCGGAAAGCGGCTATTTCATCGCCGACACGGCTCCCGGTAATACTATTAACAAAATCATGACACCGGAGAACATCGCCAATAATTTCAAAGGACGATACTCTTTTGCTTTGCGGTGAAACAGATATTCGACCGCGTAACCAAGACAAAACAATCGAAACAAAATACGCGGCAACAGCTCGATATCGGCCAAAAACATTGCCGATAGAATGAACAAGCCGACCAAAACATCCTGCGTCGTCAATGAAAATACCGTTTTCCGCGTCACTTGAACCGCCAGAAAAACCACAATTAGTAGCACTGCCAAAAAAATATCCACTCCCCAAACCAGCCAATGATCGACACCATTGGAAGGATTTAATATCAAACACGAAAATACGCCGGCCGCGTAGATACTAAGCCGGGTCAAAGTTTCCTTGAGGGGATTATTCAAGAACCAAAAGAGGCATAAAAAAGCGATCGCAAAAACCATTTCCAATTGCGTGAACATCATTGCATGACCAAACATCGCAAAAATCATAATGCCGATAAAAATAGCCAGCGAATATTCGATATAAAACTTTGAAAATTTATAAAGCCAATTGAAACGCCTAAAAAAGCTCCTACGTCTTTCTATTGGCTCCTGAACGGGATGCAGCATCCACCCCAGCCTGGCCGCACCATAAAAGAATAACAAGATGACAAAACAAATGCTCAAATAAAAACCTAATACAACCGAATCGCTCTTATAACGCAGAAAAAATGACGCTAATAAAAACAAAGCCTGTAAAATATAAATCGCACCAACCGCTTCAGCATGAGTAAACCCCAGTCTTAATAAGCGATGATGAATATGACGTTTATCGGGTGAAAACGGGGAATGACCTGAACGTATTCTTTGCACCATCACGGTCAAGGTATCTAAAATAGGCAAGCCCAATATTAATAAAGGTAGAGCGGGATTAAGCGTTTGATGTACGTCGACGATTAAATAAATCGTAAATGAAGAGGCCATGAAGCCGATAAACTGGCTACCGGTATCGCCCATGAAAACAATGGCAGGATGAGTATTGAACCGCAAGAAACCGACTATTCCGCCCGCCAACGCAAGCGCCATGATCGCTAGGCTGCTAGAATCGACCAAGGCGCTATAAAATGCGATTGCCGATACAGTCATCAACATGATACCTGCCGCTAGACCGTCCAATCCATCGGAAAGATTCACGGCATTGGTCACACCAACGACGAATAGAACCGTCAACGGGTAAGCAATCCATAAAGGTGCGGGGTCCAATCCGGCAAACGGTAAAAATTTTAAATAGATCCCTCCCGAAACCATAACGAATACGGCCAGGAACTGCCCAAAAAATTTCCATTTATAATTCAGGTTTAAAATATCGTCCAAAGCGCCGAATAGAACGATAATGCCGCCTCCGATCAGTAAGCGCCCGATAGGACCTTCAAAAGGGAGCAGCCACAATATCACCGATAATGCAGCAATAGCTAAACCTAAACCACCGCATCTTGGAATAGCCTTAGTATGTACCTTACGTTCATCGGGTTCATCGACCATATTCAACACAGAAGCCGATTTGATCAAAATTGGGATCAATGCAATGCTGATGACCGACGATAATATAAAACTAACAAACAATTCCATAGTTTTCGACTCAAAAAACTTTAAATACCATGCCCATCCTCTCGGCATAGCAATTAGAAAAGACCAAGCCCCAACTGCGGCAAGGTCTAACCGGCACTCTCAGCACCTTATCAAGCCTCAACAAAAAGCTAAAGCCTTTGCAATTAAACCAAACGAATCTTAGATTAGTGTTACAAAGAAAGAATATTCCGTGAGAAACTCTACACTTTAATCGGATCGGTCATATATGTGGAAATAGAAAATAAAACTCGGAGTACGACAAAGGCCAATCATAGTTCTTCGCAAAACACGATTGGCCCAGTAAACGCTGTCTCGGTCAATTCGGCACAAACGCCGATAAACGCGGATAAACGGCCTGTAAAAATGCATCGAGTTTTTTATCGCCATCCGACGCATCTTCGCCGCGATTCAATGAAATAACCAATCGCACTAGCGCTCCATCGGTGCGCTGTTTTGTTAAAGCGTCCCAGAACAAAAACCATTTCACGAGATATTCGTTCGTGATGACCCGGCCTCGTTGTTGAAACCAATAATAGACCAATTGTTGACTTTCACCTTTGGAAATGACGGCACGATTAACTCGTAACGGATCGCCGCCCACAGCATCGACACCGGAAATGGTTCTTTGCGTAAAGTCGCCGATACGCCAACCATCACCCGGCATACATGACTTAGGCGAATGCGCGGAAGCTCCCTTGCGTTGTGAGGCGTAATAAGCCACATAAAAATTGATGGGCTCATGATATTGATGATTTGTATAATTCGCGACGATATAATCGTCGAACTTGAGCGCATCGATATATTCCTGCCCCATGCCGACTTCGATACCGCGCCAATCATCGATTTGCAGAGGAAAGGTAGTGAATCTAGAACGATCAGGAGTTAACTCTTCCCTATCACCGATGAACAAAGATAGTGGCACCGCTATTAATAAAAGTAATGCAGCCGCCATGTACGGCTTAGGTAATGCCGTTGTTAGGTCGCTATTATTCGATTCGCTCCCGAAAGATTCCTCGGTTTCGGAGTGCGGCATGGCCTTGATGACAAAAACCTCGGAAAACTTTTTATCCCGATAAAACAACTTGACCATCAACCACATTTCGACGAACAACACGCCTAAACAACCGATAAAAATAACCCATCCTTCGAAATCGTGTAAAAACCCTTCAGCCTGCTCGATACCCCAATTTTCAACAAGAACGCCGATCACACCGATACGAAAACTGTTCATCAATACGGTTATCGGGAGCGTCGACAAAAAAATCACGACGCGCATCCACAACTTGGCTCTGAAAAAATAAGCGCATAAAAAACAGAAACTAGCCAATGGGAATAAATAGCGCAAACCGCTACACGCCTCGACGACTTGCAATTGATAATTACCCAAATCGATGACATTACCGGCCAAAAAAACACTAATTCCAAACAGTCGTATTACCGCGACGCCAAGCTGCGACGAAATCAACTGCAATTCCGACGACAGATTGTTGTATAAAAAATTCGGCAAAGGGATCATGAAAATCAGATAGGTCAACGGAAACCAGAGCAATCGCATTCCGCGCCAACCGGTATAAGCCAAACAAATACCGAATAAGACTATTAAGAATGCATATTGGGTAATGGTATACAGCGTCGCCAACTCGCCAATCAAACCAAACAACAAACCCGCTGCGACTAAAACAAAACCGGCCCAACTGCCTTGCCCGATAAGTCTGGCTAGCGCCGACCTATTTTCCCAAATAAACCAAAATGAAATCAGCGGTATCAAATAACCGTGGCTATACTCTTCACGCTGCCAGTTCTTTTCCATGTAAATCAAGGCATCACTAAACACAAAACCCAAGAGCAAGATTATCGTCAGCAGCGACCCGACAAATTTGTAGTTAATTTTCATGAAATATCCGTCGTTTCGGTTGATTTCGGTATTCAAGAGACACCTTTATTGTTTCTAAATTGTTCGTTGAAGACAAAAAAAATCCGGTGACAGTTCCGAAACTGTTCGCCGGATGCGTAATTCGAACATCGTAGGCATGAGCCGCTATTTATAACAAATCTTGACTAAATAATGTATTAAAAAACGCTTTAGTCAAAAATTAACCTGATTAGCAAGTTTTTTCAGCTAAAGCCCAAAGATCAACATATTCTTAGCAGGACGGGGTTCGCAAGCCATGCGCGCCAAGCTAAAAACGGCCAACCCACATCACGCTCTTTCCCAAGCTCCAGTTTGGGAAAGAGCCCCCCCGGAAGATCCAGCTTCCTGAACAGGTTACCCAAGCTGGAGCTCTCATCGTTATACATAAATTGTAGGGTACGCTGCGCGTACCAAAGCCGTGCCCTAGCGGTTCGGTTGGCACATGAATATCGCAGGGTTACCATGGTACGCACAGCGTACCCTACGCGGTTCGGCTAGCGTTAGGTGATCCGCTAATATTAAGTGACAATAAATGGTATCGAGGTCTCATTGGTTAAGATTGCAAAAGGGTAATTTTTGACTTATGTATAACGATGAGCGCTGGAGCTTGGGTAACAGTATATTTTAGTTTTTACGACTAAGACTAGCCCCTGCTCGGACACTTGGCTTCGGCAAGCTGAAGCATCTTGCTAATCAGGAAAATTAATGCTTTTTTATTGTATAAAACAAAAAACATCCCTGAGCCGAGCAAAAGGCAAAGCTACGAACCATGTGCGCCTTTTCGAACTTAACCAAACGTTTGCCGACAAATCCCGATGCGCCGGTCACGGCGACCTTGAGGCTCGGAACCATCAATCGCCTCCCTTGATCGTTCGCTTCGCGATTTGATATATCGTCTTCCAGTTTTCGCTGCCGACTTCCTGGCTATTACGCAAAATCGCCTCCATCGCATTCAGGAAATGATCGACTTCTTTTTCGGTGATCACCATCGTCGGCAACAGTTTGATCACATCGTTATGACCGGACGCCATCGTGATGATGCCATGATCGCGGTGAAGCGGAATCACGATCAACTGCGGGAACAGGCCGGCGCTCGCGGCATGAATCAATTTCCACTCCATTTTATTTCGTAGAGAGTCGGGACAACCAATTCGAAACCGATCATCAAGCCCATGCCTCGTACGTCCTTGAGCAGCGAATGACGATCTTTCAGCTTGTTCAAGCCTTCCATCAAACGCTTGCCCATCGCATCGGTATTCTCGACCAACTTGTCGTTTTCCATCACTTCGAGCGTCGCGAGCCCCGCGACCATCGCCAAACGATTGCGCGCATACGTCGAATGATGCACATAACATCGATGCGCGATAAGCGTCCGACGCGACTTTGATCGAGCGTCACGGTGCCGGTATTGGCCGCCTGTATGCCTTCGGCTACATCGGTTAGTTGTTTTTCCAATAACACCTTAGGAACCATATTTTGCTTACGGTGAGACCGGTATGCGTTCCCACGCTGGAGCGTGGGAACGAGGCAAACCATTCATGACTTGTCGGGGGTAACGCTTAACCGGCTTTATCTCAACAGCAACAACGGTTTTTTGCTATGCAGCAGCATTTTCGCGGTAAAACTGCCAAGCAAAAGATCGCGTAATTTGGTATGACTAAAAGCGCCCATCACGGTCATGTCGACATCATGAGTTTCCTGATATTCGCAGAGTACCAAATCGGGTTTTCCTACCAGTTTTTGAGCGACCACTTCGATACCGCCGGCCTGCTTCAGCTTGTTCTCGGCTATTTCGAGCAGCTTTCCTTTATCGTCGTCTTTACTGACGCAGACTAAATGACAAACCAAACCTTTGTATAAAGGGCTGTTCGCGACGATATCAAGCGCCTTCTCGGCCGCCGCGCTGCCGTCATAGGCGAGCATGATGCGCTCGGGCGCCTTGAACGGCTCATTGACAACCAATATCGGTCTATGTAACGAACGGATGATCGATTCCAGTTTCGCGCCGATCTTGTCGGGTTGATTTTCATGCACTTTACCGCGTAGACCGATTACCAAGACACGTGTCACATCCTCAAGTTCGATCAAGGCTTCGACCAGGCTGCCGTGCCGTTGCGTTAAGATCGGTTCGCCAATTCCGGATTGCATAACGCGTTGTTTTGCGGTCTCGAGCAACAGCTTGCCTTGCTGCAAACGCAATTTGATACGCTGCTGATCCAATTGCGTAATTTCTTCCAACAATTCGTCGCGGCTGTCGAGTCCGATATTGCCGGACAGATCGGACATCGTCGCGGTCTCGGGATGGTGGTCTATCGTGTGCATTAGTTTCAGCGGCACCTCGACGCGCTGCGCGATCCAGGCCGCGTAATCGCAGACCGCTTCGGTCAGCGCCGATCCGTCGATGCAAGCCAACACTCTATTTTCGTTATTATTCATTAGTGCCCTCCCATGATTTTTTCGATTTCTTCCGGCTTGTCGTGTACGCCGAACCGGTCGACAATCGTCGTGGTGGCTTCGTTCATGCCGATAATTTCGACTTCAGCGCCTTCGCGCCGGAACTTGATCACGACCTTGTCCAATGCCGTGACCGAGGTTATATCCCAAAAATGCGCGCGATGTAAATCGATGACGACTTTTTCGACCGCTTCTTTAAAATCGAACGATTGAATGAATTTTTCGGCTGAATTGAAAAACACCTGACCGACCACACGATAGATTCTGACGTTTTGATCTTCGTCGATTTCCGATTCGACATATAGAAAATGACTAATCTTGTTGGCGAAAAACAACGACGCCAATAGCACGCCGACGAATACGCCGATCGCGAGATTATGCGTAAATACCACTACGATCACAGTCATGCTCATAACGACACTGCTCGAGAGGGGATGTTTCTTCAAATCGAGAATCGAACGCCAACTGAAGGTACCGATCGACACCATGATCATGACGGCCACGAGCGCGGCCATCGGAATTTTCGAAATCCATTCGTCGAGAAACACCACCATGATCAGCAGTAGTGTACCAGCCGTCAACGTCGACAATCGTCCGCGACCGCCCGATTTGATGTTAATTACCGATTGTCCTATCATCGCGCAGCCTGCCATGCCGCCGAGCAGACCCGCACCGATATTAGCTAAACCTTGGCCTTTACATTCGCGGTTCTTGTCGCTGCTGGAATCGGTCAGATCGTCGATGATCGTCGCTGTCATCAACGATTCGAGCAAGCCCACCACGGCCAAGGACGTTGAATAAGGAAAAATAATTTTTAGGGTTTCAAGCGTCACCGGAACTTCCGGCCACAAAAATATCGGCAAATCGTCGGGCAGCTCACCCATATCGCCGACCGTGCGAATATCTAAACCCAAATAGATCGACAAGGCCGTTAATGCGGCGATGCAAAGCAACGGCGACGGCACCGACTTCCCGATCACCGGAATCAACGGAAACAAATAAATAATCCCTAGTCCGCCTGCGGTCATCGCGTAGACATGCCAGGTCACGTTGGTCAATTCCGGCAATTGCGCCATGAAGATCAAAATCGCCAAGGCATTGACGAAACCGGTTACGACCGAGCGCGACACGAAACTCATAAGACTGCCGAACTTGATGTAGCCGGCGACGATCTGCAGCGCGCCGGTCAATAACGTCGCCGCCAACAAATATTGCAGTCCGTGATCCTTGACCAAGGTCACCATCAACAAGGCCATCGCCCCGGTCGCGGCAGATATCATGCCGGGACGACCGCCAACGAACGCGGTCACGACCGCAATACAAAACGATGCATAGAGGCCGACTTTCGGATCGACGCCGGCAATGATCGAGAATGCGATCGCCTCGGGAATCAGTGCGAGCGCAACGACGATGCCGGCCAATAAATCCCCCCGGATATTGCCGAGCCAATCTTGTTTTTTCGATAAAAAGAGCATGGTATTCCTGTCAATACAAAACCGTCGACAGCCGGTCCGACCGCCGAATGAAAATTAAGAGAACAAATAGCTCACTCCACTCCCGTATCCTGCCCTGTTTACGAGACGAAAAGAGCCTTCGCAGTCTGTAATCAAATGTTGAGTGGTTAAGAAAATCAGGGAAAACGCTAAGGTGGCGTATGTGTATGAGTCATCGAGAATAAATTTAATAGTGTAGGAATCCGGTTTAACTTCATAGCGTCAACCAAAACAGCAGCAGCGCCAGGCCGGCCAAGTAAGCAGCCGTCAGTTTAATTTTCTGTTTCGGCAATAACGCCTGCCAATAAGCTAATTTTCTTCTTTTATATTTAAGACAGGCTGCGTAAGAGTTTATTTTCAAGCGCCTGACAAGACCCGGAAATGCGTAGACGAGACGATAAAACCCATACAGTCCGATCAACAAAATCGCATTGACGATAATCGTCTCGCTCTGATGATGATCGGTATGCAACAGATGTTCGAGTATTTCTTCGATGTAGCCTTCGATAAACTCGATTAGCAGATGCAGGATTTCGAAAACCGAATGCACGATTTCGACTGCAAAATCCAGCAGGTCTTCGAAAAAAAACAAAATGACAAACAACCATAAAAACTGTCGAGCGACTCTTGCGAGCATTTGCCGATCGCTTTCGTAGGGCAATGCCGGAGCGGGCTTTTTAAATAAACCGACTATCCATCCGTTCGTTTGCGATCCCTTCAGTTTTCTAATGAAATCAAACACAATTTGCCTTTGATGTTATTGCCGCGTGTTACGGCACCGAAAGAGAATTTTAGGACATATCGTGCTCTTTGCCGCAAATAGCCCCTTTAACCCGGCACAATAGCCGGGTGACCAATGCTTGCTCATCCGGCGACAATGCGCCTAACACCTCGGCTTCAACCTGATCGGCAATGTCCCATAATTTTTGCATGACCGGCAATGCATTTGCGGTCAACTCGAGCCGATAGACGCGCCGATCATCGCTGTCTTTGATGCGGCGCACCAAATTCCGCGCTTCGAGTTGATCGAGCTGCTTGACCAGTGTGATCGGTTTGATATCGAGAATATCGGCCAAATCGACTTGTCGGCAGTTAGGGTTTTCGGACAAATGCACCAAGACCCGCCATTGCGAATGAGTAATACCGATAATTTCGGCATTTTTATTAAACCGCTGACGAATGACGTGACTGATTTCGTAGCTGAGAAAGCCGAAACGAAAATGCATATAGATTGGCTTTAATATAGTAAGCGAGGGGTATTATATTAGATTGGCTTAAACGCAACAAGTATAAATTTGGTTGAAAACAATCCCAGCGCTGAAGACGAACACTCAATTTCCTTAAATCATCAAGCAATATAGATCGTTGAGGAACACTAAAATCCTGACAATAACCATACTTATAAGTTATCAAAAAACATGCCGTCACATTTTTACTCATTCTTGTATCATTTAGCCCAAATACAACAATATTTTGCATAATGCCAACAGCATTACTATAATCATTATCGAACTTAGGTTTGGGTTGAAACTTGAAAAATGCCTGTGTTTGATTTCATTCCAAAAAGCACGCCCTCTTATTCGAATGAATGAAACTAGTATTCACTCATCTTTACAATGTCGGGTGAAAATCGTTTAGCTCAGCGTAATTCCGCTCATCCTTCGACAGGACTCTCCTGAGCGCAGCCAAAAGCTCAGGAGAGCAGATTTACTCTTACCTTTCAAGACAAGATTAACTGAGTACTTGGGTCTCAGCAACCGATTTTCGGAAGTTATATGAACAATATCCTTACCAAACTATTAATGGCTCCGTTTTAGAAACGAAGCAAGATACGCTTGCGCCTTAACAAGTCGCTTAATCGACAAGGCATGATCGAATATATTGTAATTCCGCATCCTTAACACGACAGCCAACGAACTACCCGCCCCTAAATCATGGCAAAACATACAGCATCGATACAAACCCGCTTGTTCGAATCCATAGCAAAACTTCCTTTACGTTTTCCTTGGATTTTATTGTCGCTATTTGTTTTGTTATGCGCTCTGAGCCTGAACTACACAATCAAAAATCTCGGTATCAACAACAACACCACCGAGTTGTTGTCTCAAGAACTGCCATTTCAAAAAGTCAGACACAGATTGGATAAAGCATTTCCGCTTGATGCTGCCGCGATCATTGCCATTGTCGAATCGGACACACCCGAAGAAACCTCTCTCGCCGCCACATATCTAGAACAGGATTTACAAAAGAAGCGAAACCTATTCGAATCGGTTTACATTCCTGGAGACAATCCGTTTTTCCGGCGACAGGGTTTTTTATTTCTGGAATTGAACGAACTCGAAGCCTTGTCGGAAAAACTCGTCGACGCCCAGCCGTTTATCGGGCATCTATCCAAAAATTATCATTTCGCGGGCTTTTTAGACATCCTCTCGCTGGCGCTAACAGAAAGCGACCGAGAATTAGCGATGCCGCTCGCCCCGTTATTAAGCGCTTTCAATCAAACGCTGTCAGCAACCCAAGAAAACCGCCATCATTATTTGTCTTGGCAAAAACTGCTGACCGAAGGCAGCTTCGAAAAAGACCAAACCCGCCGTCTCGTCATCGCTAAACCGCATCTCGATTTCAGCGATTTGATGCCGGCAGAAAAACCCATGGACTACCTCAGAGCGCTTTCCGAACAAATGCAATCGCGGTTTCCGGGCGTGCGTCTGAGCTTCACCGGCGAAGTCGCATTGGAACATGAAGAAATGGAAAGCCTTAATGAAAGCATGGTCATTTCCGGAATTATCTCTTTAATATTAGTTTGTTCCGCGCTTTGGCTAGGGCTTCGCTCGGTAAGATTGGTTTTCTCGACCTTCATCGCATTGATCGCCGGACTCGTCCTAACCGCGGGTTTCGCAGCTGCCTCCATTGGCCACTTGAATCTAATCTCGGTCGCATTCGCAGTTTTATATATCGGACTGGGCGTCGATTTCGCAACCCACCTATGCTTGCGCTATCAAGAGTGTCGTCTGCATGCCATGCCAACCGATGCGGCCATTTCGGATAGTATTCATACGGTAGGCCCATCATTGTTTTTATGCGCCTTGACGACCGCGATCGGCTTTTTCGCATTCATACCCACCGACTTTAAAGGCGTTTCGGAACTCGGCATCATTTCCGGCGCAGGAATGTTTATCGGCTTGGCGATTTCACTACTTCTACTGCCCGCCTTGTTGAAGTTGATGCATTTCAAACCGATAAGCGCGAAACCAACCGCAACACTACCGGATTGGCTCTATCAATTTCCATTCCGCCATTCCCGATCAATCCGCAAGATCGCATTATTACTGGCGGTTACTAGCGGCATTATTTTGACGCAATTGACTTTCGATTCGAACCCAATCCATCTACGAGACCCGAAGACCCCGTCGGTTGTCGCCTTTAAAAAATTATTGCAAAGTAAAACCGACTCGCCGTTCATCATTTCCGCACTAACCGATAGCCAGGAAGACGCCGACAAACTGGCCGCGAAATTCAGCGCCTTAACGAGCGTTCATCAAGCGATCACACTGAGCGATCTAGTCCCCGAACAGCAAGACGAAAAACTCGGCATCCTCGACACGCTCAACTTGATCATGCCCGCGCAGCTCGATCGATTCGACCACGCTTACGAAAAATCCGATGTCAGAAACGCTTTGAAGCAATTCGACCAATCGTTGCAACAAACCTTAGAACAAAAGTCCCCACCGGCATCTGTCGAATTGCTTGAACAACTTCATCGAAACATTCAAGCTTTCATCGACCATGCCGACAAGGCAGAACAACCCGATTCGGTCTATTCGCAGCTGGAAACCAATGTGATGATTTTATTGCCGGAAACGATGCGCATGTTGCGGGATGGCCTAACCGCTACCGAATTCGCAATCGACGACATTCCCGAAACTGTCAAAAGCCATTGGATCAGCCCTAACGGCATCGTTCGACTGCTGGTTCTACCCGAGCAAGACCTCAACGACCCCGGACATCTAAAAGTATTCGTCAATCAAGTACTTGACACCTATCCGCAAGTATTCGGCCTGCCGATTGGCGACGTCACTTCCGGGCAAGCCGTCGTCGACGCGTTTATACAAGCCTTTTCAAGCGCCTTGGCGTTTATCGTTATTTTATTACTCGTAATCACCCGCAGTATCAAGACGACAATATTGATCATTGCGCCGCTATTATTGGCCGCAATCCTGACCGGCGCATTCAATGTCCTGCTCAATAATCCGTTCAATTTCGCGAATATCATCGTCTTGCCTTTGCTGTTGGGGATGGGGGTCGACAGCGCAATTCATATCGTGCATCGATTGCAACACAAGCAAAGCCAAACCGACTTGCTGCAATCGAGTTCGGCGCGCGGCGTGTTTTTCAGCGCATTGACGACACTGTGCAGCTTTACGAGCCTGGCGTTTACCTCGCACATGGGAATCGCCAGTATGGGTTTATTATTATCGGTCGGTATTACGATGACTCTAGCCAGCAGCTTGATTGTTCTACCGGCGTTAATCAATCCAAATAAAACCTAAACTCCGCCACTAACGTTATTGACGATTAACTATCCATCGTTATTTCTATTTATGTTAAAGATATGATTAAACATTATTTTCAACTCTTATTTGTAATACTATCGCTCAATGCGAGTACTGTCTCAGCACATGCCGTTGTCACCAATACTTCCTTAAAGATCGACCCGATCAAGGCCGGTACCGAAAGCAAAGTATCGCTTACCTTTAATTCGAGAGTGGAATTGGCTTTATCTCATTTCGATCTGGTCAAAAAAAACGATGTGCATGAGAGACTCCACGTCAATCGAGGTAAAATCCGCGGAGAAGTCGTCATCGATATTCCTCCGTTAGAACCCGGAGAACATGCGATCCGTCTCAAGGTGTTCGCGGCCGACGGTCACTTGACCGAAGATATCATTCGTTTTTTTGTCATTGAATAAAGGCATTGGTAATGGGCGGATTAGCTGATTTTTTGGATTCTCTGGTCGGCGGAGTCGACCGCGTATTTTTTAGCGTGGCGATAGGCGGTTTGATCTGGGGCATGTTTATGCTGAAACCTTGGTCGAGGAGATACGATGAAAAACATTTATCGTCGACCGTCACACTGATTTACTATGGTGCATTTGGCCTCGCGTTAACGCAAGGCTTCGCGCTGATAATAAAAGTTTGGCTGATGAACGTGACGCTAGGCGTCTGGCCGTTCCCGGCCTTTGCCGATACGATTCAGTTCAAGGCAGGCATGGTGCGCATGATCGTGATGGGCTGCCTGGCCTTTTATGTCGGGAGCAAGCTCAGTCTTCAACCGACTTCTAAGAACGCCTGGTATAACGCAACCGCCTTAGCGATTCCGGCACTGATCGCCGGCGCCTGGCTCGCTCACGGTGCGGGACGCTTCGATGGCCGTATACAATTGATGACGATAACAGTCATTCACCAAATCGCCGCGGCAGCATGGGTCGGCGGTGTCTTTCAATTAATTAACATTTGGCGATTAAGCACACGTAACGCAATCGATCCGATGTTGTGGCCCAACTTTTTGAAACAATTTGGGAAACTCGGCCTGGTCTCGCTCGCGGTCCTAATGGCGACCGGCCTTCCGATGGCGATCGGCTATATCGATAGTTGGAACGGATTCATCGGCACCGGCTACGGCAACTTATTACTGGTCAAACTGCTCTTGCTAGCCATAGCTTTGTTTTTAGCTTATTTAAACAATCGCGGCACGCGTGAATTCTTCGAGCAGAACCGCGAGACGCTGCTATTCCGCGAGATTCCAAGTTATATTCAAGCCGAAACATTCCTGTTGGTTAGCATTCTATTCACAGCCGTCAGCCTTGCAACCCAACCGCCGGCGATCGATATCCCGAAAACCACCGCGACCTGGCAGGAAACGCTCGCCACTTTCAAACCACGGATTCCACTAACAACATCTCCGACTCACGAAGAGTTAATGGCCGGCGAACCCGGCAGAACCGCAATCATAGGCCAAGTTCCGTCGCGCGCGAGTACCGAATGGTCGGACTACAACCACAATGTAGCCGGCATTTTCGTTACAACGATCGCAGTTTTAGCCATCATTGCATCACTTCGTCCGCCTCCGTCGCATCGCGGTCCTTACTGGCCGCTCGGCTTCGCTTTTCTCGGCCTTTTCCTGTTTATACGTAGCGACCCCGAAGCGTGGCCACTCGGCCCCATCGGCTTTTGGGAAAGCACATTAGAGAGCGGCGAAATTCTGCAACACCGTATCGCGACTTTCATGGCGTTCATGATGGGGGTCATGGAATATAAGGCGCGCCACCCCAATAACTCGAATAAGAAACTTATCTATATGTTTCCGCTGCTCGGAGCCTTCGGTGGCCTGATGTTGCTGACACACTCGCATGTCGGTTTTCAACCTAAAACAGCTTTCTTAATTCAGGCAGGACATACGTTAATGGGTGTATTTGCGATCATAATCGCCAGTGCACGCTGGCTTGAAATACGACTCAATGACCCGAAACAACGACAAATAGCCGGGTTAATATCCGCTTTTGCGATGCTTCAGCTAGGTATGATTTTATTGTTTTATCAAGAACCGCTTTATTAATTGCTTTTACCCGATTCATTCAATGGTTAATGAAGCACTCTCTCAGGAAAATACTATGAACCTTGCTAACGATTACCCGTTATTGAGTCTGATCGATACGCCCGCGGATTTACGAAAACTGTCCAAAGCCAATCTAGTCCCGCTTGCCCAAGAACTACGCGAGTTCCTAACTCACACGGTCAGTATTTCCGGCGGACACTTCTCGGCCGGTCTGGGAACGGTCGAGCTGACCGTGGCGCTGCATTACGTGTTCGATACGCCGCGCGATCAATTGGTTTGGGATGTCGGCCATCAGGCCTATCCGCATAAGATCCTGACCGGGCGCAAGGAGCGCATGACGACGATCCGCACCCGCGACGGC
>JAHJSQ010000039.1 GCA_018830325.1 Gammaproteobacteria bacterium
CCGTAGCACTCCCACAAATGGCTTGACGCCGTGTCGCGATGCCTTGTATTTTGCCTCCGCCTGCGCTAGTCGCGCAGACTCCGGCAAAACACCCGGCCCTACGGCTATCGGGGACTAAAAATCTTCACTTCGCTAACGCTCCGTTTCCAAGATTTTCAGCGATTGTTTAAGGCGGGGCGCTTGAGTTGTGATGGTTAATTGTTTAACATCGCCGGCTTGTCTGGAAGTTTCGTTAATACTATGAAAGCACCCATTGTACTGATCGGTATCGGGGAATTAGGCGGCGAATTCGCGCGCGGTTTTTTACGTTGCGGACATCCGGTTTATCCGATCACCCGGCAAACGGCACTCTTTGACGCGGCTGATCAAATACCGACGCCGGGCCTCGTTTTGATCACGGTGCAAGAAAGCGAACTGGACGGGATATTGAAGGATCTTCCCAAGTCCTGGCGAGATAAAGTCGGACTCGTGCAAAACGAATTATTACCTCGTCATTGGCAACAGCATGGCATCGATAATCCTACCGTTGCCGTGGTCTGGTTTGAAAAGAAACCGGGTATGGCGTTGACCAATATTCTCTATACACCGGTGTATGGCCCTCATGCCGATGAGCTAATTCATGCATTGGAGGCAATCGATATTCCTACGCGCTTGCTGGAAGATGAACCTCAATTGGTATACCAACTTCTGCGTAAATCGCTTTATATCATGACGGTCAATATCTGCGGTTTGTCTTGCGGCGGTACGGTTGGAGAATTATGGGCACAGCATGGCAAGCTAGTTCGGGAAGTTGCATTGGAAGCGATCGGTATTCTGGAATGGCTAAGCGGCCAAGAACTTCCTGCAGAAAAGCTGATTGCCGGCATGATTGAAGGCATTGAGGATTGTCCCGACAGAAATTGCCTCGGCCGTAGCGCTCGATTCCGCTTGGAGCGTGCTCTGCACTATGCCGGGGAAGCCGGATTGGAGACGCCCAGGCTCAATGACATCTACCGGCAAGTCAAGCAAGAAAAACCGTAATCAATGAGCCGATGGGGACTGCTGCCGGAAGAAGTACTGGCGCAATTGCGAACACGCGAGTGGCTGAATGCTGAAAACCTGCGCGGCCGTTTGAGCGGCGACCGTCCTTTTCCTATCCGAATAGCGCTTAAAGCGCCGACCGGTGCTCAGGCTTTGGCCAATCTGGAGCATTTCCGACGCTTTATCGAAAGCTGGAGGTGTTGGCCGAATCCGGGTCAAGTGAACTGGCAAATTAAAAAATTCCTGCAACTAGGTGAGCAAGCACTGCCCGTTGCTGTGCAAATCGATTCGATGCCGGCGTTGATAGCCGTTCTGGGTTCGAAAGCCGAAGCTAGAAAACAGCGCTGGGAGCAGTTGATGCGACCGCTGTTGAATATCGATGCTCGCCTGTCCTCCGTTTTAATCAAACAACTGTCGGTACTGGAAAGCATGGGGCCGGACGATAGCGCGCTATTGGCGCAATTACTGCCTCAGTTACATCGGGACATGGGGCATGGCGCTTATTTGCGCGCCTTGTCGCTGAAGGGCGTCGATACCAAGTTCGTTGAAAATTATCATGGCTTGATCGAAGCCTTGGCGGACCGGCTTCATGATGGCTCGGTGACTGAACGAGGTGGCTTGTTGAATTGGTTGAATTGTATCGCTAATCCGAGCGGCTGGCTGTTAGTGCGTCCGTTGTGTCGGCAAGGTCGCGATCGACTAGCCGGTTTGCCGGTTTTGCAAATGGATACGCGGACGCTGCAAAGCTATGTCTTGCCTGTCAGTCGTATTCTGGTCGTCGAAAACAAGCAAAGCGGTTATGCGTTGCCGGAACTGGACGACACCATTGCGGTATTCGGCGGCGGCAGGAATACTGCCTGGATGGATACCGAGTGGCTCAAGCAGAAAAGTATCGCTTACTGGGGCGATATCGATAGCTGGGGCCTGACAATTTTGAGCGACGCGCGTCGGCGTCAACCGCATTTGCAGGCGTTGATGATGGATGAGGTTACCGTTCTTGAATATCGAAACCGCATGGTCGATGAAGAAAGTCCCCAGACTAGGCTGCCTGAATATCTGACCGAAGCGGAACAACAATTGTTTGAACGCTTGCAAAGTCGGCATTACGAAAAAACGCGGCTGGAACAAGAGCGCTTGGCGCCGGATTATATTCGGGCGTGTTTGCTGGGTTGGCATTAATTATGAGACGGGGTTTTCCGGTTCCTGCGGTCCTCCTTGGAAACCATACCTCGGCTGCTGAGGCAAGATCGGTATGTATTACCACGCTGAAGCGGTGGGAACGAGAATCTTTTATGATCTTTATAGCGAAATGCTTTTCTAAGGTTATAAGTCCATGTGATCTATTTCTTGAATTCTCATTATTAATCAGGTAGATACCTGATTAGCAAGATGCTTTAGCTTGCCGAAGCCTAGTGTCCGAGCAGGGGCCAATCGTAGTCGCAAAAACCTTCTGCGGGACGGGTTATTTAACCCGTCCCCAACGTTTCGGTTTGCCCTAAACATTTCGGCTAACTTCGGCCAAAGTCAAAACGTTTAGGACGGGGTTGCAAACCCCGTCCTGCTAAGGGAACGAGTCGGGGTTGATTGAGAGTGAGCGTAGGTTGTGTCGGTCTCAGGAAGCTGGAGCTCTCATCGTTATACATAAGTCAAAATATACCCTTTTGCAATCTTAACCAATGAGACCTCGATACCATTTACTGTTACTTAACACTCGCGGCTAGGCGATCCGCGTAGGGTACGCTGTGCGTACCATGGTAACCCCGCAATGTTCATGTGCCAACCGAGCCGCCAGGGCACGGCTTTGGCACGCGCAGCGTACCCTACAATTTATGTATAACGATGAGAGCCGGAGCTTGGGAAAGAGCGTGATGTGGTTGGCCGTTTTTAGCTAAAGAAACTTGCTAATCAGGAGTAGATTTGTGAAGCCCGAGTTGGATTATTTATTGCTTGAGTTTTAAGGGTTAATTTTTTTGGTGTTGGGCTTTATGAAAAACTATTCCTTTGCGATGCTGAAAGGCGATATATTCGGCGGGTTGACTGCGGGTGTCGTTGCATTGCCGTTGGCGCTGGCATTTGGCGTCGCATCCGGTGCTGGTGCATTAGCCGGTCTATATGGTGCGATTGCGTTAGGTTTGGTTGCCGCCGTTTTCGGCGGTACGCAATTACAGGTGAGTGGACCGACGGGGCCGATGACAGTCGTTTTTGCTTCGGCTCTAACGACTTTCGGAGGGAATTTCCAGTTGGCGTTGGCCGTTGTTTTGATTGGCGGTTTGTTACAAATCTTGTTCGGTTTGATGCGGTTGGGCGGCTTGGTGCGGTTTATTCCTTATCCGGTGATTTCCGGCTTCATGAGCGGCGTCGGCATGATCATCATCATTCTACAGATGGCGCCGCTTTTAGGCGGTACACCGGATTCCTCGACATTATCGGCCTTGTTTAATTTACCGTCAGTCATCGAATCGGTCCGGTTCGATTCGATGTTTTTGGGTTCGCTGACCTTGGCAATTGTTTTTTTGACGCCGATCAAAATCAGCCGCTTCATTCCTTCGCCTTTATTGGCGCTTTTTATTGGTACCCAACTGGCCGTCTTTGCGGGCCTTGAAACCGCAGTGATCGGCGATATCCCGGCCGGATTACCTGAGTTGCATTTTCCGTCTTTTAGTCTGGAACATTGGTCCTCGGTTTTTATGTTAGGGTTAACGTTGGCTTTGTTGGGCAGTATCGATAGCTTATTGACTTCATTGGTAACCGATTCGATTACGCACACGCATCATAAGCCCAATCGAGAGTTGATTGCGCAAGGTTTGGGTAACATTTTGTGTTCTTTTATCGGCGGCTTGCCGGGTGCGGGAGCGACGATGCGCACAGTGGTCAATGTCAAGGCCGGTGGGCAAACGCGGCTAAGCTCGGTGATGCATGCTTTATTCCTGTTGTTGTTATTGCTCGAACTCTCGCCGCTGGCCAGTCAAATTCCGTTACCGGTGCTTGCCGGTGTCTTGATCAAGGTCGGTTTTAATATCATCGATTACAGAATGTTCAAGTTGGCGACGAGCTCGAACCGTTCGGAAGTGCTGATCATGTTTTGTGTGCTGCTACTGACCGTGTTAGTCGATTTGGTCATTGGCGTGACGGTCGGCGTGATTTTGGCGATGGGGATGTTGACTTGGCGTTTGGCTCAGCAAGCCGACATTAGTTTCGAGACCAATCATGACTATCATTTGACCGAAAAACCGGGGAAGGGCGTTCGAATTATGTCGATCAAGGGCCCGCTGTTTTTCGGTTCGACCAGTCATATGTTGGACCGAATCGAGGCGGTCGACAGCATCATGGATACCGAGGAGGTGTTACTCGACTGCCGGCGTGTGGATCTGATGGATCTGAGTGCTATCGTGATGTTGGATGAGGTCGTGCAATATCTGCAAGACCGCACGATGCAGGTTAGAGTCTTGGTCAAACCGGCGCTACGCGACCAATTGCTCAATGCAAACAGTTCGAGTTTTAATGAGCGAATCTTATTTACGAGTCTGCATGAAGCGCTGGTGCCGGATGCGCAATTACAAAACCTTCATGAGCTCGATTCTATGAGAATTATGCAAGAAGATTATTGAGGGGCGGACGAGGCTTTTTTCCTCGGTTGTCAATAGCAAGAAAACTCCCGCAGAGGCGCGGGGGCGCAGAGTTTTTTAATTTATACCCATCGGCGGTCAAAATTTGGCACCGGGGTGCCCGTCAAAGGACGCCGTGAATAAATCTATGTAGATACTCTATGCCAGCTCCATTGGCTTGCGGAAACCGGAAAGTATTATAAATCTTTTTATTCTCAGCGCCCCTGCGCCTCTGCGGGAAATATTCCAGTTCTTTATAGAAGAAATACGTCTTTCGATTTAACAAGCTCCATCAGCCGGACGTTTCGGGTTTGATTAAAAATTTACAAGAGCAATCTCCGCGAGCCATGCAGGCGGTTTGTTCGATCGGTCGATCGAGCAATGTTGAAATCAAGGCATGATCGAAATCGCAAAGGTTCGAAAATTGTTGAGCCAAGTCGTGGTAGACGCAATTGGATGCTTTAATAACGGGCTGACCGGTGCTGGTGTCGAGCGATGCGTGATACCCCAAGCTTTGCATGGTATTGATTAGCGCCACGATTTTCTCTTCGGGCTTTTTGTCGCTGAATTGAGCGGTCAGAGTATTGGCAAGCTTTACGCCGAGTCGCCACATAAATTGTCTAAAGGCTTCTTCAGACATTTCGGACTTGAGTTCCGATAACACTAGATTACCAAACCAAGAATATTGTTTCGGAAAATAATTGATGCCGCGTTCGGTCAAGACATAATTTCGGGAGGGTCGCCCGCCGGTGCTTTTGAATATGTCTTTTTTGATCAACTGTTCTTGTTCAAGGCTGGATAAATGTTGTTGAACCGCATTTCTGGAAATATCCAACTGCTCGGCAATCTCATCGATACCCAGGCCCAATCTTGATTCGAGCAGTAATTTCAATATTTGCTCGCGTCGTGTACCGATTCCTTTTGTCAAAACAATCTCCTCCCATTGAATAATCGTTATTGCGCCTATTTTTAGGCTATTTCAAATAGCAAGGATAACATAGAAAAGCAAATATGTAACTTATGTAATATAAATATTGCAAAAGAATGGTATCGAGACTAAACTTGTTCTTGGTAACTATTCAGTCCCCCGGCAATTATCGTTCCCACGCTCTGCGTGGGAACGCCTGAGTACCGCTCCAGCGGTACGAGACGCTAGAGCGTCTTGGTCTTCATTCCCACGCCGGAGCGTGGGAACGATAGGGGTGTGAATAATTACTGTTCTTGAGCCTTTGGTGCTCAGCGATAGAAATATAAACATAAACAAAGGAAGATAACGATGAGTGAAGCTACACCTAATCAATCATTATTTGAACAAATCGGTGGAGAAGCGGCTGTTAATGCGGCAGTCGATATTTTTTACCGTAAAGTATTAGCGGATCACCGAATCAATCGCTTTTTCGATAATGTCGACATGGAGCAACAGGCGGCGAAACAAAAAGCGTTTTTAACAATGGCATTCGGCGGGCCGAATAATTACACCGGCGCCGATATGCGCAACGCACATGCTAGATTAGTCAAAATGGGCTTGGACGATTCGCATTTCGATGCCGTTATGGAACATTTAGGCGGAACATTGAAAGAGTTGAACGTTCCTGATAACCTAATTGAGCAAGTCGCTTCGATTGCAGAAAGTACCCGCAACGATGTATTAGGCAGATAACAGGGAAGTTTTGACGATGGCCCTGAAAAAAATCATATTGGACGAGCATGAGACTATTTGCCATGAGGGTGAAACAGTTCTTGAAGCTTTATTGCGCGACAATGTCGATATTCCCTTTAGTTGCAAACAAGGCGCCTGCCAAAGTTGTATGGTGCGCAGTTTGGATGTTCCTCCCCCCGCTCATGCGCAAAAGGGCTTGAAGGATGTATTGTGTAAACAAAACCATTTTTTGGCTTGCTTATGCTATCCCGAACAGGATATGTCGATTACTCTGGGCCATCAACCCGAATACTTCACCGAAGGTACGGTTATCGCAAAGGAATTACTCAATCCTGAGACTGTTTTATTAACGATACAGTGCAAGGACGCACTGGATTATTATGCAGGACAATTTGTCAATTTAAAACGTGCGGACGGCTTGATTCGGAGTTACTCGATCTCGAATAGCCGAAGACATGCCGAAAAACTGTCATTTCATATTCGCCGTTTGGCGGGCGGAAAGTTCAGCGAATGGGTGCATCAGGAATTGAATGTCGGCGATACGATTTCCGTGTCCGACCCTCAGGGACTTTGTTACTATTTGCCCGATAAAATGGAACAAAGCCTGTTATTGATCGGTACCGGTAGCGGTTTGGCGCCGTTGGCCGGTATTATTCACGAAGCGCTCGAACACGGTCATACGGGAGAAATTCATTTGTATCACGGCAGTCGAGACGTAGATGGACTCTATTGGATCGACGAGATGCGTGAACTCGCTGAAAAATACGAGAACTTTCACTATACGCCTTGCGTATCGAGAGGCGATGCACCGGAAGGCGTCGCGCAAGGCCGCGCTAACGATGTTGCAATGGCAAACATTCCCGACTTGAAAGGTTGGCGTGTTTATTTATGCGGGCATCCGGATATGGTAAATCAGGCGAAAAGAATGGCTTACTTAAACGGCGCTTCGCTACAAGATATTTATTCCGATGCATTTCATGTCGCATCGCCTACACTGGACTGATATATACCCGGATTTTCGTAGGGTACGCATCGCGTACCTATTTCGAGGTTTGTTTTTTCTATTACGTTTGTCAATGGTTCGATGCCTCTCGTTGAGCCTTAGTCCCCGTTCCTAAGGAATATGCACAATATAACTGCTACAAGTAGTAGGCTTTGCGGGGGGTTCGGTGGCTCGCTTGACAGGACGCCGTGAATACTTCCATGTAGGCTTGACGGCGGAATCTGATTGCCATGGATGGCATGAATGCAGATTTTGCAGGAGCAAAAATCTGCCCTGCCGCCGACACCTGTCAATCGAGCCACCAAACCCCCTTCTAACAGTTGTCGAAGTTATTTCATGCCGGCCGGATTTTGCTGCGCAATTTTTTGAGTAGGTTATGATCGAACCCGTTGCCTTAAAAGATTTTTTCATCACGTTTTTTTCATCCGCTTTGATCATTCTAGCCGGCGCAAGCTATGCGCTGCTCTATGCTTGGTCTAAAGTGAACCCGAATTCCCGAATCAAAATTGCCGCTTATTTTTCTTACGCCGTTCTTGTCGTATCGGTCGGCGTATTGTCGAGTGCCGCCAATTTTTCGGGTTACTGGCTGATTGTCACCATTTTGATGATCATCGGCTATTTTTTTGCACCGATAGGCATCTGGCATCTATGTGTTAAAACGCATCATGAAGAGGCCGCTATAACAATAAATAAGAGGAGGAGCGATGAATGAAACACCGCTGTGGGCATCGGAGTCATTCTGGAAAAAAACCGCGATCTGGGTAACGGCCGGATCGTTTTTAATATTAGTTGTCTTAACATTCGATTCACTCAAACAAACGACGGCAGGAACGCAGAGGGTACCTGCCTATGACGTGATCAATAAAAAAATCGATTATCAATTCGATAAGGAATTGAATAAATTTATGCCGGTCATCGACGGAGAAGAGCTGTTATTCGGTAAGGAATACACCGAAGAAGAAGCCAGAGAGTTAGTCGATTTGGGTAAAAAAACCACACAGGCTAAAAATTGCATGAACTGCCATACCTTGCTTGGTAACGGTGCCTATTACGCGCCGGACTTGACCAAAGCCTGGTTGGATCAAGGCTGGATAAGCCCTGAAATGCGCGAGGACATGATGATTCAATTTTTAATGAATCCGGAAAAGAACGCGCGTACTTTCGGTACAGGACGCAAGATGCCGAACTTGGGCATTACCGAAGCCGAAGCTAAAGGCGTCGTGGCCTTTTTGAAATGGATGTCGAGTATCGACACGAACGGCTTTCCCTATAACTTTAAAACCTTGTACGCGGAGGATTGATCATGAAATCGGGTGGATTAGCGGGTGTGATTGAAAACGCGGGCGTATTGGTCGACCGGTCGCGCGGTTATTGGCAGGATTTCCAGAACTGGGTGCAACTGGATAGTAGTACCTTAAGTCCCGGCAGACAACTGGCGGTAAAATATTTCATCGTTGCGGTGATTTTGTTTTGTGCGCAGATTCTGTTCGGACTGTTGGCCGCGCTGCAATTTATCTTTCCGGGATTTCTCTACGAATTTTTGGATTTCAGCGTCAACCGCATGGTGCATATCAATGCGATGATTGTGTGGATGCTCTACGGCTTTTTCGGTTGTATCTATTGGCTGTTGGAGGATGAAAGCGGTACCGAAATCGTCGGCTTGAAATATGGCATTTGGGCGTTTTGGATATTGACCGGTGCGGTGGCTTTGGTCGTGCTGGTTTATCTGTTCGTGCAAATCGGGCCGGGCAAAGATTCGAGTTTATGGCTCATCAACGAAGGCCGCGAATATATCGAAGCGCCGCGCTGGGCCGATATCGGCATCGTCGCGGTTGTGTTGACGTTCTTTTACAACGTCGTCGCGACCTTCAGCAAAGGTAAGTGGTCCGGAATCGCCGGTGTGCTGACGCTGGACTTGGTTGCCTTGGCCGGCTTGTATGTGGCAGGTATGTTCTACATGACCAATATCACGCACGAACAATATTGGTGGTGGTGGGTCATTCATCTTTGGGTCGAAGCGACTTGGGAAGTCTTGGTAGGCGTGATCATGGCATGGTCGTTGATGAAACTGTTAGGCGTGCGGCGAAAAATCGTCGAAACCTGGCTGTATATCGAAGTGGCGTTGATGTTCGGTTCCGGCATACTGGGTTTGGGACACCATTATTTTTGGATCGGCACGCCGGAATATTGGCTGACGATCGGCGGTTTTTTCTCGGCGCTGGAGCCGATACCGTTAGTCGCGATGGTCGTGCATGCCGTTTACGATGCCGGCGCGCATTCGTTCAAGACCGGTAACCATCCGGCCTTGGCTTGGATCATTGCGCAGGCCTTCGGTAACTTCTTCGGGGCGGGCGTTTGGGGCTTCATGCATACGTTGCCGCAGATTAACTTGTACACGCACGGCACGCAATGGTCGGCTTCGCACGGACATTTGGCTTTCTTCGGCGCCTATGCGACGATCAATATCGCTTTCTTTTATTTGGCGATACAGCACTGGCGAGGCGATGTCTGGATGGCCGGCGGCATCAAGCATGCCTGGCGATGGAAATGGGCCTTGGGTCTACTGAATGCCGGTGTGCTCGGCATGACGATCGCCTTATTGATTGCCGGTTACGAACAATCGTTCGTCGAACGTGCCGTCGAAGGATCGACTTGGGGCGGCTATTTTGCAGCACAGTCTCAACCGGCCTTCCAAAACGCGATGACATGGCGTTTGTTTTTCGGATTGATCACGGCAAGCGGGTTGGTCTTGTTGGTTTGGGATTTGCTGACGATCGGCAAAGGCGAGGAGCGTAAGGCCGAAATGCCGCAACAGGCCTAAAAAAACAAGTCATTTGCCGCATAAAAAAAGGCGCTTTATTCGAAAGAATAAAGCGCCAAGGCCTTAACAAACAATCACAAAGGAGGACACACAACGAAAGCATTTCTGCTTGTTAATACTAAAGCATTTCCTATGCCAAAGTTTTTAAAAATACAATAACATTCAGATATTAAATAAGAATTTCTTTATTTAGAAATGCAGTTAAATCACGAAAATCGCTATTAAGACAAAACAATGGCTTTTAATGCACAAAAGTTATGTTTTTTCGATGCTGGCTCCCTATTTTGGTGCATGAGTTACTGTGAAAGTACTCGAATCGAACAGGGTGCGGTTGCTCGATTGGCAGGTGTCGGTGGCAGGGCAGATTTTTGCTCCTGCAAAATCTGCATTCACGCCATCCATGGCGCTTGCAGATTTTTGCTCCTGCAAAATCTGCATTCACGCCATCCATGGCGCTTGCAGATTTTTGCTCCTGCAAAATCTGCATTCACGCCATCCATGGCGCTTGCAGATTTTTGCTCCTGCAAAATCTGCATTCATGCCATCCTTGGCAATCAGTCGCCGCCTTCAAGCATGGACGTATTCACCCAGCACCTAAATTCATAGCCCATTGGCTATGGTTAACTGTCTTGGATAATTTAGGTGCTGGGTTCGCGGCGTCCTGCCGAGCGAGTTACCGAACCCTCAACAAAGCGCATAGCTCCAGGACTTTATTTATCACGAAACCCTTAGATGCTTCGTGCTTTTTAGCACAGGAAGCCGGAAGTCCAGGCCGTTATCGTAGCCCACCATCGAAGTTTATCGCAGAGATTGAGCGTTCTAAGTCTTAAAGAAAAAATGTGACGGGCTTCAATGTTTACAAGCGCCTGTTTCGAATCTACACTGAAGATCTGTTCAGATCCTTTTATGCCACTAATGGGTTTCTATCGTTTGGGATTAAAGCCAATCGAATGCTTCGTCCATCGAAGTCGGTATCGTTGCCGGTTTTTCTTTCCTGACCGATTTGACAAGACCGGTTTAGTATTGGACAGAGGCTGCACGCTATCGTCGATTAGTGCCGATAAGGATTTGGTCGTAAATAATTTCCCCCTTTTACCGAACCCTCAACAAAGCGCATAGTTTCAGGAAGTTATTTATCACGAAATCCTAAGTACCGAATTCGATCTTTATCATATTGAGTTCGGTGAGATAGCCGGGATTTGAATCAAAGAATATCCGAACCGGCATCGATACTCCGGGGTATGCCATGAATCAGTTTCGAAAGCCCAAAGGCCAATGGCGCCCGCGTCAGGTTTTATTGTTCAGCGGCCACATGATCGATGCGCCCGATCGGAACCAACCGAGATTTCCACCCGACAAGGAAGTCGTCGCCGCGCAGAAAATAGCAGAAACGCTCGATAAACTCGAAGCCGGTCCGGAAGATTTGGCGATGACCCAGGGTGCTTGCGGCGGTGACATACTGTTCGCGGAAGCCTGTCTGCAACGCGGTGTCGGACTGATTCTGCTACAGCCCTTCGATGAACCGTTATTCATTGAGAAATCGGTGCTTCCGTGCGGAGAATCCTGGAGGAACCGATACTATAAGATCAAGCCGCATGCGCGAATCGAATCCGCGCCGGCCGTGCAAGGTGCTCCGCCCGAAGACGTCAATCCTTACGAGCGCTGCAATCGTTGGTTGCTAGACTCGGCAATGGCCTATAGTACCGAAAAGGTTCATTTTATTTGTTTGTGGAACGGCGAGGGCGGCGATGCGCCGGGCGGAACAGCGCATATGTTCCGGGAAGTCAATGAGAAGACAGGCCAGGTGTATTGGTTGAATACCAGGGAATTGTGGTGAAAAACATTATCGGTAATTTCAGGTATACGGGATGGCGGTTCGGTCCCGAGGCATGAACGACATTAATCCCGCCGATGCTCTGGTTCTTGATCCGATTTTACGTATCGAAAAAAATCAGCCGAGCCGGTATCGAATTCGCGGCTAAATACTGCAAACCGAAACGTTTCGAAGGATATCTATCATGAAACAATGTTTTGTCATTCAAGGCTACGGCAAGAAAACCGATTACACCAACGGCCGCGAATTGGATCTCGATGCATCATACGAAATCATTAAAATTGCGGTGGAATCGGCCGGGCTGGAATGCATTCGTGCCGATGAAATCGTTCATTCCGGCACGATCGATGTGCCGATGTACGAGCGGCTGTTGAATGCCGATCTGGTCATCGCCGATCTGTCCACTTACAACGTCAATGCGGCTTTCGAACTCGGCGTGCGTTATGCTTTGCGGCCGCATACGACGATCGTTTTGGCCGAAGAGCAGTTTAAAAGCCCTTTCGATATGTCGCATATCGTGATTCGGCGCTATAAACATTTGGGTGAAGAAATTGGCTACAAAGAAGCTCAGCGCCTTATGAAAGAGTTGGAGGAGGCGATCAAACAAATTATCGGCAGCCCCGTAACCGACAGTCCCGTCTATACCTATCTGCCGCAATTGAAGCCTCCGCAACTAGTACCGCAACTGTTTAAATCGGCGGTTTCGCCTTCCGCACCGAAACCGTCCATTACGTTAGCCGGAACTTCGCCGAGTCCGGTCGCAGAAATCATTGGCGAGGATAATCCCAGTGCCAAAAAGATGCTCGACAAGGCGATGGATAGCATCAAAAACGACGACTTTTCAACGGCCAAACTATTGCTGCAAGAAATCAACAGAATGCGCCCCGAGGACTCGTTCGTGGTTCAGCAATTGGCCTTGGCGACTTATAAAAGCAAGCAACCTTCCGTCCTCGCGTCATTGGAATCAGCCTGCGAGATTCTCAAAGTATTGAAACCGGAAACTTCCAACAATCCGGAGACGCTGGGTTTATGGGGCGCGATACATAAACGGATGTGGGAGGAATGCGGCCGTCTCGCATGCCTGGAAGAGAGTATATCCGCATACGAGCGCGGATTTTATTTGAAACAGGATCATTACAACGGCATCAACCTAGCCTTCCTTTTGAATGTGCGTTCCTTGCAAGCATTGCAAAACGGTAATCAAGAAGAAGCCCTGGTCGATTATGTACGGGCCAAACGCATCCGAATGGATGTGATTCGCTATACCGGTCCGTTGGTCGACAAATTGGAAGACAAGCATGGCCGTTATTGGGTGATCGCCTCGCTCTTTGAAGCGGCGATAGGGCTTGGTGACAAACAGGAGGCAGCCAAATGGGAAGCCCAGGCCAAAGCCATGGACGTGTCGAATTGGATGCAGCAAAGCCGCGAAACGCAAGCGATAAAATTGAAAGATTTGCTCACGCAATATGTAGAGTTGACCAACAATAACAATTAGAGGTGGAATGATGAACGCAATCGAAACGGCCGACAACATTTTATCGGGAAGCGAATTTCCGGATTTACCCGACTTAAAAGAATTGATCGGAGTTCTGAAAGGTGAGCTGGAATTCGGTAAAGCGCGCAGGGTTTTGGAAAGGGCTCGTGACATTCATCCCGAAGACATTTGGGTCGTTCAACAGTTGGCCTTATGCACCTATAAGGACGAAGAACGCTATCCCAAACATCGCTTTGAAGAAGCATTGACATTGCTGGAATCGATTGGTTTACGCGACCCGAAAAAACGAGACTCAGAAACCTTGTCGTTGGGTGGTGCGATTTATAAAAAGCTTTGGGAATTTTGCGGAAAAATCGACTACCTCTATCAAAGCCTGTCTTTTTACCGGGCAGCTTTTGAAACCAATCCGGATCGCGATTTGGGGTATGCTGCGAATAATGCGGCTTATCTTTTAGACTTGCTCGCGGCACGCGCCGAAAGCCTCGAGCAACGAAACGGCATTAAGGCCAAGGAAGCGCAAAAGTTCCGAAAAGAGGCATCGGACTTGCGCAAAAAGAGTTTGGAAAATTTGTTGGCTCGACAAAATGAACCCGAACTAATCAATAATTATTGGTTTTCAGTCACGATCGGCGAGGCTTATTTCGGTCTGGCAGATTATGCTGAAGCGGGGCGATGGTTGGCCAAGGCACGCGCTTCAAAACCGGAACCGAAAGAATGGGAACTTCAATCTACTTTTCGGCAATGGGTAAGATTGGCAAAAAATCAGGGCCTCGATGTCCCCGATGAAACAGAAGAACCGGAAACTTGGCATGAAGCCTGGCAAGCATTGCATCGACTGTTGGGCGACGAAACGGCCAATGCGTTGATGTGTTATCGCGGCAAGGTCGGATTGGCTTTATCGGGCGGTGGATTCCGCGCTTCATTCTTTCATCTTGGGGTGATGGCTAGGCTGGCAGAGGTCGATGCGCTACGCGGTGTCGATGTACTGTCGACCGTTTCGGGCGGCAGTATTTTGGGTACTCAGTATTATTTGGAAGTGCAGAAATTGCTGGAAGATTCGTCGAAGAAGTTGGATCGCGATGATTACTTGGATGTCATCGAAAAGCTGCAAAAAGATTTTTTGCAGGGCGTGCAAAGCAACATCCGTATGAGGGCATTCAACGATTTTATCGATAATGTCAAGATGTTGTTTTCCAAGCGTTACACGCGCAGTCATAAATTGGGCGAGCTTTATGAAAGTAAACTGTATTCTCAAGTGGACGATGGTAAAGCCTACCTTCCGCGCAAAATGCCGGATTTAATGGTAGAGCCCGCGCACGGAAGGTACCAGGGAAAAGATTTCAGGCCGAATTTCCATAACTGGCGGCGTCGGGCCAAGGTGCCGATTTTGATGTTGAATACCACATCGCTGAATTCCGGCCATAATTGGTTCTTCACCGCCAGTTGGATGGGTGAACCGCCAGGAATGATCGACATCGATAGCAACGAACGCTATCGCCGGCTGTATTATAGGCAAGCACCGGAAGACAGCCTCAAAAATTTCAGATTGGGCTATGCCACGGCGGCCTCATCTTGTGTGCCCGGATTGTTCGAACCGCTCGTATTGAGCGGCCTGTATCCGAAGCGTGACGTCAAATTAGTCGATGGTGGCGTTTATGATAATCAAGGCATTCAGGGCTTGCTTGCGGAAGGATGCACGCTGATTTTATGTAGCGATGCCAGCGGGCAGTTGAACGATTCGCATGATCCGGCCGATGATCCGGGCGGCGTGGTTCTGCGAACCGTATCTGTGTTGCAGGATAGAATTCGGGAAGCTCAATATCAAGATTTACAAGTCCGCTTGGATAGCAAGGCGTTGGAAAGTGTCTTTTTCGTTCATACCCGAAAGGATTTGGCGCCTCAGCCTTTAGACTGGATAGGTTGCGACAATCCCAGCGGGCAGACTGACGAAGAACACCTGACATCTTACGATGTTTCGAAAGATCTGCAGGAAAAAATTGCAGGGCTTCGCACCGATCTCGATTCGTTTACCGAAGTAGAAGCGTATTCGCTGATGGCCAGCGGCTATTTGATGGCGGACCGGCAATTGAAGGATTTGGATCAACGGCACAAGGCGGAGCGTAATCCAGGTACCTGGGGCGATTTCGACATCCATACAGCGCCCCAAAGAGATTGGGAATTCTTGAAATTGAAAGCCATTATGGCCGAGAAACCAGGTCAACAGGCGACAAAGCAAAGAATGGACTTAGCTTTTCAATTGCAGGTCGGCGGGAGTCTGTTCTTCAAAGCTTGGCATTTGGTCTCCGGTTTAAAGATTGCGGCATTCGGCGCTATCGGCTTCTTGTTATGGGTAATGATCGAGCTCGTTGCCGCACAATGGAATAGTGTCGTGTTTTCGATGTCGGTCGGCGGTTTAATTGTCGTGCTTCTAGGTTTATTGGCGGCATTATTTCTTCCGGCAATAAAATGGTTGAATCCAAAGGAAGAGGTTAGAAGCATCGTGATCAAGGTCGCGATTGCATTAACTGGCTACCTCATGGCCAAGCTGCATTTGCTGCTTTTCGATCGTTTGTTTTTGAAACGAGGCCGACTGGCGCGATTGCTAAGTTTGAAATAGACCAGCCTTGTGCAATGCAGGCCGGCAATGCGAAATTAAGGGCGAAAGATAAAGTGAGGTCTCATGAATTTACTGGACGGACAGCTTTTTTTTGCATTAATCGCCGCGCTGATATTGTCTTGGGTTGCGGGTCTACTTATTGCTCGGCTTTATCGCAACAAAGTACTCGAGCTGATGATGGTTGGTGATGCGCCCGATGACTCGGTTGCTAAGGGTTTCGTCGTAAATAACTTTCCTATTTTACGGAGGGCTCGGTTGCTCGATTGGCAGGTGTCGGCGGCAGAGAAAGCCGCCGTCAAGCCTGCACGGACGCATTTACGGCGTCCTGCTAAGCGAATTACAGAACCCTCAACAAAGCTCATAGATCCCAGGTGTTATTCATCACGAAACCCTAAGGCCGATTCAACGTTTTCGGCCGATAGTGAGGGTGACCGGTTTTCGGTCGAAGGTATCGATTTGTTTCGTCAGAATTCCCATGCACTTTGGCGGTTACGCATCGCATTTACGCTGGTTTCGGCTATCGTTGCAATAATTGTTGCTCTTAGCGCTCAAACTGCTTATGTGGAAGAGGCCTATAGTTGGCGCCGGACGACGATTCTGACTTTGGTTTATGCGTGGCCGTTAGTGCCTGGAATAGGATTGTTGGAGCGTTGGTCGCGATGGAAAATTCTGATCGTATCTGTGTTTTATATGTTATTGGCCGGCATGTTGGTCATTGTAAGCTCTTACGACAGACAGATTTCGATCGAAATGATGTTCTGGTTATTCGGTCAGCAGGTGCCGTTATTAGTCTTTGTGTTTTTTATGACCGGTCCGAAATTACGCGCCGTCGGACCGTATTTGTTGATCGTGTTTTTTTTGTTGGCCGCGTCATCGTTGACCGGATTAAATATTCTCGAACAAGCGCTGGGGGACGAACCGGATTCTTGGGTAATGGATTGGGTTTCGGCAACGAATGCTTATTTCGTTTTTATCTTGTTCAGTGTTGCGCCATGGCTGTTGGCTTATTATCCGGTTCGCCTGCTGGCGAAAGGCGTTGCTACGGCATATCGTAAAAAACTATTTTCAGAACCCTTATACTTGTTCTCCGGTTTATGGGCTATTGCCTTGCTTTTTCATGCGATGGTGCTTAGTCATTCGCTCGGTTTTCAGGCGTATTTAGTCTTATTTTCCTGGGTTATTATTCCTCTGTCGTTTGTTGTGTTGGCCCCAGTGTTGCGGCAACGCCATCAGGCGCCGACATTGTTGCTGTTGCGCGTGTTTCGGTCGGATAATCGTATTGAATCCTTATTCGATCAAATCGTCGAGCGATGGCGTTATTCCGGCAAAACTTTGTTGATAGCGGGTAGGGATTTATCATTGCGCACGCTTGAGCCCGACGAATTGTTTACGTTTTTGAGCGGACATTTACAAGAACGTTTCATAAGCAGCGAGACGCGATTGCAACAAGCTTTGCAGGATTTGGATTTGTTACCTGACCTAGATGGACGGTTTCGTATCAACGAGTTTTTTTGCTTCGACGGCACTTGGCAGAGGGTACTGTCCGTGTTGGCGCATCGAGCGAATTGTGTTTTGATGGATTTGAGGGGGTATTGCTCGGACCGGGAAGGCTGCAGTTATGAGTTGAGTGTACTCGCCGCAATGCCGCATTTACGCAGGCTGGTCATTTTGTTCGATAAACAGACGGATAGAAAAACGGCGGAACATTTACTGAAAAACAGTCTTACAAAAATTGATTGGATAGACAGCGATGCGAAGAGCGACTCTGAGTTCTCGCAGAAAATTTTGAAACCTTTATTGACAGCATGAATTGAAATGCATGCTAATGATGATTTGTTTATTTCATTTTTGGAGTTTGATGCCATGACTATAACAACCTTAATGAATAATGCGCGAATCGGAAGGATTATCGCAGATGCAAATGATCATGACGATCAATGGAGAAACGATCTACAGCGTTTTTTGTACGGAGATGCTTCATTGACGCGAGCCTCGGCCGGCGAAAGCGGTATCAAGGCGATTCAGCGCTTGCTGATTTTCTTGGGATATTCAACGACATCGACCGGCGCGTTCACGATCGATGGCGATTTCGGTCGCGGTACCAATCGTGCGGTCGCCCAGTTTCAGTTCGAGCACGATTTGAATCCGGCGATTAGCCGAAAAACGATTTGCTACGAGTGTCGATGGAATACCGCGCGGACTCTGATAACAGTGATACCGGACGCCAAATTGACTTTGACTACGTTGGAAAAAATGCTTAAAGCCACGCTTGATAGAATTGACGCCGGACATATCATGACCGGGCGATTCGATGATGCGATCTTTCATTTGAATGCATTACATAAAAGGCGTTTTTTGGATTGCCGAGGCATTCTCGACCGCTATGGAGAAATGGCGCAACAGGCTTCGAAACAAATCGAGCAAGAAAAAGGCATTACAGTCCGCCCCGAATGGATCTTAGCGGTCATTCGCCAAGAGACCGCCGGCGTCATAAGGCCGAGATTCGAACAGCATTACTTATCGCGATTGAACAAACAGCATCCCGACGCGCCGTTGGAAGAATTACGAATGCAATCGATGAGCCTCGGATTGGGGCAAATCATGGGGGCTAATTTCAAAATGGTCGGAGCCAAATCGGCAACGGAACTTTTTACCGCGCCGGCAGAGCAACAGGTGGCTTTTGTCGCGCGATTCCTAACCGGCAGAAAAGACGCGGTTAAAAAAACGAAGCCTGAAGAGGCCGATTTTCGGAGTGTCGCCAGGTATTACAACGGGCCGAAATACGAAGCACATCATTATCATGAGCAACTGGCCCGCTGGCACCGGGAGTTTAAGGCTTTAATGCAATAAACCGAACATTCATTGTTAATGGACAATTCATAATCCTTGGATTTAAGTTATAAGTGCAATCCTGGTAGTCCTTCGGCTGCGCTCAGGGGAGTCATATTGAAGGCTGAAGGGTTCACCATGCCGATGAGTTATACCTTTCGCACTTCAAATTTCGTCAGTGCCTTAGGAGGCGCCGGGGTGTGCGGTCCATACGCATCAAGCTAAGGATGTCGCCAAAATTAACTTACTGAATTGCCAAAGTTTCATTTAGGGCACTTCCCCGAATATACTGTTACCCAAGCTTCAGCTTGGGTAGCCTGTTCAGGAAGCTCTAGCTTCCCGACAACAACGAAGATTGAACGAGCGGCTTCGATTCGCCACTGGTGGCATTGATGGAGAGCTTATATTAGAGCTTGCTCAAGTGGGCGAATATTTTGGCGTGAGTTATTCTACAGTGAGCCGCGCAGTGAAACAGACGGAAAAGGGAAGAGGCGCTGTCAAATGTAAGGCTTAGGTAAGCTGGCAATGCTGCCAGCTGTGAGAGAGCCGCGTAAGCGGGAAGCTCTCCCGAGTAAGGCCTAGTCAGCCGCTCGGAAGTGTAATGACTGCGAGGCGAAAGCCGAGGAGACAGACAAGCGAGTGCAACGAGGTGAAGGGAGGATGCCCTGAATCCGACACATAGCCCCGAGAAGCAAGCCTACGAGGCTCACCTAGCGTTAAGTGAAGGACGACGAAAGTGTTGTACCGCAGAGCGGAGGATGCTCTGTGGGAGCGATCCCCTGATCGCGATTTAGAAGCCGAGAGTGTTAAGTGATAATGAATGGTATCAAGGCGTCATTGGCTAGGGTTGCAAAAGCGTAATTTTTGACTTATGTATAACGATGAGCGCCGGAGCGTGTGAGCCATTTGATAGGAGACGCTCCATCGTCCCCCGATCTACGCGACTTATTCAGAGGTTAATTCGGCCTTGCAACGGGCAATGACATTGCCGCTGGGTGTGGCGGTGAAGCCGCCGAAACCGGTATAAAAGTATGGACCAGGATGATCGTACTTAATACGGCAAGGCACGTCGTCACGTTCGACGAAAGCCGGTTGCACGTCGCTGTCGGTATCCGGAGTGACGGTGCAAGAAGCGATCGCAAAGTTTTTGTTGACGGTGACTTTAACGCTGGCAGGGCCGTGATATACGCTATCGCCCGCTTCCGATGAGATATTGCAAGCGCCATTGCCTTGGTTTCCGAACGGGTTGATGACGATAGGAGCAGGTGGCTGCATGGCGTTAGCCACGCTCGCGGCAAGTAACAAGGGCAGTGCGGTGAAAAGTAAAGTGCTATTATTCATAACGTTTCGAATGTCAGTGTAAGTGTAAATAAATCCCTCATTCCTACGCCTGCGCAAAGGTATGAGGATAACTTTCCTTCATTTGGATTCCCGCACTCCAGCGTGGAACCCGGAAAGGACAATCCAGAGCTTATATTCGTTAGTTAGTGTTTTAAGTTTCGCTAACGAAGTCGCTGCCTTTGGCTATACCAGAACCTAACAGCAGAGTGGGGTGGTCCTTCCCCATGTTCTAAAACTCCTTTTATTCGCTCATCGTGAGCTATGCGTCTCCTTGACAGGAACCAACTTGATTGGTCTAACTGTATAAAGCAAACGGCATGCCAGTTTATAACTCATTGAATGGTTATCTATTTTTTAAGGACCGAAAAAATGAAAACGGAAACTGTGTGATATGAAACACCTAAATTAGGTGAAATGACCTATTTAAATGCCTCCTACGTTTCGATGGCGCTTCACTGGGAAAATAAAACAGAAAAGTAGAAAAGGTAGAAAAAGAGTTATTTTTTTAGGTAATAAAGTAACCTGACCCCTTTTCTACTTTTCTATGTTAGTCAAATTTCGGTGCCGAGGTGCCCGTCAAAGGACGCCGTGAACCCAGCACCTAAATCCAGCACCTAAATTCCATAGGTCATTGGCAATGATTCAAAATCATGGCTTATTTAGGTGCTGGATGAATTATGCAAGATAGTTACCATAGCCAAAAGGCTATGGAATTTAGGTGCTGGGTGAATACGTCCATGTAGGCTCTATGATAGCATCCATGCTATCAAAGCCTTTATCGAACACCATGGCACCTCCTACGCTAATGCCGAAATTTGAAGTGCGACAGGTATAATGAGGTTGCAATGTAGGGTTTGGCCGCAAATAACTTACCTATTTTATGGAGGGTTCGGTAACTCGATTGACAGGTGTCGGCAGGGAGCTGCCGTCAAGCCTACATGAACGTTATGATAAACATCAATCGCCTTCAGCCAATGCGTGTTCCGGCGGAACCAATTGTTCTCCGCCGGATAAACCGGACACGACTTTGATACGATTGTCAGGCAAGGTGCGGCCTAGGCGGACGAAACGGCGCTCGATTTGGCCGTTATTCAGTATCCAGACGACATCGAGTTGACCGACTTGATGCACATAGTCTTGCGGAATCGAAAGCAATCGCTCTTCGCCTTGCGGAATGCGGATTCGGACAAACAGGCCGGGGTACAAGCCGGGGCGGCTGTCGATGCGCATTTTGATTAAAAAATTACGCGCGCCGGGGTTGGCAGCCGGGACGATTTCCTCGATGACCGCAGGTAAGGTCAGTTTCAATGCTTCAATACTGACTTCGAGTGACTGTCCGGTTTGCAGGCCGATCGCGACCGATTCGCGGATAAAGGCTTCGACGCGAAGCGCCGCCGGATCGTAAAGCGTCAGCAGTTTTTTGCCCGGATAGGCGACTTCGCCGGGTTCGGCGTGCCGATCTATGACTCGGGCCGGAAAGGTCGCCCGAATTTTACTGAAATCCTGAATGGAGCTGGCTTCCTGTAGCTGCGATCCGGCCGCCGCGCGTTGCGATTTGAGGCTTTCATAATCGCTCTTGGCCGCATCCAGCGCTGCTTGCGTCGCGCTTTCTTGAGCGAACAGTTTTCGGGTGCGCTGGTAATGCGCCTCGGCGCCGGCTAGGCGCGCGTTCAGCGCATTAATGTTTTGTCTCGCCTGCGCGGTTCGGGCGGCAATGGCTTCATCGTCGAGCGTAATCAGTAAATCGCCAGGCTTGACGCTATCGCCCGATTTAACATGAATCGATTTGATACGAGCCTGAATCTGTGCGCTGATATCGCCGGACTGCTTCGATTCAAGAGTGCCGGTGGCCTTTTCGAAGACCGGTACCGTCACTCTTTCGACCGTTAGGCTCGGGCCTTGATAAGCCGGACCGCTCGCTAAGGTTTCGGGTTTGATTTTGCTTTGAAAGGCGCCTGCCATCCACAGAATCATCAATAACAATATTAGAAGAGTTACAGCCGATAAAGCCAGCGTTTTTATATTATTCGGTAGAGTCATGTTGTGGCATTCTCGCTTTTGGCATAGATCAAATAATAAACGGCAGGTATCACGAACAACGTAAACAATGTCGAGGCGATGATGCCGAAGATAATCGCTATCGCCAAGCCGCTGAATACCGGGTCGAGCACGATAACGAGGTTACCGAGTAAGGTAGTTCCGGCGGTCAATAATATTGGGCGCATTCTGATGTTGCCGGCTTGCCGTAAGGCGTCCTTCAATCCCAGTCCTTCGTTTCTGGCTTGTGTGATGAATTCGACCAAAATCAACGAGTTTCTGACTACAATGCCGGCCAGAGCGATCATACCGATCATCGCGGTTGCGGTGAATAGGACCGGGTCGGGACTGCCGTTGATAAAACGTTCTCCGAATTGATTCAACATCCAGAAGCCGGGCATGATGCCGATCACGGTCAGCGGAATCGATGACATGATGATCAGGGACAACGTGGTCGAGGCGGTCTGTATCCGCAATACGAAAAAGATACCGACCAGCGCGAAAGCAAAGGCGATGCCCATGTCGCGGAATACGTCGACCGTGATTTTCCATTCGCCTTCGCCGCCCCAACCGATCGTGATGTCGTCGGGTAATTGCCAGGGAATGCCGCCGCCGGAATTTAGAAACGTGCGGTTATCCCAATCCGGTGCCGAAGTTTTCGTACCGTTCAAATCGGCATTGATATCGGCGATCACTTCGGCGGGCGTGCGGCCTTCCAGTTCGGCCATGACATAGACGACCGGTTTCAAGTCTTTGTGATAAATCGATTTATCGGTTTCGGATTCGACGAAGGAGCCCAATTCGGCCAGCATCAAGGCTCCGGCGGCCGGGTTTCTATCGGGCTTGATCGGTAATACGCCCAGATCGCGCCGGCTACTGCGAGCGCTTTGCGCAAGCCTGAGTTTAATCGGGACTGGGCGGACTTCGCGTTCGAGATGGAAATAGCCGGGAATATGGCCTCGATTTGCAAGGCCTAAGTTCATGGCCAGGTTTTCGGTGGAAATTCCGGCCAGCGCGGCTTTTTCTTTGTCGGTTTCGAAACGCCAACGCGGTTGACTGTCTTCAACACTCGAATCGATATCGACGACAAAGGGTTCCTTCGCCATTCTATCCATGACGACTTGAGCGGCCTGGCGTTGCCGTTCGTAAGGCGTCAGCGTGCCGCCGTAAATTTCAGCGACCAGTGTGCTGATGACCGGCGGGCCGGGCGGGACTTCGACGACCTTGACCGAAATGCCGTCGATATTGAGCGGCGCCAGCAAGGCTCTGAGTCTTAAGAGTACGGCATGCGATTGATGTTCGCGTTCTTCTTTTGGCGCCAAAGTCAAACGGATATCGGCCAAATGCGGCGCGATGCGGTAATCGTATTGCCGGACCAAGCCGTTGAAGTCGATCGGCGACGGCGTGCCGGCAAATGCCGCGATCGCCTTGACCTCAGGCAAACGCGCGGCAATCGCGGCGGCCGAACGGGTAACGGCGGCGGTATGTTCGAGCGTGCTGCCCTCCGGCATGTCGACGATGATCTGCATTTCGTTTTTATTGTCGAAAGGCAGTAATTTTAAAGGTACTAGGCGCAATACCGGCAATAGTGCGGTCAAAACGAACAAGACCAGCATCGCGATGATGACGATCCAGGCCGACTTGCGATTGGCGATGCACGGTTCGATCAGTTTTTCATAGCGGCTAGGCCCGGTCGTTGTTTCAAGATCGTCTTCGGCCGGTTTCAAAGCCTTACCGGCTAGCCACGGCGTCACGATGAAGGCCGTGACCGTCGATAGAATGACCGCTACCGGCACGTTGAATGCCATCGGCGCCATGTAAGGCCCCATCATGCCGGTAATGAAGGCCAGCGGAATGAAGGCCAGAATGATCGTGATCGTCGACATCAGCAGTGCCGGGCGGATTTCGGCGATCGCCGCGACTATACGTTCATTCAAACTACCTTGGCCGAGACGCATATAGCGTTCGACATTGTCGACGCCGGTGATCGGATCGTCGACCAGCAGCCCGAGCGACAGGATCAGCGCGAATAAGGTCACGCGGTTGATCGTATAACCGAAAAACATATCCAGCGCCAAGGTTGCGCCGTAACAGACCGGGATTGCCAAGCCGACCACGAGGGCAGGGCGCCAGCCGAGAAAGATACCGATGAATAACACGACCGTGATGACCGCGAATGCGAGGCTCGTGGTTAGGTTGTTGACTTTTTCATCGGCGGTTTGGCCGTAATCGCGCAAAACTTCGATGCCAATTTCGGGCGGCAGCAATTCTTGTTGCAACTGCGCCAATTTACGATGCACATTTTCGGCGACCGCGACCGCATTGGCGCCGCGTTTTTTCGCGACCGCGATCGTGATCATCGGGTAATCGTCCTTGAAATCGGCGGATAAGGGGTGCCCGTCGGCAAACTGAATCCAGCTGTAATGATCCGGTTCTTCCGGGCCGTCGGTGATTTCGGCGACATCGCGCAGATATACCGGAATACCGTCGACGGTATTGACGACCAGCGTGCTTAATTGTTCGACCGTTCTGACGAAGTCGCCCGCTTCCAATTGAATCGAGCGATTGTTGGCCGAGACGAGTCCGGCATTATGCAATTGATTGGCTTGTCGAATGGCGCCTGCCACTTCGATAGCCGTGGTTTTCCGGGTTGCCATGCTTTGCGGGTTGAGCATGACATTGATCGTTCGGGCGCGCCCTCCGACCACGTTGATTTGATTGGTGTCGGTGATTTGCTGCAATTGCACGGTAATTTCGTCGGCAAAGCGGCGCAATTCATAGTCGCTGTACAAGTCCGGCGCCCGGCTCCAGAGCGAAGCCAATACGATCGGCACGTCGTCGACTTCGGCCGGTTTGACTTGCCATTCGGTTACCGCCGCCGGAATTTGATCTTGATTCGAATAGAGTTTGTTATAAGTATTTAATAAGGCATCTTCCCGGTCCTCGCCGACAAAAAACCGCAAAGTTACGATGGCTTGACCATTGCTCGACCTCGAATAAACGTGTTCGACACCAGTAATTTGAGTCAGTAGTTTTTCCAAGCGCAAAGTAATCTGCTTTTCGACTTGTCCTGCGGATAGGCCCGGAGCAGCAACGATGACATTGGCCATCGGCACGACGATTTGCGGTTCTTCCTCGCGAGGCGTAAACGTCAGCGCAATCGCGCCGAGCGCCAAGGACAGCGTAAAAAAGAATACCGGCAGGCCGCCTTGCAGCGCGTAAGCGACAAGACGGTCAAGCGGGTGATTGAAGGATGCGGAAGAAGTAGTCAATTTAGTTTAATATTAGTGAACTCTAATATAGAGATTTATAGCATAGCTAACATAGTCTTTCAATCAATTGTTTCGGTCCATTGGCAACGCTTTTTGACAAGTTTAGAGGTATTGGCGTTGCCGATGCCTTTAGCGATCAAAGCTACGACCCGTTTATCGGTGTTGTAGCCGATGTGAGCATCGAGCGGATTGGCAAATTTTCCTAAACCGAAAGCGTCAAAAATTTTCGCGACGTTGATGTTGATATTCGTGACATCGGCGCACAGTCTCGAGTCAATATATTTATCGACAAAATTCTGCTGTATCGCATAGCTCAATAAATCGTTCGGGTCGCTGAAAGCAATGATTGGCGTTCCGCTCAGAATTCTTTTATCGTAATGTTCGCCTTCGGGGTTGCAATAAGCGTTCTGTTGGCTATTGATTTCCGGTACTTGACGGCCTAGTTGCAACATCGGCAACTGATTCGACATCATGTAAATCGGAATGACTTTTTGTTGCAGGGCTTTTACCAAATCTTTCGGGCGGTCGAGCTCGGGCCTGAAACTGCTATCGCTAAAAAACCGGGCAAGCCGCTGCAATCCGTCGATTGTGATTCGGCTGCCGAGACTATGCGATACGACAGCGTATTGGTCGTTTTTTAAATTTTCAACCGCCGCTAAATCGTCGAAAGTACAGCTTTTCGCTTGCTGATCGGGTAAATCGTCCCATAAGCCCTTGGTCATCCAGCAAAACGATTGCGTAAACGAAATCAAAATGTCTTCTCGGCTATCGCCGAGATAGATAATCGGATCGGGGCCGGTATCGTTGGAAAATCGTTTCAATAAATCGTTGACTTCGGCACGGCGAAAGGAGTATTCGCCTGAGTTGTCATAGGCCAGAATCGCTTTTTGTTGAGCGGTGATTTCGGACCAGGTTAGCTCGTAAAACAATAATTCCTGATCGCGCCTCTTGTTGAGTAAACGATGAATTCTCAAATTGCCGAGTTTTTTCGATTCATCCAAAGGATCACGCAGAAAAATGTCTTTGTTACGTTTAGCTCTGACAGTTAGATTCAGTGATTTGGCGAGCTTTTCGAGAAATTGTGTTGAATAGCCCGGCAGTCTATCGCCGACTCCGTGGACCATCAGCACTTTCATTTTACCGTCGGCATTATTTAGATGCGGTTTGATACCTTCAAAAGGGCTGCCGGTAACTTCGCATAATCGGGTATCGGCGGCTTCTTGTTTTTCGAAATAAGCTTCGGCGATGCCCCGTCCGAAACTGGCGCAACCGCTGGAAAGTATACTGAAAATGACAATAATGAGAAGAGGGGCGATTTTTTTCATGGCAACAGGTTTTGAAGATCATTAATATAAATTACAGAACAAAGGTAACTATTCAGTCCCCTGGCAATTATCGTTCCCACGCTCTGCGTGGGAACGCCTGAGTACCGCTCCAGCGGTACGAGACGCTAGAGCGTCTCGGTCTTCATTCCACGTCGGAGCGTGGGAACGATAGGGGCTGTGAATAATTACAAACAAAGTCTACTTTAAATAAGTTATTTAAACTTCTAATTTCACTTTTATTGTCGAGTCTATAATGGGGCGTTGAGAAAATAAATAGTAACGAATTTTTTAGGGTGTAGGTGTTAGAATTGGTTCAGTATGCGGTATTAGTTGAAAACCCCGCCACTACCGGAAACACTTATCAATCCAAAGTGAATTGTAGGGTACGCTGCGCGTACCTAATGTCAGCACAAGGTAGCACATAAGGGCGTTTTAAACTACGGGTAGGACTGCTGTGGCATGTACAGCGTCCCTTGCAGTCTTCACTTTCAACTATTAACGCTAACATAGTCTTAAACTTATATCTTATGTGATTCAGAATGGAGACAAGAGTCGAACTAATATGTTTAAAACCGGGTTTATCCACAAATGAATAGTAGTAGGCTTTATTTTTTTAAAAGCGCCATCGTGGCTCTATTTGCTTTACTTGTTCAAAATCAGTCCTTTGCGCAAGATCTTATTGAAGTTTATACGCAAGCCCTGGAAAATGATCCGCTATTAAAACAAGCGCTTGCACGGCAGTATGCCAACGCGGAATTCAAGGATCAAGGTATTGCACGTTTACTACCCACTATTTCGGCGACCGGTGCCAGTAGCCGGGAATGGCTTCACAACAAAAAAGCCGGTGGCTTCGATTTTCGAGGTCCGCAGACTAATCAAGAGTTTTGGAATAACACTTTTAGTCTTAATTTTGTGCAGCCGGTTTTTCATTGGGATCACTGGATACAACTAAGTCAGTCGGATAACCAAATTGCTCAGACCGAGGCCGAATATTTGGCTGAGCTGCAGAACTTAATGGTTAAAATCACCGAGGCTTATTTCAATGTGTTGTCTGCCCAGGATGGTTTAGACTTTGCTATTGCCGAAAAAAATGCGATTGATCGTCAACTGGAACAAGCTCAACAGCGTTTCGAAGTCGGTTTGATCGCGATTACCGATGTTTATGAAGCGAAGGCTGCTTATGATTTAGCCTTGGCCAATGAAATCGAAGCGGATAATAATCTCGATAATCAAAAGGAAGCTTTACGTGAAATCATCGGCGAATTTGACGGGGAGCTTAGTCCCATAGGAAAAGAGTTGCCGTTGATTGTCCCCGAGCCCAATGAGATGAAGGCATGGAGCGATGCGGCGCTAAACGGCAACTTTTCGATCATTTCGGCATTTAATCAGGCCGAGTTCGCCAGGAAATCGGTCGATTTGCAAAATAGCGGTCATTTACCGCAATTAGATATCGTCGGTTCCTATGGCGTGTCGGATAATACCAGTACTTTCGGTTTTCGCGGCGATACGCAAAGCATCGGTTTGCAATTGAATGTGCCGCTATTCGAGGGAGGTGCTGTGAATTCGCGAACTCGGCAAGCAAGGCAAGAGTTTGAGGCAGCCAAACAAAATCTGATCGCGGCAAAGCGCGCCGTCATACGACAGGTGAACAATGCCTACCGAGGCGTGAATGCCAGTATCAGTCGCGTCGACGCATTGCAATCGGCCGTTAAGTCGGCTGAGAGTGCGTTGGAAGCAACCGAGGCCGGATTAGATGTCGGAACTCGAACCATGGTAGAAATATTAGCCGAACAAAGAAACCTTTATCGTGCAAAACGAGATCATGCGCGCTCGCGTTACGATTATCTGATCAACAGTATTCGTCTGAAACAAGCGGCCAGCAGTTTGAGCGAAAATGATTTGGAATATATTAACTCGCTACTGTCGCATTAGCATTATGATAAATCCGGGGAGGGCGTTTAGGAACCTAAAAAAGCAGGTGCTTGTAAAATATAGTAAAACGATAAAGTCTTGTGCGAGTTGCCGTAGTCGCTACAAAAATCATAGTTCCAGGAAGTTATTTATCGCGAAATCTTAAAGACTGTCGACATCATTCAGCCTCTTTCATAGTTTCTATCGCCCCTGCGTGGGATGCATACCGATCTTGCCTCGACAACCAATATATGGGTTCCCACGGAGGACTGTGTGAACCAGAAATAATTCTTTCCCCATAATTGATTCTTTAAACAAAAATGTCCCAAGTCTCTAAAAATATTTATATCACCGGTGCCGAACAGGGCAGCGGTAAGTCGGTCATCATGTTGGCTATGATGGAAATGTTTTCCGGTTTTGCCCAAAAGATCGGTTTTTTTCGCCCTATTATTCATGCCGGAGAGGAAAAAGACGACTTGATTGAGCTGGTAAGCTACCGTTATCAGCTCGAATGGCCTTACGAATCGATGTACGGGTGCACCGATGAGGATGCTAGGCGCCTGCTGGCTCATGATCGTTATGACGATTTAATCAAACTGATTCTCGCGAAATACCGAAGCTTAAAAATTCAATCGGATTATGTAATTTGTGTTGGTTCCGACTATAAAAGCGGAGAGTCGATTTTTGAATTTGATTTTAATGCCGATGTCGCGAATAATCTGGATTGTCTTTTGATGCCGATCGTTCAAGGTGGTAACCGATCCAATGATCAGATAATCGATACTTTGGCCGGGATCAGACATGATGTTCAGGAAAAAAATGCAGCCCTGTTGGCAACGGTGATCAATAGTGTTCCGGCGGCTCAGGTTGGCGAACTCAGAGACCAATTCGGACACGATCCGCAATCCAACTTTCCTGTTTATGTCGTGCCCTCCGAACCGTCACTGGAAAAGCCCAGCATGGGAGATATTGCCAGATCATTGAATGCAAAGTTTTTATCACATGATTTCGAAACACTCAATCTTGAAGTTTACAACTACAAGGTTGCAGCGATGTTGGTTTCGGATTTTCTCGACTACATTGAGAAAGGCGATTTGATCATTACGCCCGGGGATCGTTCGGATATCATTCTGGCTTGTTTGATGGCTTATCACTCGAAAAGTTATCCGCAAATTGCCGGTTTACTGTTGACTGGAGAGCAAGAGCCCGCGCCGCAGGTGCAATACTTAATCGAGGGATTAGGCGCTTTGCCGTTTGCCGTTTTAGGTGTCGCCACCGACACCTTCACGACGGCGATGAACGTTACTCGAGTACATGCGCGTTTAAATTCCAATAATGAACGCAAGATCGCTACGGCCTTGAGTTTGGTCGAAGATAATATCAACATGCAGGAGCTACAGCAGCGCCTGTTTACGAGCAAAACGCCGCGCGTGACGCCGATCATGTTCGAATATGAAATCTTACAGCGCGCTAAAGCTAATCCGCAGCACATTGTATTGCCGGAAGGTGGGGAAGAACGCATTTTAAGAGCGGCCGAAATTCTTTTACTAAGGGGAGCCGTCAAGTTAACGTTGCTAGGTAATGAAGAAACGATCAGGCAAAAAATCGCTGCGATGGCTTTGCAATTGGAAGACATCGAGATCATCGACCCGATGACTTCCGAACTGCGTCAGAAATTTGCCGAAACTTATTTCGAGTTACGCAAGCACAAGGGCGTTCATTACGAATTGGCGTTTGATCTCATGACCGATGTCAGTTTTTTCGGGACCATGATGGTACATCATAATCTTGCCGACGGCATGGTTTCCGGATCGATACATACGACCCAGCATACGATCAGGCCGGCCTTTGAAATCATCAAAACCAAACCGGGAACATCGATCGTCTCTAGCGTTTTTTTTATGTGTTTGGAAGATCGGGTGTTGGTTTACGGGGATTGCGCGGTCAATCCGAATCCTAATTCCAGGCAACTGGCCGATATTGCGATTAGTTCAGCGCAAACCGCCGCAATGTTCAATATCTCACCGCGCGTTGCGATGCTGTCTTATTCAACCGGCGCTTCCGGAAAAGGCGAGGCGGTCGACAAGGTTAGGTCGGCAGTGGAGCTGGCTAAACGCTTGAAGCCGGAGCTGAAACTGGAAGGGCCGATTCAATACGATGCGGCGATCGATAGCAGTGTTGCGAAGACCAAAATGCCGGACAGCGAGGTGGCGGGGCGAGCGAATGTATTTATTTTTCCCGATCTGAATACCGGCAACAATACTTATAAAGCAGTTCAGCGTTCGTCCGGTGCGATTGCCATCGGGCCTATTTTGCAAGGCTTGAATAAACCCGTCAACGACTTAAGCCGGGGTTGTACCGTAAACGATATCGTCAATACAGTTGTGATCACGGCGATACAGGCTCAAGAAACCGGTCGAAAACCGAAGGCTTAGGATTATTGTCATTAAGTTAAGGGATTTTCCGTAGTCGTGTGTTTAAGACTGAGGATTTCGTGACAAATAACTTTCTGGAATCATGAGGCGCGTAGGGTACAGGGCAAACGCATTAAAACACTATAGAAAATCAAATAGTTAAAATAATCCTTTTTTCCTGGTTAACTATAAGATTTAGTTTGAAACCTAAATAAGGCTTTGTGTCGCTATCGCGACGCTTATGTGTAGTCGGTTCGCGGACCGACAGCCGCGATACTGCTACGATACCCTTCCATGGGTTTCGCCCTGCGGGCCAGCTAAAGCTGTTCAAAATCGCTCCAGGCGATTTTGTCTTTGCTTGTCCAAAGAAAAGTATCCAAAAGACCAATCCGCCGGGAGCGGATTGGGACGCCAAAGGCGCACGAAGTGCGA
>JAHJSQ010000161.1 GCA_018830325.1 Gammaproteobacteria bacterium
AAATCTTGGAAACGGAGCGCTAGCGAAGTGAAGATTTTTAGTCCCCGATAGCCGTAGCGCCGGGTGTTTTGCCGGAGTCTGCGCGAATAGCGCAGGCGGAGGCAAAATACAAGGCATCGCGACACGGCGTAAAGCCATTTGCGGGAGTGCTACGGAGCCGCATCGAGTATACGAGGATGTGGCGTAGTGGCACGGACGCAGGGCGAATCGGGGCCGCCGACGGCATTAGCAGTCGCGTAATTTTTGCTGATTTTTCAAGCAGGATGCCCGGAAAAATCTTTCGCAAAAATAGCGACTCCCTGCTGAGGATATTCCCAAGCCGTTCACTTAATCTGTTGATGAAATTGCCGAAGCCCTTGTGTGGCAAAGCTTTGCGGGTGTCTTTGCGTCAGCAAATTATTCTTGCTGAGAAAAATCCATGAAACTCATATTCCATGAGGGTTTCAAGCCAATCAAATCGTGTTATCAACAGATTAAGTGAACGCCTTGGCAAACCTGGCCGTCTGGGATTGCAGGGGGGGCTTGTGGAAACATGCTGCATGGTCTGATAACCATTTGCCACGAAGTCGGAAACGATGGAAACAAAGGAAGTTGTCGACCTAAAACAGGCGTGCGCCACATTTCTATCTCGACCAATTAGCGTTCAGGACTTGTTCTTCTATTTTCAGGCACAACTTACATCAACAAGAAAACTGAGTGGCCTGGTCTTTACGAATTGCATATCCAGGAGCGCTGATCCATCTAACTGTTTGCGGCAAGCGATCAATAAATAATCTACCGCGGATTGCACAAGTGGGCGAATATTGTGATGTTAACTATCCTGACACAGGGGGACAGGCAAATGGGTGCCCCTTATTTGTTTTTATTTTTTAGATCTTTCGGGAATTGAGTATGCAAAAAGTGTCAATGAATGCAGTCGAGCTAGAGGAAACGCTGAATCTATGGCGTTACATGGATTTATCTAAGTTCATCTCGTTAATAGGAGAAAAAGCCTTGTGGCTAGCGAGGGCGGATACGTTCAGGGACAAACACGAAGGCCGGTTCCCTGATGATATGAGAATTGCTATCGAAAAGGCCTACGCAAACTTGGGCTCGAATAAAAATTTTCTTGTTAAGGATGCTGATGACTTTCAGGACTATCTTCAGAAAAATACTTTCATAAGCTGTTGGCACAAGAATTTTGATGAAAACATGGTCATGTGGGCGATATATGGCCGAGATAATAATGCCCTTGCAATTCAGACAACCGTGAAGCGAATCATGGACAGTGTCGTAGATACCTCGAAACTGTCTGGCTATTCCTTGATATTGAAGAGTGTTTCATATCAACGACCTGAAGAAATTTCCAGTGAACTCCGTTATGAAGATTGCTTTTTCATAAAACGACCACATTTCAGGTTCGAAGATGAGGTGCGAATTTGCTTGGATACCTATTTCCCAGAGAATCCTTCCAAAACAACACCGTATGGACATTATCTCCCTGTATGTATCAATGGGCTGATAGAAAGGATACTAATCCACCCGGACAGCCCTAAATGGTATGAGGATGCAATTAAGTCGATAAAGAAAGAATACAAAATTAAAGCGCCGATTGAGGTGGGCAGATATGGCAACAATTAGTTCCAACGCAGCCATCAGCAGGATAGAAAGGTCGGTTGGCCATGCTTTTTAACGCCGGTTTTCACGAACAATTGAAAATTTTCATAAAAGCAACCGGTAAAAAGCGAAATCTGCGTTAACTGCGGCATGATGCCGATCGATATTTTAGATCACATACATTCAATGTGCTTCTTCCATATACAATTCCAGCGTGCAGTTTGTATACCCATCGCATAAATTTTGGCATTAGCACAGGTAAGCACCGGAGGGGTTTGCAAAGGCGATGCTATCATAGCGCCACAAGGATGTTTCACGGTGTTCTTTGACAGGCACTAGATGCTGAATTTTGACGAGCAAAGGGTATACAAGAGTGCATTATTTGACGTTTGCTTCTACATTAGCCGTGCAGATTGAACAACAGAATCGCTCTTCTTGGGCGCTAGTGTGAACGGAAGACATCCCAGGTTCAGACGATTCAATCAACCGACAACTCATTTTGTCCCCCAATTGTCCCGTGAAATCGACGCCGAATTTCTTCAGAATGCAGTCCAATAGAAACAGACGGGGCAACCACAATGTCAAACCTCAAACTGGCCAGTCATCAATCGAAATCAAGCATTTCATTTACTGATGAACAACGGCACGCCATGGATTTAGCGAAGGCCGGTCATGATCTAAAAATCAATGCCTTTGCGGGTACGGGTAAAACGACGACGCTGAAAGGGATCGCCGACATCATGTCGGATAAACGCGGACTTTATGTTGCCTTCAACAAAGCCAATTCCGATGATGCTGCTAGCCGGTTTCCAAGCCATGTCGAATGCCGAACCGCCCATAGCTTGGCTTATCGTAAAATAGGTTTTTTGTATCAAGATCAACTGAAGAAGCGGTTGAACGGTACAAAAACAGCAGAATTACTTAATATCAATGGCAAAGTGGCAGGAATGACGCCAGCATCCATCGGTTATCTGGTCATGGATACCGTTCAGCGTTATGCGCAAAGCACTGATCAGAAGATCGAAGCCAAACATGTGCCGGTCGATCAACTGAGCAAATTAGAAAGCCTTATTGATAAAAACGCGGTAAAAACGGAAGTCGTCCGCTACGCTAACAAACTATGGCTTATGAAAATGAATAAAGACAGCCGAACACCCGTTAGCCATGACGATTATTTGAAACTGTGGTCATTGACGCAACCGGCGCTCGATGCCGACTTTATTCTGTTCGATGAGGCGCAAGACGCCAATCCGGTCATGTTGGCGCTGATTGCCCAGCAAAACGCCCAAAAAATCTATGTCGGCGACCGCTACCAACAAATCTATGCCTGGCGCGGCGCAGTTAACGCGATGAAACAGATTGACACCGAACGCGAAGCCTCATTGCAGCAAAGTTTTCGCTTTGGTCCGGCAGTCGCCGACGTCGCCAACCAGATTCTAGGTCTGAATGGCGAAACGGGCTTAAAAGGCTTGTCCAGCATTCAAAGCCAAGTACAAGGGGAATCAGAGCCCGACGCCGTTATTTGCCGCAGTAACAGTGGCGCAGTCTCTGCCTTGATTCAACAAATGGCCGCCAAACGCAAGGCGTGTCTTCCTAAGGGTGCGGCGGAAATGGCTCATTTACTCGAAGACGCGCACCGGCTCCGCCTTGGACAACCGGTGGTCACGCCGGAGCTGGCATTGTTCAATAGCTGGCCTGAAGTGGTCGAGTACGCCGAAACCTCACAAGGCGCCAGTCTCAAACCGCTCATTACCTTGGTTAATGATTACAAAAGCAGTCTGCCGTTACTGACAAAATTGATCTGGCAAGCCAGCAAACAACCCCCCGAGCATTCCGATGTAGTGATCACGACCACTCATGGCGCAAAAGGTCGGGAATGGAATTCGGTTCAGTTATATAGTGACTTTTTCAAGCCCCATAACCCCGCCCAAATCGAAGCCGAACGGAATTTATTGTATGTGGCGGTGACGAGAGCGAAGCAAAAGTTGGATATTAAACAATGTCCATCAATCAACCGAAATTAGTTTCGTAGATCGGATTAGCCTGAGCGTAGCCCGACAAAAAACTGTAGCGCTCCGTCGGATTACGCAGTTATATAGATTTATATTAACCAAAGCACAAATACAATGAATTTACTCGATAGCATAAATAAATCGCTGAACGATTTGAACCTAAACCCATTTAATCATGATTTTTTAATAAACTGGCTCGATGCTATCACCGATGAAAAACAATGGGGTTGGTATAAACCTAAATACGCCGAGCTTATTGAGTTTTTTCAAAGCATAAATGAAAAAGCCCAATCAGGCGAACCTGTAGCACAACACGCACTAGGTTTTCTGTATGAACTAGGAATAAATGAAGAATGGATCGCTGCAATAGCAAAAAAAAGTGATCTTGATTCTTTGCGGGATAAACTTGTAAAGGAAGATAAAGAGTATAACGAAATACTACCATCAAGCAAAAAAAATCAAGGTAAAAAGTGGAAATCGACTTTTAGTAAACTAGCCGTTAAAAAGTCTAATGAAAAATCAAAGTATGAAAAATTATTAGAACGCCGTCGTCAGTTGCTTGGCGAGCAGCGACAACATGAGCTTGATGTTGCAAATCATTTGATTTTTTCAGAAGAAACTTATCGGTCAAAAAAGACGGTTGAACCAACAAAGGCTTTTTATTGGTATGAACAAGCTGTTTTGAATGGCAACAAAGATGCTTGTTTTAACTTAGGTATTTGTTATTTGACTGGTTTTGGAATTGCTCAGGACGAACAAAAAGGGCTAAATCTCATATTTGAAGCAGCCGGTTCTGATAATACAGATGCTTGTAGATTACTTGGTAGAGCTTATCTTGTGACAAAGAATCAGCAAGAGAAAATGAAGGCGTACTCTTATATTAGCAAAGCACTCAATAAGGATAAATCACTACTTTTAGGATTGCATTTCATTTTAAAAGAAAAGTTGTATTATGACATAGATATAGCAGGAGCGAATGGAGCGAATTATGCTGAAAATAAGGTTAAAAAAGGACTAGATAGTTTTTATAACGAAATTAGAAAAGTTCAACATGAAGCCGCTGTTTTTTATTTAAAAAATGGCGTAATTGGTGATGTTCCTGATGTTCTCAATAAGGCTCTCAATAAGTATCAGAGCATAATAATGGGGTCCATTGAATTAGACAAAGCACTAAAATTATTTGGTGAAAATTCAGAAATAAATAATAAAAAATATACGCCGATATGCTTCGATGAATCTCTTTGGATTAAGCGATCTATTGCAGGACTTTGTTATAAAGGCATACCGGAAAACTACGCAAAGGGTACATCGCCCATCGCTGCCAATCAAGAAAAAGCACTTGAAATATGGCATGATCTCGCCCATGAGAATGATCCTATTGCCTGCTATCGGTTAGCCATGCATTATAAAAAAGCAAATGAACTAAATAAGTTTATTTATTTTTTAAAAATATCCGCCGAAAATAATTATTATCCAGCCAATTTTTCATTGGCTGTAGCTTATTTTTATGGGCATGGAGTGCTATTAGATTTAGACATGGCCTTAATCACTATTGAAAAAGTGCTCGCTTGGGATGAGTTGACTGATCAATTTGATATTCTTGGCGGTCTAAATCCTTATGATTTGGATGATCATTATATATTCGATTTTTTAGATTGGGATACTAACAGATACCAAACGAAAAAATTTCCTTATTTTGACTGGTCTTTTATTGACTGTATTCGTATAGCTTGCTTGATTTTCTCAAATAAAACCAATGAAAACGACAGAAATTTATATATTGATAAATTTTTTAAGCACAGTCATAAAACCAACATTTATGATTCGATAGATACGGAAAGCATTGACCAAGCTCGTTTGTATCTACTTCCAAGTAAAGAACAAGAACGATTTGATAAAATGTTGAAGCTGTATCCTGATAATATAGTGATGATTTTATTATTTGATTATTTCATGAATAATTCAAATGAAACTATACAGATAGACATGGTAACGCCAATCATTGATGGGCTAGTGTCAGGAAAAACAGATGTTTTACTCTATTTGTTACTTAGTAACGACGTGATTTTTGATTCACTCATAGAGCGATATTTATTTAGCTTATCTAATGAAAACTTCATAACTGCGGGTGTTTTATTTTATACAAAAGGATTAATACAGGCCGGTAAAAATTTAGATAGCGCTCCATATTTTGACTTGGCATTACAACTATTTAATAAAAGGCTGTCAAAAAATACCGGCCCGCTTGATATAGATGCGAATATGCTTACCAAATATTACATTGCACTTATTTATCAGGAACAAGATGCAATAAAAGCCAGCCATGAAATCGAAGCGTTTTTTCAAGAAATAAAATACCATGAAACCGCCCCCGGTCAGTTGAGGTCTGAAAACCTTAAAAAACTTCATGTTAAATTCTTGGAGTTGCAAAATACGGTTAACACTCGCCTTAAAATCCAAGAGGAAGAGCGTCTCAGAAAAGATGCCCAACGCCATGCCGAACATGCCGTGTTGCTCAAAACCCGCCTAGAAAAACTAGTACAACGCACTAGCCATACGCTGGCCAACACGATATTCCCCAACACGCTTTACCAAGTCGCGGAACACATCAAGGACAAGGCCGAACATCGCCGCGATGCCTTGCTGCTGCTCGATGCTTATCATGCCGAAGTCAGTATTCGGCATGAGAACGAGTTATTGCAACAACGTTACACCACCGATAATCCTGAACCGTTGCGGCAAATTTTGCGCGGTGACCGGCGGTCCTTGCCCGATACCGAGGCGCGCAGTATTGAACAGTTGCTCGATTACGCCTTGAGCCGGGTGTTGAGCCGG
>JAHJSQ010000040.1 GCA_018830325.1 Gammaproteobacteria bacterium
AAGGAGAATCGATGCGAAAAAAAATGAATTCCTTGACTCAAGTTGAACACTTGGCGTAAAAATTCACGTCCACCGATGCGTTAGGTTTTAGGTGTTCACGTTCGTCCAGAATCAGTGTTCAAATTAATCAGAATACGCACATAGTTTACATTATTGCGTTTTTAGCCGACTTGAATGGCTGCAAGAGCCATAGTCTCGATTACTGCAAAATTATTATTTCATGTTCGTTACTTAATTCAATGTATTACTTCAATAAATTGCGGGGTGGTTAGCGAACAATTATTTGCGGTTTTATGATCTGAATTGAATCAAAATTAAATCTAAAAGAAAGATTTTTTTGCGTGTGATGGGTATGCGATTAAGGGCTTGAGGATAGGCTGGATGGGGCGTGGATATGGATGGGATAATTGATAGTGTACTAGATTGGTCATAAATTTTGTTGACAAGCCTTTTCGAAATGATAAACTGAGCAGCACCAAATTGGACTGGTGGAGCTTGAATAAAGCGTTATAGGGATGTTCTAAAGCAACCGCCCTTAGGGGTTTTATAAATTTTTTAGGAGGTAGAAATGGCTGCTACAACTGAGTCAGTTAAAGCTGATGCTGCAGAAGCACCACTTTTGAACAAAAAAAATATCATTGCCGGCGCATCTTTGTATCTGGTTTTCTATGCGTGGGTTCGTTGGTATGAAGGTGTTTATGGTTGGTCCGCAGGTCTGGATTCATTCGCACCTGAGTTCGAAACATACTGGATGAACTTCCTGTATATCGAAATGGTATTAGAAGTATTAACAGCTTCTGTATTATGGGGCTACATCTGGAAATCTCGCGATCGTAAAGTAATGTCAATCACTCCACGTGAAGAGTTAAGAAGACATTTTACTCACTGGACATGGTTGATGATGTACGGCATCGCGATCTACTTCGGTGCTAGCTACTTCACAGAGCAAGATGGTACTTGGCATCAAACGATCGTTCGTGATACTGACTTCACTCCAAGTCATATCATCGAGTTCTACTTGAGCTACCCAATCTACATCATCACTGGTGGTGCTTCTTTCTTATATGCTAAAACAAGACTTCCAACTTACCAACAAGGTTTGTCTCTGCAATACCTGGTTGTTGTTGTAGGTCCGTTCATGATCCTGCCAAACGTTGGTTTGAATGAGTGGGGTCATACTTTCTGGTTTATGGAAGAATTGTTTGTTGCTCCTCTGCACTATGGCTTCGTCTTCTTCGGATGGTCTGCCTTGGGTATATTGGGTGTAATCAACATCGAGCTGGGCGCATTGTCCAAGCTGCTGAAAAAAGACCTGGCTTAATCGCTTAGTCTGAAAAAACTATCTCCTGGTCGCTTCTTCTTTACCGAAGAAGCGATACAGAAAATAGTAAAAATAAATAATAATTTTTAAATCCTTTAGGAGGTAAGCTAATGAGCGCATCTCAATCAGCTGTTCGTTCACGCGCAGAAGCTGTCAAAGTTTCTCGTACGTTCGACTACATGATTATCTTTACGGCGTTTTTTGTTGTTCTCGGTGGTTATCATATCCACTATATGTTGACTGGCGGTGACTGGGATTTCTGGACCGATTGGAAAGATAGACGTCTATGGGTAACTGTAGCACCAATCGTTTCAATTACATTCCCTGCTGCGATTCAAGCTGTACTTTGGTGGCGCTATCGCATCGCTTGGGGTGCAACTTTGTGTATCTTAGGTCTGTTACTCGGTGAGTGGATCAACAGATACTTCAACTTCTGGGGCTGGACATACTTCCCAGTAAACTTCGTTTTCCCATCTAACCTGATGCCAGGTGCGATCGTATTAGACGTCATCTTGATGCTTTCTAACAGCATGACTCTGACTGCGGTTGTCGGTGGTTTAGCTTGGGGCTTACTGTTCTATCCAGGTAACTGGCCAATCATTGCTCCATTGCATGTTCCTGTTGAATACAACGGCATGATGATGACTCTGGCTGACCTTCAAGGTTACCACTATGTTAGAACCGGTACTCCTGAGTACATTCGTATGGTTGAAAAAGGTACACTGAGAACATTCGGTAAAGACGTTGCTCCAGTATCAGCGTTCTTCTCTGGTTTCGTAAGTATCTTGATTTACTTCTTGTGGCACTTCTTCGGAAGCTGGTTCGGAAGTGAAAAATTTGTACAAGGTTCTTGATACAAACTTAATAATCAAAAAACCGCGGTATATTCATTTCGAATCTACCGGATGCTTATAAAACTATTAATTCTCTGTAATAGAGGAGGATATATGAAAATAATAAAAGACAAAGTTGCTAAATTGTCCTTTGTCGCACTGCTGGTATCTGTAACAGCAGCGATGTTTTACACTCCGACAGCATCTGCTCATGGTGAGAAATCACAGGCGGCATTCATGCGTATGCGGACCATTCACTGGTTTGACTTGAACTGGTCAAAAGATATGGTTTCTGTCAATGAAACCATGTCAATTTCAGGTAAATTCCACGTTTTCGCGGGATGGCCTGAAACTGTCGATAAACCAGAAGTTGCTTTCTTGAACATCGGTATTCCTGGTCCTGTATTTATTCGTGCAGGTTCTTGGATCGGTGGTCAACTGGTTCCACGTTCAGTATCTCTGGAATTGGGCGAAACTTATGAATTTAAAGTTTTGTTGAAAGCACGTCGTCCAGGTGACTGGCACGTTCACACTATGATGAACGTTGAAGGCGGTGGTCCAATCATTGGTCCAGGTAAATGGGTAACTATTACTGGTAGTATGGGCGATTTCAAAAACCCAATCACTACATTGACTGGTGAAACCATTGATCTGGAAACTTACGCATTAGACGGTGTCTATGGATGGCACTTGTTCTGGTACGTTTTGGGTGTAGCTTGGATGGTATACTGGTGTCGCAAGCCTGTATTCATTCCACGCAGAATAGCTGTTGATGCTGGTAAAGCCGATTCTTTGATCACACCAACTGATAAAAAAGTTGGTATGGCTTTCGCTGCCGGTACTATGGCAATCGTTGCTATCTCAATGGGTCAAGCCAACGAGAAATATCCTGTTACGACTCCATTGCAAGCAGGTTTGATGCGCGGTATTAAATCTTTGGAACTTCCACAACCTACAGTTTCTGTAAAAGTTGTTGATGCTTCTTACCGTGTACCAGGTCGTGCAATGCAAATGACTTTGGAAATCACTAACAACGGTGATTCTGCAGTTCGTTTGGCTGAGTTCAACACAGCTTCTGTTCGTTTCTTGGATGCTGATGTATATGAAGACGACACTAACTATCCAGATGACTTGTTAGCCGAAGAAGGTTTGTCTGTTAGCGATAACAGCCCACTTGCTCCAGGCGAAACAAGAACTGTTGACGTTACTGCTTCTGACGCAGCATGGGAAGTTTACCGTTTAGCTGACTTGATCTACGATCCAGACAGCCGTTTCGCGGGTCTGTTGTTCTTCATCGACGAAGACGGCAACCGTCAAATGACAATGGTAGATGCTCCATTGATCCCAACATTCATCTAATGAATAGCTTGGTCTAGTTATTATATAGACTAAGTAGGGTTAAAGCCCCCGTGTTGAAAAACACGGGGGCTTTTTTATGCGTGTTGTTATCGTATCGGGTAGTTGTTTTTTGGTTTGATTGCGCAAGAAATTAGTAATTAATTGGCAAGTCCAAGGGAAAATTGCAGTAATTCGGAGTGTAAGCGGTTGAACGTGCCTGTCGAAGAGGAGTATAAGCCTATCGCTTAAATTGTGTATATTCGGTCTCCCCTCATTGTAAAACACTATTACAGGGATGCAGGAGGTGGGGTGTCGGCAGGTGATACTTTAAGCGACAAGGTCTGGCACAGGGCGGTAGAAGGTGTTCCTGTATTTTCTGCAGTCAAGACGTACTTGGCGCTCAGCGGTTGCGGAGTGGCTTGGGGGGTATTAAATAAAAAAACCTCAATCCCGCTTTAATCCAGCATTTTAATTTTATAGGTCATTGCCAATGATCAATGGAATTTAGGTGCTGGGTGGATGCAGATTTTGTAAGGGGCAAAAATCTGCCCCTGCCGCCGACATCCTCGCCAGGCACACTCCGCACCCTTTTTTATTCTCAAATTGGGAATTGCTGATGTGAGAGGCTATGTTCGAGAATCTCGAAACTTGATGGTTGTATGGGCCGTTTGAGCGCACCAAAGCAGTACCGCCGTTAGTTTAACGTGGTCTCGTGTGTTTTATGCTGTTACCCAAGTTTCCAGCTTGGGTAACCTGTTCCAGACTCTCTAGTTTCCCGACAATCAAGAAAGATTGAACGAGTGAGTTAGGCTTGGTTGACAGTATGCGGAGGTTATGTCGGCCTCAGGAAGCTCTTGTCCTGAGCTTGTCGAAGGGAGAGCTTCCGGGGTGTCTTTCCCTGGCTGGAGCGCGCTCGCCGTTATACACAAGTATCGGTAAACTTGCTAAACACAGTTCGTCGTATACCTGGAAACGGTGCTGTTTGATAAATCTGGCGGATATTGAACATCAGTGGCTTCGAAATCGCGACGAAGGCGTCGCTCCCACAAGGGGGCGGATGCTCTGTGGGAGCGATCCCCAGATCGTCCCTCACCTAACGCTAGGTGAGGGAAAGTCGGGAACGTTGGGCGACAAAAAATGGTATCGAAGCCTCATTAGCTAAGATTGCAAAACAGTAATTTTTGACTTACGTATAACGATGAGCGCTGGAGCTTGGGAAAGAACGTGATGTGGGTTGGTCTTTTTTAGCTTGATGCGTATGCCCTACGGGCCGTTAGGCTGCGCCTAGCACTGGCTATTTTGCCAAAATAGCCCACTAAGGGAGCGACAGGGTTGTCGCTCGTTTTTGGAGGGCTAAGGAGAGATCTTCCGAAAGGCTATGTTCGCGTTGGAAGTTGAGGTTGCTCTCTTGCCTACTAAAAAAGGCGTTTAGGAAATAGGCAAAATAATTAATTTCCAATACAACGTCGTAATAGAGGGGTCACACTTCATGTGCCTTTGGCGTCCCAATCCGCACTCGGCTGTCGGTCCGCGAACCGACTTAATAAGCGCGTCGCGCTAGCGACATAAAGCCTTCTTCGGGCTTCAAATTGGCTGAAGCTTATAGTTAATCAGGAAAAAGAAATTTTTTAACTATTACTCCCTTTATACTTAAAAGTTAGCTAACTTTATGAAGGTATGGGGTGTGGCTAGCGAGGATGACGGCAGCAGGGAGCGCTGCCGTCAAGCCCCCATGGACGGGATCACGGCGTTCCTCGATAGACGCATCCCATACCTTTTATTCTTAGACGGTTTTTCAATCAAAAGGGAATACATGTATATGGTATTTCATTGCTTTTACCCTGAGCTTAACGCGCCTTCATGTGTTGCCTTGTGCCGGCATTTGGTTCGCGTAGCGAACCCTGCAATTCACTTGGGTTTTATAAGTGCTTCCGGTAGTTTCAACTATTACCGTATACATAGCCTAAATAACCCCGCTTAAATTTCGGTAATTTGCAAACGGGACCTGAGTGCTTGTCTCTAAGTTATTCGAAATATTGAATCATTGCCAATGACCGATGGAGTTTAGTTGCTGGATGAATGCTGATTTTGGATGGGGGCAAAAATATGTCCTGTTGCCTAGATCTTCGCTAGCCACGGCCCTTGTCTTTATAAAGTTAACATTTTCGATCATAAACCTAAAAAGAGAATTTAAGTGTCTCAAGCTGCCGTTCGCCGTGGGATCAACGAAAGAGCAAGGGGTAGTTTGAAATTTAACCAAGCTTATGAAAGTGTTTTAATTCCTTCATGCTTCGTTTTCTTAGCCCGGCACGAACGGTCTACAACGCATGCTGGCGGCTCTTTTTAGAGTTAACCTGGGGGGTGTGTGCATGAAACGGTTATGCAGCCGACAGTTCTTTTTGTACGTTTTCTTCGTTGCATTTTTGCAAGGCATTGTGCGAACAGTTACATAGTCGTGTGTATTTTATGCGGCTTGAATTCGAATAAAAGTCGAAGCGTTAGTTGTCTGTCTTATGTAGGGCTATAGTATCTATTATCCCTAACTGAGGTTAAGAAATAGCAGTTTGTTTGTGGTGAGTGCTAAAAAAGCTAAAGCAAGTGCTGCAAATATAAATTAGAAAAAAGAGTTGTATGAGTAATAAAAGAGACTGGAAAAAAGACAGAAATTTTCAGTAAAAAGGAGAGGAAATGACGGGGGGTAAAGCGCAGGGATGTAAAGTAGATTGAGTTGCTAGTATGAACCCAGCTTATTAGAAAATAAGCCGGGTTCATAAATTCAGATCTTACAATCTAATGGTTGTATTTTCAACTTTTTGTTTGGAGCTATCGGGATCGTCCAGGCAGCCTGTTAAGCCAACAATCATTAATGCCATAGCTAAAAGTGATAAAACTTTTTTCATACTATCCTCCAAAAGAATTTATTTTTATATTAATAAAATTACAGTACTAAATGCTTAGCACGGTATTTTTATATCATGGCAAAAAATTCTATGCAACATTTAAATTAAAATGAGTGGAGAAGTTATAAATGAAATGGAGCGGAAGATTGTTAAAAAAATAGATAGGTATGTTAATAAGTTGTTGTTATAAATAAATAAAAAAATATTGCTAATTGTGTCGGTTCTTGATTAAGTAATGGGAATAGCTAGTTTATAAATCACGCAACAGTTTGGTGAAAACTCTTGTGCTTAAGAATGGATGAGTACAATGTTGCGACAGCCGGTTTGGTCAGTGAGGAAATGCAAGCACACATGGGCGCCAACTTATACCCTTCGTTGAGCAAGTTCGGCGCCGGGTGTCCGTTAGCAGCAATTCCCAGTTTGAGCATTCTCACTGGATTTAGGGTGTGGGGTATCCCTGTCGAGGAACGCCGTGAACCCATCCATGGGGACTTGGCGTCAGCTAAGCGCCAAGGATGGCGTGTATTAGGGCAATGCAGGAGCAATTCCCAATTTGAGGAGCAAAAATCTGCCCCTGCAGCTGACATCCTCGCCAAGCGTACCTCACACCCTGTATGATTCTCAAATTGGGAATTGTTGGTCCGTTATCCTAAAAAGAGCGTCTGGCTGGGCTGGGCTTGTGTTGTAGAGTTTTTGTTCTGGGCTAAGTCGAAGTGTGAATAGGGCGGGGGCAACCTACATGACAGGCTCTGGTTTAATCCAGTCCTCAGGCTCAAGCGGCCTCCCAATGAACTCGGTACAGCTTAAAGTATTTCCTGGCTAAAATTCATTTAAATTAATCATACAAGGCTCTATGCTTGCACCCATGCTGACCCCTCACCTAGCGTTAGGTGAGGGGTCGAGCAACACGGCTCCTCCTTGAGCGCTGCCGAAATCTGAAGTGCGAAAGGTATGGTCCAATCGCAATGGCAAAGGCTTGTCGTTATTCGGGTGTTGAGGTAGGCCAGTAACTTGATTGAGTAGAGAGATTATCCAGCAACGTTTGGTTTAAATTGCTATGAAATTGCTGCTGTTTCCAATGGACTGTGCCAAGGTTTGACCATTCTCCGCTGAGGTTTTTATTGAGCAAATCATAAACCCAGTAGGACGGAGCTGAATTTTTCTTAATCTTGATCGTGAACAGGGTGTTGTCAAGATCTAGATGGAGTCTATGTGACCAGTATGCAGTAATTTTCATGATCAGCTTGTTGAGTCTGATGGCGTCGATATTCGGTGTGACGGCGATATTGGCCCACATTGAGTGGATGCGCCCCCAGTGAGGGGCAAGTATCCGTCCTTCTTGGTTGATGAACGGTAACCAGGCTTCATCTCCGTTATCGTTGGTGTAGGTGATTGCAAGTAGCGAGTCATACCCCTCAAAATGGTCGTGTAAATAAAGGGCGTGGGGTGTTATACCGATGAATGAATGGGATAGTAATAAAATGGAATTGCTGGCTTGAGTCAGTGCAATCATTAAGGAGTTGCTGCGTGTATCGACATTAAGCCGGTATAGTAGTCCGTAGTGTATGGTGCTATTGATTTGTAGTATGCAAATGATTAAGAAGGCTTTGGTTAGTGTTTTTAAGTTTCTTCGTGATTGAAGGTTATCGGTCTCAAAAAAACGGCTGTAAAAGCTGTGTAATTTAAATTGGGTTTTATTTGGGATGACGCAGTCTTGATTGCATGGTATACGCTGTCTGTTATCGGCTATGTTGCGATAAATAGCTCTGGCTAGATGAAGAATCCCGGGGGTGCGGAGTAGCCAGCCAATTAAAAATGGATAGCGCATTTTCATTAGAATCTGGATGTAAGTATTGATGCCGTTATAAACCTTGCCGTTTTCATCGACTGAATAAAGATCGGTCAGCAAGGTATCCAATGGCAAGGCAGATAGTGCGGGTTGTTTATTCGAAAAAGTTTGAGCGTCTTTAAAATCAATGCATTTAAAAATATCGAAATGATTGACGGTTAATGCAGTGCGATTGCATAAAGGGCAGTCTTTGTCGTAATAGACCATTAATAAAGGTTGAGAGGGTCTAAGGGCTTTGGCTAAGCAGCGCCACCATGAAAAAGGAACCAGTAGGCTGTAAAAAATGAGCATGCCAAGGCCAAACGGATAAATGTTTAGAGAAATCGTTATGCCAAGGTGTAAGCCAATGCCAATGAATAAGTAGATAGGGCGTAAGTAGCGGTTTGAAAAAAAGAATATAAAGCTAAATTGAAACACAATAATGATATAGCCAATCGTCTTTTGTAATACTTCCTGATTAAGAAGCCAGGACATATTGATCGCAGATACATAATATGGCTGTGTGGAGGGAAGCCAGGCTCCTAGACCGTTTCGCCAGTGTTCGGCAAATAATTTATGAATCGCCGAGTCGAAATAAAGAAAGCCTAGGCAGATAAAAACGGGAAGGTGGTAGCTCAGGCTTGAAGCAGTAGGTTTCGGGTGTTGAGAGTAATGGCGAAAGGGTGTGCTGAGTTTTAGCCTTAATTGATCGAGCGCAAAGGCTTTGTCGGTCGGCATGAAAAGTAAAAAAAAACCTGATCCAGTCATGAATGCATCAAATCCGCCGTCAAAGTCGCGTTGCATGGGGGTGAATTGTACAAAGACGATCCAAAAGAGGTAGCTTACAATTAATGCGTTTTGGCATTGGTAGCCAACGATTATGAATAAAGCAGCAACCGCCCAGAGACAAAGAAAAAAAGGAATGAGCGGAAATTCAACGTCAATGTAAGGAATCGGGTCGAAAATTAGATGATGGAAATATAATAAGAAGCAGATTTCTTGAAATAATACAATGCCGTAGAGCAGTCGGAATAAGCCGATGCCGGTGGCTGGAGCAGATTTATTGTAAAGTTGGTAAAGCTTGGTGAAAATAAAATGATACATTTACTAAAGCATTATGCTGAATAAATGTATAAATTATAGGGTATTTAGGTGGGAGATGGGTAAAAAAAAACAAAGGCCGCCTCTAAAACTTGTCAGAATTAGCAGGGGCGGCCTTGTGATCTTTTTTAAACTAACGGGGCTGTTAGTTTATTTGTCTTCGTCGTTAGGCTCAGCAAAAACCCATTTTACTAAGAAGTAACCGGCTGCGATAACGACAATCGCGCCGACCATGCCAGCTGGTTCTTTTAACATTTCAGTCAAATCTAAGATCGCACCCATGAGTGTCCTACCTGTGTTTTTATATTTTAGAAAATGCTATAGACATAGCAAATGAGCCATCAATGATACTTTAGACACAGCTAATGTCAAGTTTAATGTTGATATTTTAAAGCGATGCACAATACGTTAGGAGAATGTAAAAACTAGAGTAGCACTGGGTGTGTGTTATAATCTAAAAGACTTATAAAATCAAAGTAAAAAGGTGGGAAAATGAATATAACAAAGAGAATACATGCAATATGGCCCGCTGTTTTGTTGGCTTTTGCAGCGAATGCGGAAGTCTTATTAAAAGATCAGTCTGAAATTTTGGGGAAATGGAATCTCTATGCGGAAGCCGCCAAATTAGAGGGAGAGAAAAAAGACTTGAGTATCGAGTGGGATTTTAAAAGTGACGGGGTATTGAACACTAAATCAATCGATACGTTTGGGCGAACCAAGACGTTTGAAGTAGCATTAAAATATTCTGTCGAAGATGGCATGATTAGAAAGCAATCGACTCCCGGGCGTGAAAAATACGAATCCTGCAAAGTTATCGAAAAATCGGATTCGGATATGATTTTGAAGTGTACGTATCTCTTTTTCTTTTTAACTAAAAAATAATAACTAAAACAGGAGGATGTGCAATGATTGGTGGTATTGTTATGATTCTGGTGGCCGTTTGGGTCTACCAGTCGGCTTCGCGAGCTAAAGTAGAAAAAACCCTTTTTTGGGTGGTTTTGTGCTCTGTCGTTTTTTTAGCGGTTCAATTCACGGCGGTTTATTTCAATGTGTTTTTACTCGAGACCTTTAAAGGCGGCGGCTTCGAAGGCGGATATGAGCGGGATTTGGCTTCCATCGGCGACCGAAAAACCAAGGACGGGATATTTCAAGGGTTTACCGGAACTCTGTTGTCCATTGTGTTTGAATTGATGCCACCGCTTCTGGGTGTCTTAGCCGTTGCCTTTATTAGAACTAAGTTTATGCTCAAAGAAACATTGACAGTTTCTAATTTATTCAGCGGAATGAAAGAGTTATTCGTCTCGATCAAGAACAGCTTCAAACCGGAATAGCATCTCGTTTTACCAGGCCAAAAGCCCAAGTCCTGCTTGGGCTTTTTTGTTAATCAGCCAGTAATTTTTGCAACAAGCAATACCAAAAGAACGACAAAAAGAGCGGTAAAAATAATGCCGACAATGATGTAAGTGGATAAGTTGCCGTGTTCGAAATCCCGTTGTCTATTTTTGTCGCTTTGTATGCCGACTGCGGCGGCGAAAACGCTTTTTATTACATTGAGTATCGTCGGTTTCGACATAATCATCTCCCTAAAAATCCGTTAAGCATAATGTGGCGCGACAGCTTGTCAAGCCAAGCTTTATCCGGGTGTTATGCCCTTATTTAACTTCTAGCATGTAAGTACATGAGTAAATTAGAAAACTTTAAAAAAAGATTGTCCCAAAGTATCCTGTTTTTAGATGGTGCTATGGGCACGATGATTCAAAGCTACAAATTGGAAGAAAAAGATTATCGGGGCAAGCGTTTTTCGGATTGGGCTGTCGATCTAAAAGGTAACAATGATCTGCTGTCTTTGACTCAGCCGGATATTATTAAAGCGATTCATTGTGCTTATCTCGATGTTGGTTGCGATATTATCGAGACGAATACCTTTAATGCGACTCAAATTGCAATGGCCGATTATCAAATGGAATCATTGGCCTATGAGATTAATTTGGAGTCGGCGCGACTGGCTAGACAGGCTGCTGACGAATATACCCACAAAACACCTGATAAGCCGCGCTTCGTAGCCGGTATTTTAGGGCCGACCAACCGAACTGCATCGATGTCGCCGGATGTCAACGACCCCGGTTTTCGTAATATCGACTTCGATACTTTGGTTGATGCTTATACCGAAGCGACGCGGGGCTTGATTGACGGCGGTTCCGATATTATTTTGATCGAAACGGTATTCGATACGCTCAATGCCAAGGCAGCAATTTTCGCGGTCGATCAATATTTCGAAGCGCTCGGCTATAAACTGCCAGTCATGATTTCCGGCACGATTACCGATGCGTCCGGCAGAACCCTGTCGGGTCAAACCGTCGCGGCGTTTTGGAATTCACTCAGTCATATCGAGCCGATTTCATTCGGCTTCAACTGTGCCTTAGGTGCGAAAGAACTCAGACAACATATCGAAGAGTTATCTTCGATAGCCGATACGCATGTGTCGGCTCATCCAAACGCGGGTTTGCCGAACGAATTCGGCGAATATGACGAATCGCCGGAAGATATGGCCTTGGAGTTGGCTGATTGGGCCGCGAACGGTTATTTGAACATCATCGGCGGCTGTTGCGGCACGTCGCCCGAGCATATCAAAGCGATTGTCGAGGCGGTCAAGCAATATCCGCCGAGAGTCGTTCCCGTTATTGAAAAGCAATGCCGCCTGGCCGGCCTGGAACCGATGAATATTGGGCCGGGTTCGTTGTTCGTCAATGTCGGCGAACGGACCAATGTCACCGGCTCGGCAAAATTCAAGCGCTTAGTTGTCGACGGCGATTTTGAAACGGCATTGGAAATAGCCAAGGACCAGGTCGAAAACGGCGCGCAAATCATCGATATCAACATGGACGAAGGCATGTTGGAGTCGAAAGAAGCGATGGTGCGCTTTCTCAGTCTGATTGCGGCAGAACCCGATATCGCTAAGGTGCCGATCATGCTCGATTCGTCGAAATGGGATATTCTCGAAGCCGGATTGAAGTGCATTCAAGGCAAGGGTGTCGTTAATTCTATCTCGATGAAGGAAGGCGAGGAGGCATTTATACGACATGCCAAATTGATACGTCGCTATGGTGCGGCTGCAATCGTGATGGCTTTCGACGAACAAGGTCAAGCCGATACGCGTGATAGAAAGGTCGAAATCTGCAGTCGTGCCTATCGTATTCTGACCGAGCAATTGAATTTTCCGGCCGAGGACATTATTTTCGACCCGAACATCTTTGCGATTGCAACCGGTATCGATGAGCACAATAACTACGGCATGGATTTTATCGAGGCGACCCGCGAAATCAAGCGAACGCTACCTCATGCCTTGATTTCGGGCGGCGTGTCGAACGTGTCTTTTTCGTTCCGAGGGAACAATCCGGTTCGCGAGGCGATACATGCGGTATTTTTGTATCATGCGATCAAGGCCGGCATGGATATGGGCATCGTCAATGCCGGCCAATTGGCGATTTACGAAGATATTCCGATAGAATTGCGCGATGCGGTTGAGGATGTTGTGCTCAATCGTAATGACCGCGCGACCGAACGCTTGCTTGAGTTGGCCGAAAAATATCGAGGCGACGGTAGTACGGTAGCCAAGCCGGAAGAGCTGGAATGGCGTAGTTGGCCGGTTACTAAAAGGCTCGAGCATGCCTTGGTTAAAGGCATCGCCGATTTCATCGACGAAGATACCGAGCAGGCACGACAGGAAGCCGAAAAGCCGCTGCATGTAATCGAAGGCGCGTTGATGGACGGCATGAATGTGGTCGGCGATTTGTTTGGAGCCGGCAAAATGTTTTTGCCGCAAGTCGTCAAGTCGGCGCGGGTCATGAAAAAGGCGGTCGCTTATTTGATGCCGTTCATGGAAGCTGAGCAAGACGGCGAGATGCAGACCAACGGCAAAATACTGATGGCCACCGTCAAAGGCGACGTGCACGATATCGGTAAAAACATCGTCGGCGTGGTGCTGCAATGCAATAATTTTCAGGTTATCGACTTGGGAGTGATGGTGCCGGCCGAAAAAATATTGCAGACCGCGCGAGATGAAAAAGTCGATATCATCGGTCTCAGCGGATTGATTACGCCGTCTCTCGATGAAATGGTGCACATGGCCAAAGAAATGGAACGTCAAGGCTTCGACATTCCGCTGATGATCGGCGGCGCAACGACCTCAAGAGCCCATACTGCGGTCAAGATCGAGCCTAACTATCATGGTCCGGTTGTTTATGTCGCCGACGCCTCCAGAAGCGTCGGTGTCGCCAGTCATTTGGTCAGCGACGACTCCAAGGAAGCGTTTACCCAAAAAATCAAGGAAGAATACAAGGAGGTTCGGGAAAGGCATCAGGGGCGTAAAGCCAAAACCAAGCAACATAGCATTGAGCAGGCGAGACGCAATAAATTCAATTGGACCGATTTCGAGCCGGTCAAGCCCACCTTTTTAGGCAATAAAGTCATCGATCGCTTTCCTCTCGATACGTTGGTTTGGTATATCGATTGGACGCCGTTCTTCCATACCTGGGAATTGGCCGGTAAATATCCCGATATTTTCGAAGATCGGGTTGTCGGCGTCGAAGCGCGAAAGTTATTTGAAGATGCGCAGACCATGTTGAAAAAAATCATCAACGAAGAATGGCTTCAGGCTCGTGCCGTTATCGGGTTTTACCCGGCCAACAGCGACGGCGACGACATCATTTTATATAAAGACGATTCGCGGCTTGAAAAGCGAGAAATTTTGCATCATTTGCGGCAGCAAAGTGTCAAGGCGCCGGGGCGGCCGAATTATTGTTTGTCCGATTTCATCGCGCCTATCGATAGCGGCAAGACCGATTATTTGGGCGGTTTTGCGGTAACGACCGGCATCGGCATCGAAGCTAAGCTCGAAGAATTCGAAAAAGATCATGACGATTACAGTTCGATCATGCTCAAGGCCTTGGCAGACCGATTGGCAGAAGCCTTCGCCGAGTATATGCATGAAGCGGTTAGGAAGGATTTTTGGGGTTATGCAAAAGACGAACAATACCGTAACGATGAGTTGATCGCAGAATCTTATCAAGGCATAAGGCCGGCTCCGGGTTATCCCGCTTGTCCGGATCATACCGAAAAGAGCAAATTGTTCGAGTTGCTCAATGTTACGGCGACGACCGGCATCGAATTGACCGAGAGTTACGCGATGTATCCGGCTTCGGCGGTCAGCGGCTGGTATTTTTCGCATCCGGAAGCGCAGTATTTCAATGTCGGCAAGATCGATCACGATCAGCTCGAAGACTATGCGCACCGAAAAGGAATCGCGAAGGAAGTGGCTGAGCGTTGGTTGTCCGCGCATTTGCATCACTGAGGATCTTGCTATGATTGAACGCGCGATCGAGCGCATCATGTATGCGAGTCGCTGGATTTTGGCGCCGGTGTATCTAGGAATGAGCGTAGCCTTGTTGGCAATATCGGTAAAATTTTTTCAGGAGATCATTCATTTTGTCCCTCATATTCTTGAGATGGATGAGGCGAATTTGACTTTGAAGTTATTGACCTTGATAGATCTGACGCTGGTCGGCAGTCTAGTCATCATCGTGATGTTCAGTGGTTACGAAAATTTCGTTTCGCAAATGGATATCGGTTTGTCGACCGAAAAGCTGGATTGGCTTGGAACGCATGATTACGGTTCTCTAAAAATCAAGCTGGCTTCGTCGATTGTCGCGATCTCGTCGATTCATTTATTGAAGGTCTTTATGAACATACAGGCGACCGACAATGACAAGATTTTATGGTATGTCGCTGTGCATTTAACGCTGGTAATTTCTGCGCTGTTGATGAGTTTTCTCGATAAAATCAGCAAGCATCATGACTAAGGAATATGTGCAAAATAACGTCTATAAGTAGTAGGTTTTGCGGTGGTTCAGTGACTCGCTTGACAGGACGCCGTGAATACGTCCATGTAGGCTTGACGGCGGCCGGCTCCCTGCCGCCGACACCTGTCAATCGAGCCATGGAACCCCCTTCAACAATTGTCGAAGTTATTTCATGCTCGTTCCTAAGTTGATGCTGTTCGGCACGCAAGGCTGCCATTTATGCGAGCAAGCGGAGGAAATTCTGAATAGTTATCTGGCGGATAATAACGATATCGAGATTGAGTCGATCGATATAGCCGAGCAAACGCAATGGCAGGAACGTTACGCAATACGCATTCCGGTGTTGTTGCACGAGGACTCCGGTATTGATCTTTGTTGGCCGTTCGATCGACTCGATGTGGACCGGCTTGTCGCAATGATTAGCGGAAAATAGATGATCGTAAGTAGTGAGTGGTAAGTGGTAAGCAGAAAGCGGTGAGTTGTGTATTGCTTGATCCCATGCGCGGATCGGGTTACTTAACCCGCCCCGAACGTTTTGATCAGCTTTGACCTCGGTTGAAAAGCTTCTGCTCCTGCTCACGCCCCTTACCCACATCCATGTAAGTAACGTTTAGGACGGGGTTGCAACCCATACGCATTAAGCTAAGGATGTCGCTAAAATTAACTATCTGAATTGCCGAATTTTCATTTAGGGGTAATTTACTCGTCTGGGCGATTAAAATCGCCCCTACATTGAATTTAGGTCGCTTCTAGGGCTTCGACATAAGCCGTGGGTGTCTAGCATCAGTGGCTTCCCCTCTCCTAGCGTTATGTGAGGGCCGATGAAGGCGTCGCTTCCACAGAGGATGGCGGAAACACTGTGGGAGCGATCCCCAGATCGCGATTTCGAGGCCGAGAATATCAAGTTATACTAAATGGCATCGAGGTCACAAAGACTAAAATATGCTGTTACCCAAGTTCCAGCTTGGGCAACCTGTTCAGGAAGCTGGAGCTTCCGGGGTGTCTTTCCCAAGCTGGAGCTTGGGAAAGAGCTTGATGCGCATGGGTGTTACAAACCCCGTCCAGCCAAGGAATATTTTCGTAAATAAAAAATGCTTTTTATAAGCTGATAGCTGTTTTCTTATGACCAAACCAGGGGCATCGATTGGCTCCCGGTATGGCCGATCGAACCGAGGTGGTTCTTGTTATTTTTTCTCGGGTTGTTTCGGTTGCGCGAGTTCGAAAATGATCAATTCGGCGGAGCCTTTGCCGACATTTTCCACCGACATAACATCGCCGGATTCCCAGAAGACGTCACCAGCCGAATAAACTCCCGTTTTATCGCCTTCGATGACTTTTAATTTGCCTTTAATGACATAGCGAGGGCCAGGGCCGTCGTGGGTATGGTCCGGTGTTTTGAAGCCTGCCGGAATGGTAACTTTGATTGTCTTGGCATTGACAGTATTCGACGGTAATTCGATCTGTTGTTCTAATAATAGCTTTCTGTCGAATTTGCCTTGAGTTTGCGCGGTCGCCGTTGAAATTCCTAGCGTTAGCATGGCTAACGGTAACCCTAACATGCCTGCGTATTTTAAATAACAATTATTGTTCATCTTGCTTTCTCCCGGTTAAATTTATTGTGAGATTGTTTGAGCGTTAGCTGGTGATTTTGTTGCATCAAATATTTCTACTTCAAGGGAAAATCACCAAATCAAATCGTCCGGTATTTGATAATCGGCATAGGGGTCGTCAGCCTCGGGTTGTTTAGGGGGCTCGTTGATTAAAACGATCACGCCGGGTAAGCGTTGTTCGATTTTTTGGGCAATTTCGAGCGGTACGATTTGATATTGTTTTTCGCAAATCACGATTGCCGCGCGGCCATTGACGATTTGATTTCGTACGAACTCCGAAACATATACCGATTTAACTTTGCCGTTATCGTTAAAATTGTATTTTACGCCGTCATTGCTTTGCGCAAACTTATGCTGTTCGATCAATTGTTTGATCTGCGCAGCTAGCTGTTTACGTTCCGTTTCCTCTTTTTTTAGTTGATTAAGCAGGCGGTCTTTCTCTTGTTGTTCCGTTTTAGCTTTTTGTATCTCAAGTCGAGTTTGCTCCGCAGCTGCATGGGCATTCTTTTTGGGTTGTTTACGTTTCTCGGCTCGGATTTGTTTAGCCTTGGTGTCGCTGGCAAGGCCCGACTTAAGCAATTGTTCCTGTAGGCTTAATTTTTTTTGACTCATGGTTTTTCGTGACGGCAATAAGTTTAAATAGTAGTGACCGAAAAGATCAGATAACAGGTATAACCGATATAGGCCGATAATAATAATCCGCCTTCGATACGGTTGATTCGCCCTCCGCCATTGTAGGAATAACCCAGGACGAAAAGAGAAGCCGTTAACGCAGCCATGACCGGCCAATCTCTGATCAAAATATCTTCAGGGATCGTCATGGGGTGTATGGCTCCAGCGATCCCGACGACCGCAGTCGTATTAAACAGATTGGACCCGATAATATTTCCCAAGGCAATATCATGCTCACCCTTCTTGGCGGCGATGACTGATGATGCTAGTTCCGGCAGGGATGTGCCGATTGCAACGATGGTTAGGCCAATTATCAAGTCGCTGATGCCTAGACTTTGCGCAATCGTGACTGCGCCTGAGACCAGCATCTGTGAGCTGACGACCAATAATATCAAGCCTACGGCAACCCAAAATAATGCACGTCCAAGTGTCATCGCGTGGGCTTGTAATTCGGATTCCATTTCCTTTTCGAAACTATCGGAGTCTTTATGCATGCCTTGGATTATTGTCCAGCCCATAATCATGCCAAACACCGCTAATAAAAGCCAGGCATCCAATTGAGTAAATTCGTTGTCATAAATTTGCCAAGCGGCGAATAGCGTAACTGCGCTAAGGATTGGAAGCTCTTTTCGAAGCACTTGTGAGTGAACGGCAATCGGGCTGATGATCGCGGTGATGCCGAGGATTAATGCGATATTGGTGATGTTTGAACCGTAGCCGTTGCCTAATGCAATATTCGGATTGCCATGCCATGCCGATATGGCGGACACAGCCATTTCCGGGGCGGAAGTGCCGAAGCCGACGATGAGCATGCCGATCAATAGAGGCGACATGCCGGCAAAATTCGCAACAGCGGCCGCGCCTTCGACAAAGCGATCGGCGCTCCAAACTAACAATGCTAAACCGACAATGATTAGAACAACGGATAACGCCATGGAGACTCCAAAAAAGAAATACAGAATTTTATGATTCCGTATAGGGAAGGGTAAAGGAAATCGATTACAATCGAGCTTTGAAAGAGCCATTGTAGTACCGGTTTTATAACCGAATTATATTCCAATTCGGATGATAGCTTGCCACTAAATCAAGGGGGCGCAATGAGAATAGGTATTCCGAAAGAAATAAAGGATCAAGAAGGTAGGGTGGGCTTGACTCCGGCGGCCGCCGGAACATTGGTCGAGCGAGGCCACGAAGTATTAGTTGAAACCTGTGCCGGTTTAGATTCTGGGTTTGCCGATGACCAGTACAAACAGCTTGGTGTTAATGTGGTTTCAGCATCGGAGGCTTGGAAGACGGACTTAGTGGTTAAGGTCAAAGAACCGTTGCCTGCCGAGTATCAATATTTGAAGCAACAAACAGTCTTTACTTTTTTGCATTTGGCCGGTGTCGATCCGGCTTTGACCGACGCCTTGCTCACTAATGGCACCACCGCGATTGCCTACGAACTGGTTGAAGATGAGCAAGGTCGGTTGCCGATTCTAGTGCCGATGAGCGCGATAGCCGGTAATGTCGCGGTCTTGATGGGCGCGTATTATCTGGCTGAGTTCAATGGCGGCAAAGGCGTTCAATTAGGCCGCATTGGCAAGAACAGGCATGGTCATGTGTTGGTCGTCGGCGACGGGGTGGTTGGCATGCATGCCGCGCGCGTGGCATCGGCAATGGGAGCCGATGTTTATGTCGCCGGTATCGACAAATCGCACATGGATTGGTTGAGAAGAAACGAGTTGCCGGAAGTCAATTTCGTATTATCGACGCCGGAAAATATAAGCCGCATTGTTACCGAGGCGGACCTCATTATTGGGGCCGTGTTGTGCCGGGGAGACAAAGCACCTAAAGTCATCACCGAACAAATGATAGCGACGATGATGCCCGGCTCGGTCGTTGTCGACGTCAGTATCGATCAAGGCGGTTGCATCGAAACTTCGCGGCCGACATCGCATACCGAACCCGTTTACACGACGCATGGCGTGATTCACTATTGCGTCAGCAACATGCCCGGCGCCTACCCTCGAACGTCGACACTGGCGCTCAATGAAGCGACTTTGCCTTTTGTTCTAAAGCTGGCCGAAACTGATAAAGAAGGGCTTGAGCATCTTGACAGTGGATTAAAGAAAGCGGTGATGACTTATCACGGACAGTTGACCAATCATGCTGCAGCTGCAGCGCTTGACAAATTAGAGCATTATCGGGCTTTGGTTGATTAGCGTGGGAAAAATAGTTCGGGATTCGATAGTTGGTTTTTTTGATAGTCCTTTAACGAGAAGTTTTTCCAGAGGTTAACGCTGCTGCCGCCAACGGTAATAAATTTTTCCGTCATCGCATTGCCAACTCAAGCGTTGACTGCCGCTTTCATTGATAAACGGCTGGCAATCGTGGTCGACTTTAAATTGTTCCCATTCGCCGTCGTCGATATTGGAACTCAGGTAAGCACCGATTAATTTGATAATGGCTATGCTGAATAAAAGCCCGACGAAGGTAGCAACTAAGTTGTGTTTCAGCGACAGTATGATTTTTGCGATCGTTTCCGATAATGTCATGGCGGCCTTCCTCTTCGGTTATCAAATATGATTGTTATTCGCTCATCTGTTCCTGTTTGAATTTTGATGTTGCTTTATTCAGGCTCCGAATTCAACGGTAGTTCGCGAGGCGCTTGTTCGGCGGACTGCTTGGCTTTTCTTGCTGCTTGTATCATTTCGTTGCGCCGCTTCTCGAGTACTAATAGCTCGATGTCCCTGCGTAAATATTCGGAAGTTTCCTGAGTGGCTTCATAACGTTTTTTCTGCTCCTCGATCTGCATCGCCAGTTCCATTTCCTTTAGGCGGCTTTCGTGTTGCAGCCTTTCCGCATGCAGTTTTTCCTGCAATTTTTGAGCTTCTGATTGTTTCTGAGCGGCCAGAGCCCGTTCCGCTTCGGATTCGATTTGCTTTAAGCGCTGCTCCTGTTTGAGCTTTTCTTGTTGCATACGCTCTTTCGCGGCGTTCCATTGAGCCTGTTGTTCTTCGAACTGTTTGAGTTCGACCGCGAGTTCCTTTTCTTTAAGTAACTGTTGATGCCTCAACTTTTCTTCTTGGAGTCTTTGCTCGGTCTCAAGTTGTTTGGCCAGTTGCTGGCGTTGCAATTCTCGTTGCGTTTCCTGTTCGAGCTCTTGCAGACGGGCTTGATGCCGAACCCGTTCCATGTACAGACGCTCTTCCAGGCTGAATTGCTCGGTTATTTGTCGCTCTTGCTCCTTTAGCAAGCGTAAATTGGACTCGGACTCAAGTGCTTGTTCCTTGATTTTCAGTTCTGTTTCCCTGTTTCGTTTTTCGATAAGCAGGCGTTCTTGTTCTTCTTGTTGGCGCAGACTTTCCCGGTTTTGACGCTCCTTGAATTCGAAGTTCTTCTTTTGAATTTTTAGATAAATATCTTCTCGAGCAAAGCTATTACTCAAGTTTTGCGATTGAGTGACATCGGCAAAAGATGGTTGTATCGAGCATAATGCACGGCACTGAATATGTTGAGTAATCAGTGTTTCGTTGATTTGTGTTTGAATGCGCTTTTCGATCGGCGCTAATCCGGATTCTATCCATTCGCCATCATCGAGTTTTTTAATTTCCTGGTCGATGGCATCGCGAACCAGGCTTTCATAAGCTTTTTTGATATATGAGTTGATCTCGGGCAAGGTCTCAATATGTGTCATTGCATAGTGAATAGAGGCCTGAAAATGAATCGTCAGATTGATCTCGAGTGAGCAAAAACCGCCATATAGTTCGGCGCGACAGGTCAGTGACCAGTCTTCGATCGGGAGTTGAAAAATACGGTGATAAAAACGCGGGGTAAATTTTTGGGGACGAGGAAAAGCCTTCCGGTAAGGGCCTAGTTTTGCAACGACTAAGCGTCGACTGCCATCGAAGCCCGGGTCCCAAGTTTCATCTTGGTCGTTAGCTTCGCTGGCGATATCGGCTAGCCAAAGGTCTAGAGGCGATTTAGTGCTGTTCATGGGCGACGGGTTCGGTATTCATCGTTGCAGGTTCTGCGCGTCCGGATTGCTCCTTGAGTTGTTGCAATTTATCGCCTAGCTTTTCGGCAATCAACGGATAGAGTGTCGGCGCGAATTCTACGGTACGGTCGTCGACTTTACGCAAAAAGCCCCGGCTGAGCAACAGGCCGACCGCAAACATTCGCGGCCAGTCAATATAGCGTTTGGCTTTTTCGATTTCAGTTTTTTCGATAATCATTTCTAAGGCATCGTTTTCGTTGATGCGGAATTGCGTGAATTGCCTTAGGCATTCGAAAACCAGCTCTTCCTCTTGTTCGGTCAATGGTCCGGGGGCCGTGAATTCCAGGCGGTAGGAGAGCAGTACGGTAAAAAAATCGACCATGCCGGCACAAACTAAAGCAAAGGTTGAAAAGCCTGTCCACATTGCAAAAGACGGCTTGATGCCTTGAATATATTGCGAGTAAGGCATTAATACCGGTGCCGCAGGTAAATGGGTATTGAATTTGGCGACTTGCCGATTGAATTGCAATTGAACGGTCTGCAAGCCGCTCGATATCTGTTGATATATTTCTCGAATAGCCTCGGAATCCTGGTCAAGTTGATTTAAATTGGCTTGAAGTGCGCCGATTTGGGTATCGAGTAGTGCAAGCTGTTCTTCGAGCCCCGCCAATTCGGATTTTTTGTTTTGAAAAAGCTCGTTATAGTGCCGCCAGATTCGGCCTTCACCGACTTGGTTTCTTAATGATGGAGGGATTTCAGGATGCGTGCCGAAATAAGCTTGAGTGACTTGTTGGTTCAACTGCTCTACTTCAAGCCGCTCTTTCGCCAATAATTCTCCTTTAATGGCGATAATGTCGCTTAAATAATCCTCGACTTTATTACGGACTTCGTTGAGGCGTTGGATATGAATCGTATCTTGTTCGGAGATTTCATAAAACTTGAAATAAGAAAACGACACCGATGCGCCCAATGCAATCAACAGCGAGGAAAGCACGCTAAAGTAACGCAATCGATTGGCGCGCCAATGAATTCCGGCGATCTCAAATGAGCAAATCACGATGATCGATTGAATCGCTACCGTGATGATTAGCGCGATCCAGGGTGTGATGAAATGCGACATGCCGTAATATGTCGTAAACCCGGAAGCCAAACTGAGCGCGAGAACGATGGGAATGGTCCATATTCGCATCAGACTCACGAACAGGGTTTGTATGATGTTGATGAGACGTCCTAGGCCGCCGCTTTTCATTTTTATTATTATTCGGTTGTCCATCGTCTGACTTTATGTTGTTATTTCGGGTAAGCGTTATTGCGGAAATTAGTAGGATTAAAAAATTCTGCTAATAGTATCACATTGAATTTAAATAGTTTCTATTGAAAATATACTTCGCGCGGTCATGTTTGCGGCTTTTATGGCAATGCTATTTTGTTCGAGAGCAAGGCGCGAAAACAGGCGCATAGCAAGCTATGTAACTGTTTTCGCAACGCCGCTCTCGGACAAAAGAGCGAGTCAGAAAACCGAAAATGTGGCCGCGCGAAGTATAATCAATCGGTTGTCTTTATCCCGGCTGTTGCGAGAGCGTTTTAACATAGCGAGTATCAATCATGAAAATAGCCATAATCGGAGCCGGCCATGTCGGTTCTTCGTTAGCCTATGCATTGGTGTTGAAGGGCTTGGGTAATCATTTGTTGTTGGTCAATCGGGATGCGACCAAAGCTTTGGGCAATGCCTTGGATTTACAGCATACCCTGGCTTTTTGCGAACGGCCGATGCAAATCGAGGGCGGCCCGCTTGAAGAGGCGGTGGGCTGCGATATCGTCGCGATCACCGCTTCGGCACCGATGGCAAAAGGCATGACTTCTCGTATGGAATTAGGCAAAGCCAATGTCGATTTGTTCAAGTCGTTGATTCCAATGCTGGCCGAAAAAAATCCTGAAGCTGTTTTTATTATCATCACGAACCCGGTCGATGTGATGACTTGTTGGGCTACGCGGATTTCGGGGTTGCCCCCTTCAAAAATCGTCGGTATCGGTACGCTGGTCGATTCGGCACGTTTCAGAACCCTATTATCCAAGGCCGAACAGATTCATCCCGATGATTTAAGAGCCTATATTCTCGGCGAGCACGGACCGAATCAGTTTCCGGTATTCAGCCATGCTTCGGCCGGCGGCGAACCGATAACCGATAGTCCGAGGCATAGAGAGATTTTTGAAGAGGTCAACAAGGCCGGTTTCGAGGTCTATCGATTGAAAGGCTATACCAATTTCGCTATTGCTTCAGCCGCTTGCGAAGTCATCAGAACCATCGTTCACGACGAACACCGAACGATGCCGCTTAGTACTTGCTTCGATGATTGGCAGGGAATCAAAGACAATTGCTTCAGTATTCCGGTGGTATTGGGCCGGTCCGGCATCATTCGTTATTTACAGCCCGACTTGAACGAAATAGAACACGCTGCGTTGGAGAATACGGCCAGAACGGTCCGAGTCAATATCGATAGTTTATTGCTTGGGTAGGGGAAAGGTTAAAGGTCCGCTGTTTCCCAAGCTCCAGCTTCGCGATGTTAAAGCAGTAGAATACGCTGTGCATACCACGGTAAAGGTTTCCAATCAAATATCGTGTTTGTGGCGCAGCAGCGGTCGAAAATCGAACCACGCTGCGGTAACTAGGTAAGCCGTAAGGCTTGCCGAAGCACTGAGCCAGGTGTTGATAAGATAGACTTCTGTCGCAAAATGATGCGCAGCATATAATGTTAAGCCGAAGGCGATATAGCCGGTGATCTTGCCTAGCTTATAGGGGACCGGATAGTAGCGGCGCCCCAGTAGCCAGGAGATGACGACCATGAATAAATAGCACGCCAGCGTCGCCCAGGCAGAACCGTGATAGCCCCAAATCGGGATCCACCAAATATTCAGCCAAGCTGTTAACCCTGCGCCCGCCAAAGATACCAAAGCGCCCATGCCGGTGCGGTCGGTCAATTTGTACCAGATCGACAGATTGACATAGATGCCGAGCAGTAGATTCGCGATCAATAAGACCGGTACGATGTCGAGCCCTTCGCGGAAGTCCGAGCCGATAAAGTATTGAAAAAAATCGATGAATAGCGTCACGACTAGAAAAATAAACACGCCGAAGATCACAAAATAATTCATGACTAAGGCATAAGACTTTTGTGCATCCTCACGGCCGGCTATGCTAAAGAAAAACGGTTCGCCGGCATAGCGGAATGCTTGCACGAACAGGCTCATCAGAATCGATAATTTATAACAGGCGCCATAAATACCTAGCATTTGCAAATTGGTATCCAAATCATAAGGCAGCATATATTTCAATATTGCCCGGTCGAGCATTTCGTTGACCATGCCGGCGAAACCGATAATGACCATCGGCAATGAATAGACCAACATCGGTTTGAGTATTGTCGGGCTTAGCTGTAGGTGTATGCCGCGCAGTTGCGGAATCAATAACAGGAATTTAAAGCAACTGGCCAGCAGGTTGGCTAGGAAAATATATCCGACACCGATCGCCGGATCGTAAATAAAGCGAATCGCCGAACCCGGCCAGGCCGCAGCAATTTTCGGGCAAGCAACCAGAAAAAACAGATTGAGACCGATGGTCAAGAAAATCTCGGTCAATTTGATGCCGGCAAAACGCCATGCCCGGTTTTCCGCGCGTAACCGAGCGAACGGCAGCGCCGTTATCGCGTCCAGAACTAGAATCGATGCAAACCAAAGAATATATTCAGGATGTTCGCCGTAATGCAGAAGCTCCGCAAAAGTTTCGTTGAAAAATACGATGAACCCGAGAAAAGTCAAATTGACCAAAACTAGAAAGCTTTGCGCGCCGGCATAGACTGTCTCGTTCGAAAAATCCTGTTTATTGCGAAATCGAAAATAGCCGGTTTCAAGGCCGCCGATCAACAGTACTGCGAAGAAACCGGCATAGGCATAAAACTCCGAGACCACGCCGTATTCGCCGGTGCTGAACGTATAGGTGTAGAGCGGGACCAGAAGATAATTAAGAAAACGGCCGATGATGCTGCTAAGGCCGTATATCGCGGTCTGTGAGACGAGTTGACGTAAAGGGTTCAAGACAAAGAGTCCGGTTAACAGAGTATAGCTATCTTAGATCAAAATTCGGCACCAGGGTGTCCGTTAAAGTACGCGGTGAATACGTTCATGTAGGCCCCTCACCTAGCGTTAGGTGAGGGGCCGAATACCCCGGGCGCCTAGTCTGTTGAAAAAAGCTATTTTAGCTAATTTCTGTATTCCCGCTTTTTAATCTCAAAATAACTTGAAAATTGGTGGTGATCATAGGCTTAAAGCGCCAGGCGTAGGGTGCGCATCGCGCACCTGGGTCGGGCAGTTCGTCGGGTTCGGTGCCTTGGAAATGTGCGCGATGCGCACCCTACGGTGTTGGATCGTTTTTTCAACCACCGAGTACACAAAGCATGAATATCTATACCTCTGTGAGCTCTGTGGTTTTATACTCATCGTAGATGAAAATTCGGCCTCGGGGTGCCCGTTAAAGGACGCCGTAAACCCAGCACCTAAATTATCCAAGACAATTAACCATGGCCAATGGCCAATGGGCTATGGAATTTAGGTGCTGGGTAAATACGTCCATGTAGGCTATATGTCAGCTCCATGCTGCCCCTCACCTAGCGCTAGGTGAGGGGCCGAGCACCCCGAGGCCTCCTCCGGTACTGCCGAAATTTGAAGTGCGAAAGGTATATTAAGCGTAAAATGAAAAATTCAAAGATTAGAGTGATAAGAGACTAAGGATAAATAACCTTGGGCTGGAAGTAGGCGGCCGGATATTTGGGATCGAATTCCGCTATCGAGGCCGGTTCGCCGCTTGATTTTTTGTCGGCTTGTTGGGCTGCCGGTGCGGTGTCCAATTGATCGGCTAAGTCTTTATCGATAAAAACAACTTTCGGTTGAAAATTACTGGCCGGATATTGATCGTCGCTGGCGGCTGAAGCAGTCATTGACGCGAAAGTGAATCCGAATGCGGCCAAGCCTAATAGGATTGTTTTGAACATTATAGTATGGTCCTCCGGGTGGTGGAATATCAGTCCGCCATTATCTTTGATAGCGGGGCATAAAGGGCTACAAGTATCGGGTATTTTTCCCGGTCCTGCAACCGTGAAGGACGTTTAAAACGACTGCCGGTAAGCTCATAACAGCGCTCTGATTTCAGGATGATCCTGAAGCAATTTTTGTCTGAACGCCTCGATAGCCGTCTCGTCGTCACGTATGTCTCTCGGAATGTCCACGCGGATTTCGCTGAGCGACTGCATCGGCGGCGGCGATAGAAATATCAGTCGGTCGGCTAACGCGATCGCTTCGCGCAAATCGTGCGTGACGAACAAGACCGTATGCGGGCGCTGTTGCCAGAGTCCTATCAACAATTCCCTGACCTGACGCGCGGTTGGAGCATCAAGCGACACGAAAGGCTCGTCCATCAATAGCACGTCGGGGTCGACCGCAAAGGCCCTGATGATCGAAACGCGCCGGCTCATGCCCAAAGACAGGCGCTCAGGGTAGACATGCTGGGCCTGCGTCAATTGCATCGTTTCGAGTAATGCGTCGACCGTTTTCGGATCGTAATCGCTAGGCAAGGTCAGCGTGATATTTTCTCTTACCGTTCGCCAGGGCAGCAGACGAGGGTTTTGGAATACGTAACCGATCTTCGGCGCTTTATGCTGTTGCTCCACAGTAATTTCGCCGCTGTAATCCTGATCGAGTCCGGCGATGATGTTTAGCAGCGTAGTTTTGCCGCAGCCTGACGGCCCGACCAGGCAAATGAATTCGTTACTCGGCAAGGAGAGTTTTAAATCTGCAATCGCTCGGTGTAGGCCGGCTTGTCCGGCTGCGGGATAACTTTTGTTGATGATGTCGACAGTAATTGCGGTCATCGGCGCCACCTTCCTGCTTTTCGGTCGAGCGGTTTCAGAATGAGCAGCTCGATCACTTGAATCACTGCAACGAACGCGATTGTATAGGCTAGAATCCCTGCGACGTCGAATAATTGAAAAAATAGGTGAAGTTGGTAACCCATGCCGTTACTGCGGCCGAGCAGTTCGACGACGAGGATGATTTTCCAGATTAGGGCCAAGCCGGAACGTGTCGCGCCCATTACAAACGGATGCAGCTGCGGCCAGATGACATGACGCAACGTCTTGAGTTTGCTGAAACGATAGCAGCGGGCCATTTCCAGTAAATCCTTGTCAAGCGCTCGAGTGCCCTCGCGAATCGTGACGACGACATTCGGTAATTTGTTGATCACGACCGCAAGAATCGCGGCCGACTCGACCAGTCCGAACCAAACGTAGCAGAGAATGATCGTCACCAATGCCGGAATATTCAAAAAAATTACCAGCCAGTTGTCGAAGAAAACATCCAGTTTTTGGTTTCTGCCCAGTAAGATGCCAATTGCGCAACCGAGCAACATCGCGACAACAAAACTCGATATCAGTCTGAGCAGTGTCATGCCCAGATGATAAGGCAGTTGGCCGGATAAGGTTTCTTGCCAGAATACCTCGGCCACCGTTGCCGGCGTCGGTAGGCTATTGTCGCTGAGATAAAGAGCAAGGCCCTGCCATAGTCCTATAAAGAGCAGAATCGACAACAGATTGAGTGTTCTGTAATGGCTTAAGAATTTAGTTAAGGTCATGTTTGGATTGAGTACAGCAACATTTCGTTGGATCCGCTGTTATTGACGAAAGAGCTTCCTTTTGTCATTTCGAGTTTTTGTAGGTATTCCTTAAATTTAATGACATCCAAACATTACTCTTGATCTGTGACCCAAAAAGTGCCCGGCTGAAGATTGTCGTTTTTTCCGGTCAGTTTGTTGTGGCTCACCGTTTTCAAAATATGGTAGATGCGGTTAGCCGCATTTTTTTCATGGCTCCCCCATCGTTTTACGGTGCCTTCGCAGTAACGCTTACGTAGTACGCTTTGAGTGTTCGTATCATCGGTTTGCGTTAACGGTAAGATTTTTTGCCAGGCTTCATCCGATTCGCATAGCAATGCGCGGGCTTGTCGGGTGGCTTGCAAAAAACCGGTCAGTGCTTGTTTATGTCGCTCGGCCCAGCTTTGTTTGAAGACATAGCCAAGAGTCGGAACCTCCTCTTCTATGCCTAGTGTTTTGATCAACGCTTGACCATTGATAATTTGGCGATATCCTTGGGCTTCAAGTTTTGCGGCAAAATGCCAATATGTCATGACGGCATCAAGGCGGTTGCTGAGCATTTGCTGATTGAGTAAAGGTGGAGCGCCGTAGACCTTTTCGATAGATGAAGCGATTTCGCTATTGCCTTGTTTTTGGAAAACTGCTTGCATCAGCAACCCGTTTTTGTCGAGTTCTCCGCCGGCGATACCTAAGCGCTTATCTTTAAGGTCGTTTAGCGTTTTGATGGGGCTGTTTTCGGTAACGACGAGCCCGCCCGAGACATTTGAGTAAGGATAAAATGAATAATCGGCGCCCATCGAGCGCAATTTCGATACCCATATCCAGTCGGAGACGATGATATCGACCGCGCCGGATTGTAGTGCGATTTTGCCGGCTTCAGGGTTGGCCAGAGGATGAATGGTCAATTTAAATTTGCCGGATTCGTCGAGTTTAGCGCTTTGTAAGGTTTGTACTTCCCAGGCTGCCGTACCGAACTCCAAAATGCCCAGGCGGATGGTAACGGGTTCTGTGGCGAAGCTGTTAAGCGAAAACAACAAGCCAAGCCATAAAAAGTGTAATTGTTTTTTCATTGGAGTCATCCTTATCTATTCGATAGTCAATAACCGAAACATTTTAACTCGTTTTGGTTCTGAAATGGGGCGGCTATGCTTCGCTCGGTTATGTTTGCGCTCCGCATGGCTTTTTGTTCGACGCTTACAGGGAAGTAAGCGGTAGACTGCGTCTGGAACCGGCAGTCGACGCTTACAGGGAGGTAAGCGGTAGACTGCGTCTGGAACCGGCAGTCGAGAGCAATGCACTAAAACAGACTGTGAGCCGTATTGTGATAATATTGCCACATTAGTCAATCGATATTACTTATGAGTTCATTATCCAACACGACGCAATTGATCGACCGCTTCGGTAGAATTGTTGATTATGTAAGAATTTCAATTACCGACCGCTGCGATTTTCGGTGCCAATATTGTATGGCCGAAGACATGGTGTTTTTGCCGCGTGCACAAATTTTAACGCTCGAAGAAATCCATACGATAGCTCGGGCGTTTACTGAATTGGGCGTCAAAAAAATCCGTGTGACCGGGGGTGAGCCATTGGTGCGCAAAGGCGCATTGCAATTGCTCGAAAATCTGGGGCGTTTGTCGGGGCTGAATGAGCTGGTTCTAACCACCAACGGTTCTCAATTGGCGCCGATGGCGCAGGCGATTAAATCGGCCGGCGTAAAGAGGCTCAATATCAGCTTGGATACGCTCGATGCAAAAAAATTTAAGGATATTACCCGAACCGGCGACTTACATCAGGTGTTGCGAGGTATCGAGGCGGCGAGAATAGCGCGGTTTAAACGTATCAAAATTAATGCCGTGATTTTGAAAAATCGTAATCATGAAGAAACGACCGATTTGGTTCAGTTTGCGATCGACCGTGATTTGGATATCAGTTTCATCGAAGAAATGCCGCTCGGTGTCATCGGTAGCCACGATCGCGCCGAAGCTTATTATTCTAGCGATGACATTAAAGCCGATTTGGAACGGCATTTTAATTTGATTGCGAGTACCGAAAAAACCGGTGGACCTTCGAAATATTTCCAGGTTGCAGGAACTTCGACCAAGGTCGGGTTTATCTCGCCGCATAGCCACAATTTTTGTAGCACCTGCAACCGTGTCCGATTGACCGTTGAAGGCCGATTGCTGTTGTGCCTCGGCAACGAGCACTCGGTCGATTTAAAAAAAGTCATTCGAGCGAATCCGGGGAATCTCGATGCGCTTAAAAATGCGATAGTCGAGGCGATGAAAATCAAACCCGAAAAGCATGAATTCAATCTAAACGAGCAACCGGTTATTTTTAGGCATATGAATATAACGGGGGGGTGAGGGGATAATTTGGTGAGCAGTAAGCAGTGAATAGTGCGTTCTTTTATCCTCGCCAAATACATCCTGCAGATGCTAACAATTAGATGTTTTTTCGCGTAATAGTCCTCGAAGGCAATAATAGCCTGATGTATAGATAGCAAGCATTTTCTTAAGCCCATCAGTCGGAATCTTGTATTTCGCATTCTATTTCCTGATTACTTAGAGCCTTCAGCCAATTTGCTTTAGCTTAGAGCTCCCGCCCGGGCCCCGTTAGGCCGCGCCGAGCACTGGCGACTTTGCCGAGAATAGCCCGCTAGGGGAGCGGCAGGGATGCCGCTCGTTTTCGGAGGGCTAGGGATAGCCCTTCCGAAAACCCTCGGCAAAATCGTCAGCGCGCAGGATACAGCGGCCTCCGGGTGTCTGCTGACTCGCGCCATCCAGGCGCTCGCACTTCGTGCGCCTTTGGCGCCCCAATCCGCTCCCGGCGGATTGGTCTTTTGGATACTTTTCTTTGGACAAGCAAAGACAAAATCGCCTGGAGCGATTTTGAACAGCTTTAGCTGGCCTGCAGGGCGAAACCCAGGGATGGGTTTCGTAGCAGTATCGCGGCTGTCGTTCCGCGAACCGACTCCACATAAGCGTCGCGATAGCGACACAAAACCTTGTTTGGACTTCAAATAGGCTGAAGCTTATACGTAATCAGGTTCTATTTTTATCAACCCGTAACTTTATTTCCTCATCTGAAAATTATGACATTCGAATCTCTTGGGCTTATTGCCCAACTCCAAACAGCCGTTGCGGAACAGGGTTATGAAACGCCTACGCCGATACAGCAAAAAGCCATCCCGCTAATTCTTGAAGGACGCGATGTCATGGCCGGCGCGCAAACCGGAACCGGTAAGACGGCCGGTTTCGCGTTACCGATCCTGCAGCGGTTGGGCGAGACGATTAACAAAAAACCTCGGCCGGTTCGTGCATTGGTCTTGGTGCCGACTCGCGAATTGGCAGTACAAGTGCATCAAAGTTTCAAGGATTACGGCAAGCATGTTGCGTTGTTTAGTGAGGTGGTTTTCGGTGGCGTGAGCATGAACGGCCAGGCTCAACAATTGCGGCGCGGTTGCGATATTGTTGTCGCTACGCCGGGGCGATTGCTAGATCATGCTCGTCAAGGCAATGTCGATTTGGGGCGAGTCGAAATATTGGTTCTTGATGAAGCCGACCGAATGTTGGATATGGGGTTCAAGCGTGAGGTCGATGCAATACTGGCATTGCTGCCTAATCAGCGTCAAAATTTGTTATTTTCGGCGACGTTTTCTAATGAGATAAAAGCTCTGGCAGGGCGGTTACTGCATGATCCGGTCGCAATTGAAGCACCGCGGCAAACGATCGATGCCGATACCGTCGAACAACGTATTTATCCGATTAAGCGCGAATACAAGCGGGAATTATTATCTTACCTGATCGGCAGCGGTAATTGGCGACAAGTCTTGGTGTTTGTTAGAACCCGGCATGGAGCAGACCGTTTGGCCGAACAATTAATCAAGGATGGTATTCGGACTGGGGTATTGCACGGTGATAAATCTCAAGGCGCGAGGATGCGTGCTTTGGCGGGATTCAAAGCCGGGAAGATAGCGGTTTTAGTCGCGACCGATATTGCCGCGCGTGGTCTCGATATCGATCAATTGCCGCACGTAGTTAATTTCGATTTGCCATCCGTGGCCGAGGATTATGTGCATCGTATTGGCAGAACCGGTCGCGCAGGATGGGTCGGCGAGGCTATTTCGCTCGTTTGTCCGGAGGAAGCGCCGATGCTCTTGGCGATTGAGAAATTATTAAAACGGTCGATACCTCGCGTCGCCGATACCGGTTACGAAACTGTTTCATTGGAGGTTCGGTCGGGGGCGGAAAAAAAGGATAAAAAACGTATTGCACGTAATGTTCCGCCCGTTAAAAACAGAGCACATCGAGCGGCTTCCGTTAATAAAAAACGAGGAAACCGGCAAGACAAGCGGTTGCGGAAAACTTGAACATATCGAGGGTAGAATTCGCCTTATGCCTATCGCATCAAATTTCGGTATTAGCGGATGGATACGCCGGTGATTAACAGTCCCTCGTTTAGCTTCAGGTGACCCTGTCCTTAAGTTAGCGAAAATCCTAGATTTTCGCTCCTTCCCGAGGCTTACTCGAGCGATTTGACTTGGTTCAGCAGTGATCGCTGCAAGCGAAGGAGCATTGGCTTCTTTTTCGCTTGAATCTCGAATCTAGAGCTTCACTTATCGGTTTCCCAAGCAAGGAGCTTGGGAAATAGCAGAAACGAGGAGACCGGCAACGCAAGCGCCTGGGGGAGGCTTGAATCTACATCATGCCCATTTCTAATCAACCAAGCTCAACAAAATCCCGGCCGCGACGGCGGAGCCGATCACGCCGGCAACGTTCGGTCCCATTGCATGCATCAGTAGGAAGTTATGCGGGTTGCTTTCAAGGCCTAGCTTATTGGCTACCCTGGCCGCCATCGGGACCGCCGATACGCCGGCCGCGCCTATTAGCGGGTTGACCGGTGTTTTGCTGAATTTATTCATGATTTTTGCCATGATGACGCCGGCGGCAGTGCCGATGCAAAAAGCGATCGCGCCTAAGCCTAAAATACCGAGTGTTTCGAATTTCAGAAATGCTTCGGCGCTCAACTTAGAGCCGACCGAAAGGCCTAAGAAAATCGTGACTATGTTGATTAATTCGTTTTGCGCGGTCTTGCTCAGACGGTCGACTGCCCCGCAAGTATTCATTAGGTTGCCTAAACAAAACATGCCTACTAAGGGTGCGGCGGAAGGCAAAAGCAAGGCCGTTAACAGCAATAACAGCAGTGGGAACAAGATTTTTTCGGATTTGCTGACGGCTCTCAGCTGCTCCATTTCGATCATGCGCTCTTTTTCCGTAGTCAATGCACGCATGATCGGCGGCTGAATGAGCGGCACCAGCGCCATATAGGAATAAGCGGCAACTGCGATCGCTCCGAGCAAGTCGGGGGCTAGTTTCGAAGCAACATAGATAGCCGTAGGCCCGTCGGCGCCGCCGATAATGGCGATTGCAGCGGCATCCTTAAGCGAAAACTCGAGGCCTGGTACCATGTTTAGCGCTAATGCGCCTAACAATGTTGAAAAAATACCGAATTGAGCCGCAGCGCCTAGTAATAAAGTCTTCGGGTTGGCCAGCATCGGTCCGAAGTCCGTCATTGCGCCGACGCCCATGAATATCAATAATGGAAATATGCCGGTTTTAATGCCGAAATATAAATAGTATAAGAGACCGCCTGCTTCCGCCATGTCTGCAATCGGTATGTTGCTAAGTATTGCGCCGAAACCGATCGGCAAAAGTAATAGAGGCTCAAAACCTTTCTTGATGGCCAAGAACAGAAGCAAAAAACCTACCATCATCATAAAAGCCTGGCCGATTTCGATGTTGTAGATCCCGGTGCTTTGCCAGAGCGAATTTAAATTTTCCATAAATGATCTCGATTAAAGTTGATTTTTATTCTGAATAGTTGTTGAGTGCATCACGCATTAGCAGTAATTATTTTTCATCCTCCATCGTTCTCACGCTCCGGCGTGGGAATGCATACCGATCTTGCCTCGGCTGACAAGGTATGGGTTCCCACGGAGGACCGAGGGAACCAGAAAAAAATTACTGTTTTGCAATCTTAGCTAATGAGGCCTCGATACCATTTTTTGTCGCCCAACGTTCCCGACTTTCCCTCACCTAGCGTTAGGTGAGGGACGATCTGGGGATCGCTCCCACAGAGCATCTGGCCTCCTTGTGGGAGCGACGCCTTCGTCGCGATTTCGAAGCCACTGATGTTCAATATCCGCAGATTTATCAAACAGCACCGTTTCCAGGTATACGATGACCTCTGTTTAGCAAGTTTACCGATACTTGTGTATAACGGCGAGCGCAGAGCGTGGGAACGATAATTGTCGGGGGACTGAATAGTTACCATTACCAGAGACAAAGCCAGGAATTAGGAAACGCTAATGGACTGAATTCATTAACCTGAGGCTTTATTATAAATTGAAGAGAGCTTCTATTTATCCTCATTCGGCGCGTCTTGATCCTTTATTTAAAGAAGGGGTTGGGTTTCGGGAAGGTGCCGGTGCGATGTTGAGGGTAGGACCGTTCATGCTTTGGCGGTGCTAGGCACGAACGGTGGTTTATCTCTTGCTCTTGTGACTTTATAAGGTAATCAGTGCGTCGCCGACCGTTACCGAAGAGCCTTCCTTTATATGGACGATAGATACCGTGCCGCTGGTTTTTGAGCGAACTTCGGTTTCCATTTTCATCGCCTCCAGGATCACGACCACGTCGCCGGCTTTTACCGGGCTGCCTATTCCGACATTGATCTTCAAGATGTTACCGGCCATTGGCGCTTGAACGACGGTGCCGCCGGAGCTAACTGGCTGAGCAGTTTCTGATGGTGGCGTTGCAGGCTTGATGTCGAATGTTGTTCCGCCCGGCGCAACCGAGACATTAAAGGTTTTGCCGTCTACATTGACGCTGTAGGTTTCGGCTTGACCGGCGGTTTTTTGCGGTGCGGTCGGAACGGGGACTGCGGATTCATTCGAAGGCGGTGCTTCGAATGCTTCGGCCTGGCCGCGATGGCTAATGAATTTCCAGCCGATTTGGGCGAATAAGCCATAAATCAGTGCGTCTTCTTCGAGATTGTCGGCTAATGTTACGCCTTCTTCCTTGGCTTTGGCGCGGACTTCCTCGATTAATTTATCCATTTCGGGGTCCAGCAAGTCGGCTGGACGGCAGGTGATCGGTTTGGCGCCGTCCAGCACCTTGGCTTGAAGTTCGGCATTGACCGGAGCCGGCGTAGCACCGTATTCGCCTTTCAGTACACCGGCGGATTCCTTGGTGATGGTTTTATAGCGTTCGCCGGTCAATACATTGATGACCGCTTGCGTACCGACGATTTGCGATGTGGGTGTCACAAGTGGAATGAAGCCTAGGTCTTCTCGGACTCGCGGTATTTCTTCCAAGACCTCATCGAAACGGTCGGCGGCATTTTGTTCCTTTAATTGGCTTTCCATGTTGGTCAGCATTCCGCCGGGTACTTGGCTGGTCAGAATGCGGCTATCGACGCCTTTTAAATTGCCTTCGAAACGTGCGTATTTTTTGCGAATTTCTCGGAAATAGGCGGCAATGTCTTCTAATTGCTTGATGTTGAGTCCGGTATCTCTCACTTGCCCCTCAAGTGCGGCAACCATGGTTTCGGTCGGACTGTGTCCGTAAGTCATGCTAAGCGAGGAAATTGCCGTATCGACATTGTCAATACCGGCTTCGGCGGCTTTAATCAGTGTTCCGACGCTCAGTCCGGTTGTGGCGTGGCAATGTAAATGCACCGGAATCGATAAGCTTTGTTTGAGGCGGCCAACTAATTCATAAGCGATATAGGGCGTCAATAAGCCAGCCATATCCTTGATACATACTGAATGCGCGCCCATGTCTTCGATTTGTTTGCCTTGATCGATCCACATGTCGAGCGTATGTACCGGGCTGACCGTGTAAGAAATGGTGCCTTGGGCGTGTTTGTCCGTGGCTAGTACCGCTTTTACCGCGCGCTCGATATTGCGCATATCGTTCATTGCGTCGAAAATTCGAAAGACGTCGATACCATTGACCGCACAACGTTCGACGAATTTGTCGACGACATCGTCGGCATAATGCCGATAACCGAGAATATTTTGGCCGCGAAACAGCATTTGTTGGGGGGTATTGGGCATTGCAGCCTTCAGTTGGCGAAGGCGTTCCCATGGATCTTCGCCCAAATAGCGGATGCAGGCGTCGAATGTGGCGCCGCCCCAGGTTTCCAAAGACCAGTAGCCGACTTTATCAAGTTTTTCACAGATCGGTAGCATGTCTTCGATGCGAAGGCGGGTCGCCAGAATCGACTGGTGTGCGTCGCGTAATACGACTTCCGTGATTCCTAAAGGTTTGGTGTTGGCTGCTGTCATAGCTTGGGTTCTCCGTGGACCTTATGGGAGGTCAAATCATTAAAAGTTGATGCGACTTTAAGTTTTAACCAGGGTGTTCAATTATACCCGTCGTAGCTCAAAATTCGGCGCCTGGGTGTCCGCTAAAGGACGCCGTGAATACGTCCATGTAGGCTCTATGCCAGCTCCATGCTGGCAAAGCCTTTATGAGCGCCATGGATGGCGTGAATGTCGATTTTGCAGGAACAAAAATCGACCGGACACCCAGGCACCTCCTCTGGCCCTGCCGAAATTTGAAGTGCGAAAGGTATAACTTCGGTTGCAATTAAAAAAGGCGCTTGGCGGCGAGTATGGTTAGTATCTGGAGTCCTACGGCAGATGCAAATGGGCTGAAATTAAAGTCGTTTGGCATGCATTATATTGAAAAAACAAGGCAACATCATCTTGAATTGCTTTGCGGGAAAAACGAGCGGGCCTTGGTTATGAGAATATTCGAGGCTTAGGCGTTGCGGTTTTATGTCGTTTTCGCATCGGTTTCATAGCATGGACTTATTTCATTTAGTATAGCGTTGAGACATAACTGTTATGCTTGAGGGCGGTATCTCTTCGGTGCAAAGGCTTATGACGCAGTGATTGCTGCACCTAAACTGTGCTTTTGTTTGTTAATGCGCCCTATAAAAGGACGGTTGCTTTTATGTTGGGAGATGTTTTATTTTCTTATGTGTTGTTTGTTAAGTGTATTTTAATATTGGCACATTATCTGCCTTAGACAAGTTGGGTTGTATCTTTAATGCTACAATTTGCGTAAAACGCAACAAAAGCTACGCTTAAATCATGGCGAATCAATAGGGTTAGGCGCTTTAGTTAATAAGCAAGATTAATTTAAGTTAGTCGAATAACTGATTCACAAGAATGTTTTCCGATAGCTACTCTACTTAAAAAAGGCGACACTTATGTATATAAATAAAAAGCAAAATGGTTGGCGATTGACTCTTGTAAGCGCGATACTGATGTCATCGGCGGTGCAGGCTGAAGATAAAGGGCTCATTGAGAGTTTAACGGGTTCCGATATCAACAAAACCGCGCCGATGCGCGATTTGGGTTTGAAATTCGGCGGCTGGGTTTCGGGCGGTATTGCAGGCAACCCGCACGATCCGCGCGACAAAACTAATGGTCCGGTAACATTCAACAACCGTGCGAACGAATTCCATATGCATCAATTATATGGCTATATCGAAAAAGCGGTCGATACCGAGAGCAATAAGTGGGATTTGGGTTTTCGCGCGGACGTGGTTTACGGCGTTGATGCTTACTATACGACACAAGCTAATTTCGACGATAATCTCGTTGTCGATTCTTCATCGCGATTCTATAAATTGGCATTTCCGCAAGTGTATGCCGAATTATTCGCGCCGATCGGCAACGGTTTGACGACTAAGGTCGGTCACTTTTATACGATTATCGGCAATGAATTGGTTACCGCACCGGATAACTTCTTCTTTTCGCATGCTTATACGATGCAATATGGCGAACCGTTTACGCATACCGGCGTATTAATGTCCTATCCTTTGACAAGTAACATTGAGTTGACGGGCGGGGTGGTCTCCGGTTGGGATTCATTCTTTCAGCAGCCTGCCAATTTCTTGGGCGGCGTGACTTATACGACCGACGATGAAAAAACAACATTGGCGGTTTCTTATATTACGGGCGATACCGTCGTTGCGGAAAGGGGCGACTCGGTTGATGGATCTAAAGTCGAGCGCCATCGTTCAATGTATAGTGTGGTGTTGTATCATGATTTTACCGACGAGCTGCACTATACCTTGCAGCACGATTTAGGTGTGCAAGACAATGTTTACCAAAGGGGCGGCGATTCCAAGTGGTATGGCGTCAATCAGTATTTAACTTACGACGTCAATGATCAATTGGCTACCGGTCTTCGTTTTGAATGGTTCCGTGATCAAGACGGGACTCAAGTTTCTGCCGCGGGCAATAAAAATCACTACTTCGCGATTACCGCGGGCGTGAATTATTCTCCGCTATCCTGGTTAATGATTAGACCTGAAGTCAGGTACGACTGGGTGACCGGCGCCAATGAATTCGATGCCGGTGCGGCCAGTGATCAAGTGCTGATATCTGCGGATGCGATCATTCGTTTCTAGGGTTTTAAAAACGGCCTTGAATGGCAACATAAAGACGTTCAAGGAACTTTCGATTCTTTGTCTAGTGTTACTCTTTTGATCGAAAAACCGTCTAAGAATAAAGGTATGAGGGTGTGTCTATCGAGGGCCGCCGTGAGCTTCCTTGTGGGGGAATGACGGTAGCGCTCGAGCGCCAAGGATGGCGTGTATTGGAGCGCCAACAGTAGGCGCTTAAGGTGATACAGGGCAGAAAAATGCCCCTGCATTTTCTGCATTCATTACATTCATGTAACTCAGCAATTGCCGAGGAGCAAAAATCTGCAAACGCCATGGATGGTGTGAATGCAGATTTTGCAGGAGCAAAAATCTGCCCTGCTGCCGACATCCTTGCTGGCCACACATCATGCCTTCATATAAACTAGCCATTTTTTGAGTATACAGGCATTAGTAAGATCCTGTGCGTAGTTCAAAGAGGGTGTAAAAGCGGATTTTGCTCCAGCAAAATCTGCCAAGCACTTCAATACCTAAGTTATCTAGTGAGTTTTTTGGTTTGTTTCCCTTAAAATTCAGAAAGTTCCTCTGCCATCTGCCGATGAAACTCGGCCATTTTGCGGCTATCTTCGGCTGCTACTTCCAGGTCTCTTGTCATCTTGGCGGCTTGCGATTTCAGTCCATGAATCCTTTTGCCTTGCTTCCAAGGTCGGGCTCTGTATTCCCTGAGCATTTGCCGTTCTTCTTCTGCATTAGCTTCCAGGGTTTTTGCAACTTCATCGTAATGTTCGGCCAAACGCAAATGGTCTTCGCGCGTTTGCGCTGTTTTTAAGGCATGCGCCCAGTTGGAGGACGTTGTAGGTTGAGAAGCGCAAGCCGTTAACATGGTCGAAACACAAAAAATTAAAAGAATTTTTTTCATTGTCATCAATATTTTCCTGTAACTGAAGATTCCCACAAATTATAAAAACTGCTGAGACCCGGGGTCAACCTACAAGTTCAATTCTTAATGAATGGGCATGAGATAAGTTAGGCCGCTGACTACGCGATTTTTGTTCGTATTGAAGGAGCGCAAACAGGCCTTAAGGATTTGGTCGTAAATAACTTCCCCATTTTAAGGGGCGGTTGCTCAATTGGCAGGTGTCGGCGGCTCAGCGTCCTGTCAAACGAGTCACTGAATATCCACTAAGCCTACTTCTTATAGAAGTTATTTTGTGAGCATTCCTTAATTTTGAGTATAAAGCAAGTGTTATGGAGATAAGGGGGGGGTGGGAAGGGTGTGTTTTTAAATGTTTATGCAAATGATATTGATTACTATTAGCGATTGTTGTATTGTATTCGCTAACTTTTTTGATCTATAAAAATCATTCCGGCTTGCTTCCGGTTATAAAACAATCAATATCATTTGTGGGGGAGTTATGTTTCATTCGAAACGCGTCATTGGGTCGTTATCTTTGGCCTGTTTATCATTTGGGATAGCGCCTCAGGCGCAAGGTGTCGATAAGGATGCTCCGCCGACCGTGCTCGATACGGTTAAGATTATCGGCGATCCTGACAAGGCTCGGGATATGCCCGCGTCGGCACATTACATCGATACTAGCGATATTCGCGATCAAACCTATAGCGATATCAATCGAATTTTACGTAAGGCCCCCGGCGTTAATATCCGCGAAGAAGATGGTTTCGGTCTGTTTCCGAACATCAGTTTCCGTGGGGTCGATACGACGCGCAGCGCTAAAATCACCGTAATGGAAGACGGCGTGTTGACGGCTCCGGCCCCTTATTCTGCGCCTGCCGCTTATTTTAATCCGGCCGGCGGTCGTATGAGCGGCATCGAGGTCATGAAAGGCGGCAGTCAGGTCAAATACGGTCCGCATATTACCGGCGGGGTGTTGAACTATCTGTCAACGCCGATTCCCGAAGACGGCAAGGCCTATCTGAAGACGATTTACGGCAGTTACGATGAAGTCCGCTCGCACGGTTATGTCGGCAACACTCATGATACCGAGTTCGGCCGCTTCGGTTATCTGGTCGAGGGTTTTTATCGGCGGTCCGACGGCTTCAAGACGATCGATTCGACCGCCGGTTTTGAAGGCAGTGATGATACCGGTTTTTCACAAGTTGAACCGATGGTGCGTTTGATGTGGGAGCCGAATACCGAAATGTACCAAAGACTCGAGGTCAAGTTCGGCTATTCGAACATGGATGCCGACGAAACCTATCTTGGCTTGAGCGAAACCGATTTTAGAAACGATCCCTACCGGCGCTATGCGGCATCGCGTTTCGATAACATCACGACTGAGCATTTCAGAGGCTTCGCACGGTATTTCATTTCGCCGACCGACGATTTGGATATCGTCACGACGGCTTACTATAGTGAATTCGCAAGGAATTGGAGTAAATTGAATGATATTCGGAGTCGTGCTGGTGGTTTGTCAGGTAATATGGGGTTGTCAAGCGCATTGGCAGGGGGGGCTTCCGGAGGAGGTTTTTCCGGGGATGGTCTTCAATGTCTTAGAGGCAATCTCGCTTGCGGGCTTAGAGTTAGAGACAATAACCGTGAATACTATTTAGGCGGCGTAGAGTCGGTTGCGAATTACCGCTTCGATTTGGGCAATACGCATCACGAAATGAGTGGTGGTTTCCGCTATCACGAAGACGGTGAAAAACGTTTTCAGCATCAAATTACCCATTTTCAGGATGCGAGCGGTGCTATTATCGGTAGTAACTTTGGCGAACCGGATACGTTGCCCGGTGGTCAGGCTAACAGACGGCAGGATACGCGTGCTTATGCGTTTTTCCTGAAGGATCGTATCGAATTCGGTAATTGGGGTTTCACTCCGGGGGTTCGTTACGAACATTTGTATCAAGAGAATAAAAATTTCCAAAATCCTACGCAAGATGGATCCAGCTCATTGGATATGTATGCCGGCGGTGCAAGCTTGGATTATAAATTTAATGAGGATCTAATGGTGTTCGGTAGCGTACATCGAGGCTTTTCGCCGCCTGGACCCCAAAATGCTGTCGTCGATGGTTTAACCGAAGAAACCAGTAATGCTTACGAATTGGGTGCGCGTTATACTCGTGGCGCGTTTTCTGCCGAAGTTATCGGTTTCTATACTCAATTCGAGAATTTATTGGTTGTCGATAGTATAGGAGGTACCGGTAGCGGCAACAGCGAAAACTTCGGAGAAGTCGATTCGCGCGGCGTGGAGGTCGCTCTTAATTTCGACGCAGGACAGGCTTTTGGTTTGGGATTCCGTAATCCATACTTCGTATCTTTTACCTATACCGATACCGTGCAATTAAACGATGCTGCTTCAGAGGATGCAGAGTCGATATTCAGTTTCGGCAAAAAAGGTAATCGCATGCCGTATATTCCCGAGTATGCGGTCAGCTTCGGTAGCGGTATACACTTTGATAAATGGGGTGTCGACGTTACTGGTAACTATGTTGGCGAAACGTTTACGAGTGCCAGCAATACTTCTCAGCAGTTGGATGGTAATGGCAACCCCGATTCGCGTTTCGGTAAAACCGACGATTATGTGGTTGTCGACGTGGCCGCTTATTATCAAGTGACCAAAGAAATCAAGCTACTCGGTGGCGTGCAAAATGCCAATAATGAAGAGTATAACGTATCGAGACAGCCACATGGCCCTCGTCCCGGCATGCCGATTTTTGCCTACGGCGGCTTCGAGCTAGACTTCGATATTTAAGTTTGTCTTGACCGGCCTGGAGCTGGCCGGACTTAGGGCAAAATCGAGTGACCCTTCCGAATCAAGCACAAGGATGTGCTCTTTTTTCTCGATTGGCGAGCGTTAGTCGCTACACATGACCCCGCCTGCCCAAGCGAAAAAGAGAAGTCCACCAATTCTTGCGCTGATTGCGGCATTGAATGGACTTAATTTTTCGAGCGTTATGATCAAGGTTAATACCAGCATGCCGGTAATATTCATCAGGCCAACCGAAAACATCACGAGCATTTCTGCCCAGCAACAGCCCAAGCAAACAACTCCATGTTGTGTGCCCATTCGATAAGCTCCCATTGATCCATCGAGCCATCGGTTCATTAAAAAACCGACCGGGCTTTGGCAATAGCTTAGGCAAGCATTTTTAGTCGGGGAAAACTGATAGGTGCCGGCCAGTAATAGTATCGCAATTGCGAGACCCCGATTGTTGTTGTCCATCATCGGAGACAGCCAGAGCAGTCCGTGCATTTGCCACTGCAATAGCGTCAATACGGTGCTGAATAAAAGCCAGATGCTCAAATAGCCGAGCACGAACAGCGAGGATAAACGAAAAAGGTTTTGACCTCGTTTGCGGCAAATGGTGGCAAATGCCAGCACGGTCGGAAATGCGGAAGGGAGCATCATCGCGATCATCATGACGGCCCACATAGAAAAGACGATACCGAAATCGAAGGCCGACCATGCTGAAGTCGCGGAGGGCGGCATCCACATTTCCGTCATTGGCGTTTCGGTCATGTAACGGTATTGCCAGAATACCCCGGCCCATGCCATGAGATTAACGGCCAGTAAGGCCGCAAACAGCGTATTTTGGGTTCGGGTCACGACTTAGGGGCGGTATTCGAAGTTGGAGTAAAAGCCGTTGCGTTCCGAGAAGGTCCAGTCGTATTGATAATCTTTGTAACGGTAATGTTTGGAGCGGGCGACGATCGAGGCGTGTGAGGGAACCACGCACAGAGGCGGATTGCTGATTGTCGATTCGCCGCCGGATATGCCTTGAATGCTTTCGATTTCGGCTTCGGCGATGCCCGGAATGCTCAGACGGCGTTGGTTGTTTTCGGACGAATAATGTATCGGCGTTTTTTCGATGCCGAGCACTTCACTCACTAAACTCATCAAAATTTGCGGATGTCCGCCCGCGCGGCCGCCGAAGATTTCGGTAATCGCGTTTGCTTGATCGTCGTCAGCGCGGTCGTCGATATAGAGCGCGGCTTGCCAGTTGCCTTCGATCATCGTCCCTGGCGAGTAGCAGGCCAGGACTACATTAAGATTGTCGAGCGAAACCTCTTGGTAATGGCCTGTTTCGATATGCCAAGCGACCAGTAATTTACAGGTGCCTTCGCTAGGTGGTTTCAGCCATATGCAAGGGCAGGCAGTTTCGCAGTTACAAGCTTCAAAATAGCCGCCTTTTAAATGCCAAGTTTTATCGGTCTGGTTCATAACGTTCTGTCAAAAAGATTCTTTAAAAGGTCGCAAGTCGAGTTCGTGTGTCCAGGCGCTCGGGTGTTGTTGATGCATCGCCCAATAGGTGTCGGCGATTGCATCGAGTTGCATCAAGCCTTCCGGACCCTTTTGTGCGACAAACTCGGGGAATTGCGTTCTGGCTCGTTCTCCATCGATTACACCGTCGAGAATTGTATGCACGACATGAATCCCGCGCGGTGAGAATTCTCGCGCCATGCCTTGCGCCAAGGCTCTAAGTCCGGCTTTGGCGGAAGCGAAAGCGGTAAACGGCGGCTTTGCTCTTAGCGAAGCGGTGGCGCCTGTAAAAAACAGCGTGCCTTTGCCGTGTTCGAGCATGAGAGAGACGGCTTCCTTGCCGAATAAAAATCCACCCAAACAATTTTGCTGCCACAAACGAGAGAATGTTTCGTTTTCGGTTTCCAAAAGAGGGCTACGAATATTACTGTCGACATTGTAGGCGGCAATTTCGAGCGGATAGCCTTGTAAGGCTATCGTTTCGAAAAGATGCTCAATGTCGTGCTCAACCGTTGCATCGGCGACGACTAAGGTGGCCGATCCGCCTTGTTGGCGAATGGTTTTGGCCACATGTAGCAGCTTATCTTCACTTCGTCCTGCAATAAAAACGTGCAAACCTTTGGACGAAAAACATTTGGCGAGTGTGGCGCCCAGGCCTTGTTCCGGACCTACCCCAATGACTACGGCTGAACATGGCTTCTGCATCTTTAAGCGCGTCCCGCCGCAGTCGCTTCGGGAACTTCTATCAATTTACCGTTTTTAACATCATAGATATAACCGTAAATCGGAATATCGGACGGTACCAACGGATTGTTTCTGATGCGCATCACGTCCTCCGTCACGCTTTGCGCCTGATCCTTGATGGTCAGCCAATTGATGTATTTGCCGTCGGTGCAACCGGGGCCTTCGCAACTGTCATGCCAGCCATCGGCATCGACCGAGGCGGTTTTTAGACTGCTAGATAATAAATCGCCCATAATTTCATTCGTGAAGGTTTCCATGCCGCAGTCGGTATGATGGATCACGAACCATTCGCGGGTGCCCAAGAGTTTGTAGGAAATGACTAGCGAACGGATTGCGTCGTCACTGGCGCGTCCACCGGCATTGCGGATGACGTGAGCGTCACCTTCGGAAAGGCCTGCGTATTTGGCGGGGTCGAGACGAGCGTCCATGCAAGTTAGGATTGCGAAACGACGTCCGGGCGGCATCGGCAGATCGCCTTTGTCGAAACTGTTGGCGTATTCGCGGTTGGCAAGTAAAACTTCATTCAATACATTGCTCATGTGTTTCTCCTCATTATTATTGTTGGTGACGCGCGGTAACTTATGCGTCTAATTAATTTTACCGAATATTAAAGAAAAGTTATTGGCTGGCATATCGATTTGTTCTTTTAGTTCCATGCCGTGTCTTTCGGCCGCTTTTCTGAGGTCGGCCACATCTTTTAAGCCCCATTCAGGAACGCCGGCAGAGCTCAGCGTTTCATGAAATTCTTTGTTGCTATCGGTCGTAAAGGAATCTTCGACTTTAAATGGGCCGTAAATCAGCAGAATGCCTTCGTCAGTTAAAAGATGCGACGCGCACTCCATCATACCATCGGCAATTGTTATTGGCGCAACTTGAAAAATGTTTATGCAAAAAATGGCTGAAAAGCTATTCGGGGGGCCGGGGTTGAACCAGGTTTCAGGGTCGGTTAGATCAAGGTGTGAGGGGTCGGCAATGTTGTCGTTGTTGTGCTCCGTGGATAATTTTTTGATGTTATTGAAGACTTCTATGTCTTTATCCGACGGATGAAAATGCAAGTGGTCGAAATGCGGTGCAAAATAATTGATGTGCATGCCGCTGCCGCTGGCCATTTCGAGAACGCGGCTCGGGTCTTTTGGTAGTTTTTCTTTTAATACGCCCAGTAGCGGGTCTCGATTTCGACTGCCGGCCCACGCAACATATTCGCTAAGCGGATGTGGGTCTAAAGGAGGTCTGTCTTGATTCATGGTTTAAATCCTCTTTTTATGGGTAGCACGTTCAATAAAGCATTCTTTATGCCAATCAACTTAATAATAAAAATAATTTTGATAACAATGGGTTAGCTATTCCAGTGGTGTGTTTTGTGAAATTATGTTTCAATTAGTGAAATTAATTTTCACAAGGGTGCTGCATGAATGAGACTTCGTTTTCCGATTTAACGCCGACTTTTTTTTTACAGACTTTTGTGTTGGAGTTGATGCATGCTGCCGAGCAGCAAGGCAAGACACATAGTGAAGAGCTTATCGAATACATCGCTCGAACTGCGGGAAGGTTTTTTGAAGAAACTTATCGAGAAGAGCGTAATATTGATGGTGCTTTGGATATGGACAGTTATATCGAGTTAATTGTTGGGTTAAAAAATAAAATCGGCGGTGGATTTTCTCTGGACTCGGCTGATAGTCAATGTATTCGGGTTAAAAATAGTTGCTGTCCTTTTGGGGAGGGTGTGACGCATTTTCCGGAATTATGCCGAATGACCTCTAGTGTTTTCGGCGGGATTGCGGCCAGAAACTTCGGTTATGCCAAGGTGGAAATCGCTAAGAGCATCGCTCGTGGGGATGGCGGCTGCGATGTGTCTGTATATCTGAATGAGGAAGAGGCAAAAGGACGTCCTGGGCTTGAATACGGTCACCGAAATAGTGAGGAGGATGCGGGTAATATGACGGATTTGCATTCTCGAATTGAAGAGAGCATGCAAAAAATATGGCGGTTGAAATCGCCAAGACCCACTAAAAAGCAGCCGCCCGTTATAGTGGCAAAATCTCCGGTAATGCAAAAAATATTGCAGGCGATTGAAAAAATTGCTCCGACAGTTGCGACGGTGTTGATTCAAGGAGAAACCGGGGTTGGTAAGGAATTGGTTGCGCGCGCTATTCATGCGATGAGTTGGCGCAGCGGTCAAGCTTTCATGGCAATTAATTGCGGTGCGATTCCCGATACTTTAATTGAGAGTGCGTTGTTCGGGCATGAAAAAGGGGCATTTACCGGGGCGGTGGAGATCCAGCAAGGTGTTTTTGAGCGCGCCGATGGCGGTACGCTGTTTCTGGATGAGGTGGATTCGTTGTCTGCGGGCGCACAAACTCGTCTGCTAAGGGTGGTGCAAGAGGGTGAGCTCGAGCGAGTTGGGGGTAAAAAAACCATCGAGGTCGATGTGCGTTTGATTTCCGCGACAAATCAGGATTTACAAGAGCGTGTCGAGCAAGGTTTGTTTCGTAAAGACTTGTTTTATCGCTTGAATGTGGTGAAGTTATCTATTCCGCCATTGACGCAAAGAGGGGAGGATTTGCCGTATTTAGTTCAGGTTATCTTGAAAAGGCTGGGCGAAAAATATAATAAAACGGTGCTTTCGGTTAGTCGGGGCGTGATGCAAAAGATTCGCGCTTATCATTGGCCTGGTAATGTCAGAGAGTTGGAGAATGTGTTGGAGCGTGCTGTTTTGTTTTCATCTGGTTCCGAAATTACGCAGCTTGATCTAGAGCTATCCTCTCAGGCCGCGGTAGGCGATAACTGGCGAGACATCAAGGAAGGCGTTGTCGCGGATGCGGAGCGCAATTTTTTGCAAGTGTCTTTACGCCTGCATCGCGGTGATGTCAAGAAAGTGGCTGCAGCGATGGAATTGACGCCGAGAGCGGTGTACGGAAAGTTAAAAAAGTACGGCATGGATGCCGGTCAATTCCGCGTTAATCCGGGTTTGGATGTGGACCGTTAATAATTTCGCTGAACCGAAAATTCGGCGAGAGCAATCAGGGCGGTCTTGTAGATCGAGTCGGGTAAAATGGTTAGCGCATCGATTGCTTTTTGGGCTTCTTCGTGGGCTCTTTGTTCGGTGTAAGCGATGGCTTGGGTTTTTTGTACGACGTTATAGACTTCTTGGAAGGCGTCGCGGTCGCCGGTTTTGATCGCATCGATGATGATTTGCGTTTCTTCAGGGGCGCCGACCTGAATGGCGTGTATTAACGGTAGTGTGGGCTTGCCTTCGGCTAGGTCGTCGCCAAGATTCTTGCCGAGCTCTTCCTTGGTGGCTTTGTAGTCGAGGGCGTCGTCGATTAATTGAAAAGCTATGCCGAGATGTTGGCCGTATCGTGCAAGGTTGTCTTCAATTTCCGGGCCGCTTTCCGAAATCACTGCGCCGAGTCGTGTGGCGGCGCTGAATAAAATGGCGGTTTTACGCGAGATGACCTCAAGATATTTGGCTTCGGTGGTCTCCGGATTGTTGCAGTTGAGTAATTGCAATACCTCGCCTTCGGCAATTGCGGTCGTGGTTTTGGACAGGATTTCCATCACGCGCATGTTGTTGGTTCTAACCATCATTTCAAAAGCGCTTGAATACAGATAGTCGCCTACTAAAACGCTGGCGGCATTGCCCCAAACCGCGTTGGCGGATTCCTTGCCGCGTCGCAATTCCGATTCGTCTACGACGTCGTCATGCAGTAAGGTTGCGGTATGAATGAATTCAATGACTGCGGCTAAAATGAGGTGGTGATTGTGAATCGGGCCGAGCGCTTTGGCCGCTAATAATAGTAACATCGGGCGCAAGCGCTTGCCGCCGTTGCCGACAATATAATGGCCTACTTGATTAATAAGAATGACATCGGAGCTTAACTCGTCGAGAATGAGCTGGTCGACCGCTTTGGTTTCCTCTGTTGTGAGGCCCTTGATGGTGTTGAAATCCGGATGTTGCTTAGTATTCGGGCTAAGGTTGGTTTGGGATGTCATGAGTCGATGAGTGCTCAAAAAATGTCAATTAAAGTTTGTTTCGGGTATGCGGCCCGTGAAATCCGATTAATAAAATTATTTTCGGGTAAAGGCTAAGATAACTGACCATGCTATTGAATAAAGTATATTGGTGTCAATAGCTTTGTTGTGTTATTTTATGCGTTGAAATCGAATAGTTCGTTGGATATAAGTTTGACGTAACTTTTTTTTAAAAATATAATTATCTGTTTACTTTTAACAGATAGTTGCTTGATGGAGCTGACGCGGATGTATGCGGTAATTCAAACAGGTGGAAAACAGTACCGGGTTGAAGAGGGTGCGACCTTAAAAATAGAAAAACTTGAGCTGGGAACAGGCGATAGCGTCGAATTCGATAAAGTGCTGATGGTTCAGTCGGGTGATGCTGTAAAAGTCGGTCAACCTTATGTCGAAGGCGGCAAGGTTACAGCGACAGTGTTGTCTCAAGGTAGACACAAAAAAGTCAAAATCATTAAATTCAGAAGACGTAAGCATCATATGAAGCAAATGGGGCATCGTCAGTATTTCACAGAAGTCCAGATTACTGGTATTTCTGCTTAAATTATTTCGGGAGTAAGGTAATGGCTCATAAGAAAGCGGGTGGTAGTACTCGGAACGGTCGCGATTCCAATGCAAAACGCTTGGGTGTTAAAATGTTTGGCGGTCAAGTGGTGAAGGCGGGAAATATTATCGTGCGTCAGCGCGGCACTAAATTTCATGCGGGCGATAATGTTAGCTGCGGTAGAGATCATACTCTATTTGCAACGGCAGAGGGCAAAATCGTTTTTCAGGTCAAAGGGCCTAATAAACGCAAGTTTGTCAGTATTGTTGCTGCATAAGACCTTGCGCCGCATTCGCGGCAAGCAGTGTTTGATGAAAAGCCTCGCCCTTCAAGGTGGGGCTTTTTTGTTTGTGAACGGATGAAGATGCGGCGTGTAAGCGATGAAATTTGTTGATGAGGCGGTGATTCGGGTTGAGGCCGGCGATGGCGGTAATGGCGCCGTCGGTTTTCGCCGTGAAAAATATATTCCGAAAGGTGGGCCGGATGGTGGTGATGGTGGTGATGGTGGTAGTGTCTATTTGGTAGCTACCGAAAACGTCAATACCTTGGTGGATTTTCGTTACCAGTCGGTGCATAGGGCTCAGCGTGGGCAAAACGGTATGGCTCGCAATTGTACCGGTAAGAAAGGAGAGGATTGCTTGGTGCCTGTGCCGCCCGGAACCTTGGTGACTGAGGCTGAAACCGGTGAGGTTTTGGGTGAGTTGGTCAAGGCGGGTGAGCGGTTACTGGTCGCGCAAGGCGGTTTTCATGGTCTGGGAAATACACGGTTCAAGAGTAGCATTAATCGTACGCCGATGCAGGCGACGAAAGGGACGCCAGGCGAGCATCGGATGCTCAAGCTGGAATTGACTCTGATTGCCGATGTCGGGCTTTTGGGCTTGCCCAATGCCGGTAAATCAAGTCTGATACGGGCGGTGTCGTCGGCTCGTCCGAAAGTCGCCGATTATCCGTTTACGACCTTGCAACCGAATTTGGGTGTGGTTAGGGTCGATGATTTGCGCAGTTTCGTTATCGCCGATATTCCCGGTGTGATCGAGGGTGCGGCCGAAGGTGCCGGGTTGGGCTTGCAGTTTTTAAAGCACTTGTCGCGCACCGGGTTGTTGCTGCATTTGATCGATGTGATGCCTTATGAGTCGATGGATTCGCCAGTCTCTTCAGCGCGTAAGATCATTCAAGAAGTTAAGTCGTGGAGTGATGATTTGGCCGATAAGCCGCGTTGGTTGGTGCTGAATAAAATCGATAGGCTTGAGTCCGATTCGGTGGAGCAGCATTGCCAGGCTATTGTTGACGAATTGGAGTGGCAGGGACCCGTGTTCAAGGTTTCGGCTTTGCGGGGTGAAGGAACGCGTGAATTGATGTTCGCGATCATGAGTTTTTTGGAAGAGCGGCGGCGGAGCGACAGTGAGCAGAAGTGATTTTGCTAAAACGAAAAGGGTAGTGGTCAAAATCGGTAGTTCTTTATTGACCGCTGGTGGGAGAGGTCTCAACAAGGAGGCAATTGCGGCTTGGGTTGAGCAAATGGCAAGTTTGCGTGCGCGCGGCATTGAAGTAATTTTGGTGTCTTCGGGGGCGGTAGCCGAGGGTATGGCTCGTTTAGGCTTGAGGATTCGTCCGAAAACATTGCATGAATTGCAGGCAGCGGCTTCGGTGGGGCAAATGGGGTTGGTTCGTGTTTTTGAAAATAATTTTCAGCAACACGGATTGCATGCCGCGCAGGTTTTGTTGACGCATGATGACTTGTCGGATCGGCGGCGTTATTTAAATGCGAGAAGCACGTTGTTGGCGCTGCTTAAATTCGGTGTCGTGCCTGTCATTAATGAAAACGATGCGGTGGCGACCGAAGAAATTCGTTTCGGCGATAACGATACATTGGGTGCTTTGGTGGCGAACCTAATTGAAGCCGAGTTGTTGATTATTTTAACCGATCAGCAGGGGTTGTTTACTGCAGATCCCGGCGTCGATCCTGCTGCGCGTTTGGTTTCGGAAATCAATGTAAATGATGCGAGTCTCGATGTTATGGCTGGCGATAGTCGTAGCGGGCTTGGTCGAGGAGGGATGTATACCAAAGTGCGTGCGGCAAGATTGGCTTCGCGTTCCGGTGCAGCCACTGTGATTGCGGCCGGTGTCGTGGAGAATGTAATTGCTGAAGTTGTTGCGGGTAAATCGATTGGTACCTATATGGTGCCGAGTATTGGACCGTTATTGGCGAGAAAGCGTTGGTTGGCCGGGCAGTTGCAGGTTAAGGGGCGTCTGGAATTGGATGACGGTGCGGTGAGGGTTTTAAGGGATGCCGGTAAAAGTTTATTGGCGGTAGGGGTAATAAGCGTAATCGGCGGGTTTCAGCGCGGCGAATTGGTTTCTTGCGTGAGCGCTCAAGGGATGGAGGTTGCGCGAGGCTTAATTAATTATAGTGCGGAAGATGTGAGAAAAGTTGTCGGAAAGCCGAGTTCGGAATTCGAGCGTATTCTCGGGTATGCTGACGATGAGGAATTAATTCATCGTGACAATATGGTGGTAATGTAAGATGGAAGGGTAAAAAGCCGAAGGACGTTTTGCTTTCGGCTTTTTTATCGATTAAGCAAGGCCGCGAATTTTAGCGTTTAATCTGCTTTTGCTGCGTGCGGCTTTGTTTTTATGTATTAGTCCTTTGTTGGCTGCGGAATCAATTATGGGAACCGCAGTTTGAAAAGCGGCTTGCGCTTTTTCTTTGTCGCCTGCGTTGACCGCAGCCAGAACTTTTTTGATGAAGGTACGCAGATTGCTGCGTTGTCCGGCGTTACGAATGCGGCTTTTTTCCGCTTGTCGCGCCCGCTTCTTTGCTTGTGCTGTGTTAGCCATAGTATATCGATTCGTAAAGGGTGAGTTAATAAGACCGCATATTATGTTGCGTAGTACTACTATTGTCAATTTTTAATCATGCGGGAAATAGTTGTTTTCGGCCGGGAGATTTTTAAAGCAGCATTGATCGTCAGTATTATGACGATGCTTTCGTGTATTTTGGGTTTCGTTAGGGATATGCTGATTGCCAGGCTGTTTGGTGTCGATGCGGCTACCGATGCGTTTTTCGTGGCGTTCAAGATACCTAATTTTTTACGGCGCTTGTTTACCGAGGGTGCCTTCACGCATGCCTTTATTCCTGTGTTGTGGCTTGCGTTGTGTAATTATTCACACCCCCAATCATTCCCCCGCTCCAGCGCTCGCCGTTATTCACAAGTATCGGTAAATTTGCTAAACACAGTTCGTCGTATACCTGGAAACGGTGCTGTTTGATAAATCTGGCGGATATTGAACTTCAGTGGCTTCGAAATCGCGACGAAGGCGTCGCTCCCACAAGGGGGCGGATGCTCTGTGGGAGCGATCCCCAGATCGTCCCTCACCTAACGCTAGGTGAGGGACAGTCGGGAACGTTGGGCGACAAAAAATGGTATCGAAGCCTCATTAGCTAAGATTGCAAAACAGTAATTTTTGACTTATGTATAACGATGAGCGCTCCAGCGTGGGAATGCAGCCCGAGACGCTCTAGCGTCTCGTACCGCTGGAGCGGTACTCAGGCATTCCCACACAGAGCATATGAACGAGAATGGCCGTGGGACTGAATACTCACAACGTAGGACGCGGGACGGGCAATGGTTTTCTTACGCATACGATGGGCTTGATAGGCTCGTCGAGAAAATCCGTCCTGACGGGGCTCCAGTTGAGAGTGAATATGATCTCAGCGGGATAAAAACCAAAGTTAGTGAAAATAACCGCAACTGGCTCTATGAGCGCGACAGCCTTGGACGCTTGATAAAATCCATCAATCCATCAGGCAAAACGGTGCAATACGGATATGACGGTAATGACAATTGAACCCGGTTAACCTACCCCGATGGCTTCATCGTAAACTATGACTATGACACGCTAGATCGTCTTGTCACGATAAAACAAGAAGATGTCACTCTTGCCGTATATAGTCAGCAATTCTCAATTTAAAACCTTATTCTCTATAATGTTTGAATTTTCAACCTGCACGGAAGCTTATAGCCAGCCCCTTTCAGCCTTCAACGAAACCGGTACCCTTTACAGCGCGCTCATTGATTGACCAAACCCGCGCCGCATTTAGCACACTACCGGACAGCCGAAAAACGGCCACCAGCAACAACCTGAAATATGCCGTCGAAGATGCTGCGTTAAGCGCTTTTTCCGTGTTTTTCACCCAAAGCCCCTCGTTTTTAGATTACCAAGTGCGCATGCAAAAAACCTATGGAAAAAATAATGCGCAATCGTTGTTTGGCGTGCACCAAATCCCCAGCATGAATCAAGTCCGGAACATTCTCGACCCGATCCCGCCACAAACGGTCTATCCGGTGTTCGCGGAAATTAGCGAGGGGCTGCATCAGAACGGTTATTTAAATCCGTATCGCCGAACCGGCAATACGCTGCTCATCGCACTTGACGGCACCGACTTTTTTGCCTCGGAGAAACTTTCCTGCCCGCATTGCACACGGCAAACTCTAAAAAACGGCAAGACACTGCATCGGCATACTGCCGTAACACCGGTGATTGTGGCGCCCGAACAACCCCAAGTTGTGCCCTCGCCCCCCGAGTTCGTCCACCCGCAAGATGGCCAGGAAAAGCAAGACTGCGAACTGGCGGCGGCCAAGCGTTGGTTGGACGCTTGGGGCGCAAGCTATTCGTCATGGGGCGCGATGTTGCTCGGCGACGATCTGATCTGTATTGTCATCAAGACTTTTGCCAAAGGGCCATCGCGCAGGGTTTTCATCTCCTGCTGGTCTGCAAACCGGATTCCCATCCCGCGTTATACGACTGGCTCGCCGATTTTGAGCATACCGGCCAGGTGCGGGTCGTGGCACACAAACGCTGGAACGGTACTCACACTATCACCCAGCGTTATCGCTACATGCACCATCTACCATTACGCAACAGCGATGATGCCCTGATGCTTAATTGGTGCGAATTGAAAGAAACCACCGAGGACGGGAAACAGCTTTACCGCAATGCTTGGGTGACAACCCATGCCATCGACGATGAAACGGTCATTGATATCGCGGCTTCAGGCCGGTGCCGTTGGAAAAATTGAAAACGAAAACAATAACGTGCTCAAGAACCACGGCTATCATTTCGACCATAACTTCGGCCACGGTCAACAACATTTGGCGAATTTGATGGCCACGCTAGTGCCGCTCGCCTATTTGCTTCATACCACGCTGGATTGAGTCGATACCTATTACCGAACCGTGGGCGGCTTACCGCCCTCGCGCCGGACTTTTTTTGAACATCTTCGCGCTTTAATGCAGTATTTTCCTTTCAACGACTGGGATCATTTGATGCAGTTTATGCTGAAAGGACTCAACGGCATAATTCCTAGCTCCGGGTAGGGTTTTAAAATGAGTATTGCTGCTACTCCACCTTCTATTTGACACCATGAGAGGGATGGGCATAAGCCCAATTTGGTGCCTATTCTATGATGCGTTTATGGCTTTATTCGTCATCTCGGTTGGGTTGTCGATATCCAGGTTATATGGATGTGAAGCTACGCAGAGTCTCGGTGGCACTGGAATCCGCCACAAATCCGTATGGAACGGATTTGCATTTACCCGAAGGGCTCCGGGCAGGATAGCCCGGAGTGAATCCCTAGCGGAATGACGCGTTCCTTTCTTAAGTTGGCGCTTATGGGCAACCTCGTTATTCCAAGCCGATCGGCTCTTTTTGAAAACTAGACGTTTTTTCGCTCGGATGGGTGTAGTTTTTAATTTACTCTCTTTTACCCTGCTAAACCGGTTAAAATGGGCGGTTTTTTACAACACATATACATCCGGACAAAATCTTGATTTCAACAGCTAATATCACCATGCAATTCGGGGCAAAACCCCTGTTTGAAAATATTTCCGTCAAATTCGGTGAGGGCAACCGTTACGGCCTGATCGGCGCTAACGGTTGCGGTAAATCGACTCTCATGAAAATTCTAAGCGGCGAATTAGAACCTTCCGCCGGTAACGTCAGTATCGGTCCGAATGAGCGTTTGGGCAATTTGCGGCAGGATCAATTTGCGTTCGAGACATTTACGGTACTGGATGCCGTCATCATGGGCCATGAAGAGCTATGGCGCGTTAAACAGGAGCGCGACCGCATTTATTCGCTGCCGGAAATGAGTGAAGAAGAAGGAATGCAAGTTGCCGAGCTGGAAGTAGAATTCGCGGAACTGGACGGGTATACCGCCGAATCCCGTGCCGGCGAATTGCTGCTAGGCTTGGATATTCCTCAGGAACAGCATGCCGGCTTGATGAGTGCCGTGGCGCCCGGCTGGAAATTGCGCGTCTTGTTAGCGCAAGCCTTATTTGCCGATCCCGATATTCTACTGTTGGATGAGCCGACTAATAACCTTGATATCAACACGATTCGCTGGCTGGAAAATATTTTGAACGAGCGCGACTCGACGATGATTATCATTTCGCATGACCGCCATTTTTTGAATAGCGTCTGTACTCACATGGCGGATTTGGATTACGGCGAACTGCGTATTTATCCGGGGAATTACGACGAATACATGACCGCGGTCACCGAAGTGCGAGAACGTCTGTTGGCCGGCAATGCCAAAAAGAAAGCCCAAATTGCCGAATTACAAACCTTTGTCAGCCGGTTTTCGGCCAATGCATCTAAAGCCAAGCAAGCCACTTCACGCGCCAGACAATTAGAAAAAATCAAGCTGGACGAAGTGAAGCCGTCTAGTCGAGTCAATCCCTTCATTCGTTTCGATCAAGATAAAAAGCTGCATCGCTTGGCGTTGGAAGTGGAAGGTTTGAGCAAAGGCTATGGCGCCGACCCCTTGTTCAAAGATCTCAAGCTCATGGTTTCAGTCGGTGAACGCGTCGCGGTGATCGGTCCTAACGGCATAGGTAAAACCACCTTGCTTCGTACTCTAGTGCGAGATTTGATTGCCGATGACGGGGTGATCAAATGGTCGGAAAATTCCAGCGTCGGTTATTATGCGCAAGACCATGCCGGTGACTTTGCCGAAGACATTACGTTGACGGAATGGATGGGCCAATGGCGGCAGCCCGGCGATGACGATCAAACTATTCGCGGCACTTTAGGCCGCTTGTTGTTTTCGCAGGATGATATTCACAAATCGGTCAAAGTGCTGTCCGGCGGCGAAAAAGGCCGGATGCTGTTCGGCAAATTGATTTTGCAAAAAAACAATATAATGGTCATGGACGAACCGACCAATCACTTAGATATGGAATCGATAGAATCGTTGAATACCGCGCTGGAAAACTACCCCGGAACACTGGTTTTCGTCAGCCATGACCGGGAATTCGTGTCCTCATTGGCAACCCGGATCATTGAATTGACTCCGCAGGGTATCGTCGATTTTAACGGCAATTATGAGGATTATTTGGCCAGCCAAAGTTTGAATTAAGGCTGAGGGTACAGTAAACGATAAATTTTCTAAAAGTTACTCAAGCGGAGCGTTTTCAAATATCAATATACTCATCGTAGATGAAAATTCGACCTCGGGGTGCCCGTTAAAGGACGCCGTAAACCCAGCACCTAAATTATCCAAGAAAATTAACCATGGCCAATGGGCTATGGAATTTAGGTGCTGGGTAAATACGTCCATGTAGGCTCTATGCCAGCTCCATGCTGGCAAAGCCTTTATCGAGCACCCGAGGCCTCCTCCGGCACTGCCGAAATTTGAAGCGCGAAAGGTATAAATCGTAGGTGCTCTTTTTCAGTAAGTAAGAAAGAAGTATGTTTGGCGCTGGGTTATGCTTAAGCGCAATTTGTTTTGATTTTATGCTGTTACCCAAGCTCCAGCTTGGGTAACCTGTTCAGGAAGCTCTAGCTTCCCGATAATCAAGAAAGATTGAACGAGCGAGTCGGGGGTGGTTGAGAATGCGCGGAAGTTGTGTCGGTCTCAGGAAGCTGGAGCTTCCGGTGTGTCTTTCCCAGGCTGGAGCGTGATGTGGGTTGGCCGCTTTTAGCTTGACGCGCATGGCTTGCGGACTCCGCCCTACTAAAGATATGCTGATCTTTGGGCTTTAGCTGGAGAAACTTGCTAATCAGGAAATAACTTCTATTAGTGTTAGGCTTTGCTGCGGTTCGGTGACTCGCTTGAAAGGACGCCGTGAACCCAGCACCTAAATTAGCCAAAATAGTTAACCATGGCCAATGGGCTATGGAATTTAGGTGCTGGGTGAATACGTCTATGTAGGCTTGACGGCGGAATCTGATTGCTATGAATGGCGTGTATTAGGGCTCCAACAGTAGGCGTTTTAGGCGATGCAGGGCAGAAAAATGCTCCTGCATTTTCTGCATTCGTTACATCCTTGTAACTCAGCAATTGCCGAGGAGCAAAAATCTGCAAACGCCATGGATGGCGTGAATGCAGATTTTCAGGAGCAAAAATCTGCCCTGCCGCCGACACCTGTCAATCGAGCCACCGAACACCCTTCCAAAGTTGTCGACGTTATTTCATGCTTGTTCCTAAGTAAGTAAGTAAGTAAGAAAGAAGTATGTTTGGCGCTGGGTTATGCTTAAGCGCAATTTGTTTTGATTTTTGGAGAATTTGACGATGTTGACTAAAGGGGTGCAATCTTTGTTGCTTGGAATAGTCCGTTTTTACCGGCTTGTCATTTCTCCTCTTTTGCCGCCTTCGTGCCGGTATCAGCCTACCTGTTCCGAATATGCGATAGAAGCGATCACTCGACATGGTCCATTTAAAGGCTTGTGGCTGACGTTAAAAAGACTTGGTCGATGTCATCCGTGGGGCAGTCACGGCTATGACCCGGTTCCGCCCAAAGAGCCGGACACGACTAATAAGTCCTGAATATGCGCTATTTCCGGCGAATCGTTAATCAAACACTCTTCCATGGGTTTTGGCGGCAGACCCTGCTGTGCCGGTATCCTCGTCAAATCACAGCTCGAATTTCTTAAAAACTAGAAGTTTTTTCGTTCAAAAAAGAGTAGCGCCGGAAGCGGGCGCTTAACAATCTGCTAGCATTAATCCTGATTAGCAAGATGCTTCAACTTGCCGAAGCCGAGTGTCCGGGCAAGGGAAGTCGTAGTCGCAGCCACTCCTTCATGAAGCTCCCTAAAAAAACTCAGGGACTCTGTCAGATTTATTCGTACAAATAAAGTCTGAAAAAGTGGCTTAAAATTGTTGGCCATTTTTGGCTCAGTTTAATTGGCCATTAAGCAGTATTCTTTCGCAGGCTTTATTACAGGAGAAGCGAGGATGTTAGATAAAGAGATGAGCTTTGATCAAGAGAGTATGCTAGAGCATTTCATTCCGGTGGATATAAATGATTTAATCGCGGGATTATTGACCGAGTTGGATTTGCCGGAGGAAGAAAAGCGACTGTTCAAACAGTTTTGTAAAATTTTTCTTGCGCTTTATCACGCCCATTTTTTTACAAAATTGCAAAGTCTGAAACACAATTATTTACCGTTCAGTCCCGATTGCACGACATTGTTGTTGCAAACGCATTCAAACGAAGCATTGCAAGTCATGCAAAACACTTTGATCGAGGAGATCAAGGGTATCATCACCAAGGCCAACTACAGGCCAATTGGTCAAGAAGAACTGAATCAGGCATTATCTGAAACTTCGCCTTACGGTTTGGATTTATCCATCGATTTCGACGATTTCGATGAAATACATTTGTACTATCGGGGATGGGCTAGCCGGACCGAGCAAAAACGCTCTTGGCGGACATTTTTTTTAACGCCCGAAACAATCGAAATTCCAATTTATCGAAGATTATTTTTGGTGCTAAAACTGAAACCGGCAAAGAAAACAGAGGGAACTACGTCGTTTTTCTCTGATCCCAAAGCCTTTGTGCTCGATAAATGGCGTCAGCTATTTCAGATGCAAATGTCTCAAGAGGGAGATAATTCGGTTATCTATCTCAAGTTGTTCAAAGACATTCCACGGGCCGATTTGGAAATGTTGTTTCCGAATACCCGCGTGGAAATGCGACGGCTCGATAAGTTTAAGATAGGAGTTGGCGGTGGGGGAGGTGTCATAGGCGGAATTTTTACTGTCGTGTCGAAATTGGCGCGAGCCGCGCATCCTGCTGCGATCCTGTTGGCGGTTGCCAGCTTCATGGGGTTGATGTGGAGGCAAGCCGGAAAAGTGTTGTCAAGCCGTAACCGCTATCTTTCCGTGCTAGCCAAAAGCCTGTATTTTCATAATCTCGACAACAATTTGGGTGTTTTGTCCAATCTGATCGAAATGGCAGAGGAAGAGGAATGCAAAGAAGCCATACTCGCTTATGGATTATTATTGCACAAACAGCATCAGGGCTGTTCGGCGCATCAGTTGGATAGGTTGATCGAAGATCATTTGCAGAAGCTCTATGGCGTCGAAGTCGATTTCGAGATGAGTGATGGCATACGCAAATTGAGCGAAGCGGGCTTGATCGAAGAGACTCCCGATCATTTGATAAAGCCCTGTTCTCTTAACGATGCACTGCTTCGACTGGACCAGGAATGGGATGGTTTGTTTTCTTTTGAAAATTGTTCTGCATGACTTTCTTAACCGATATCGTTTTAAATTTAACAAAGTAAATCATTGCGCGTAGCGCATATACATAATCTTTACCATTCTAATTTCGGAGCTGGGTGAATGTCGATTTTGCAGGAGCAAAAATCGACTGAACACCCCGAAGCCCCATACGCTATACCGAAATTTGATGAGATAGATATACAACGTAACTTGATTGCCTGCGTGTTATTTTTTGGTCATGAAAAAATAATTCGATCGGCATTTAAGAATCATTTTGTCGTTTTCTTTTTCAATTGCGGTGCAAGTTTCCATTCTAGAGCGGCCCGGCGCGGCTTGTTTAACCAATTTGCCGTCTTCGACCGAATAGTTCAATACTGCGCGCAGTGTATCGATCCGGGCGTGAACGTCCGATTCTTGAGACTTTCCTTCCATAGTGCCGTCTTCCCTGAACGACCAAGTAGTATTCAAGCTTCTGGATTTGGTGCCTTCGCGGTCGACCGATTCCTTATCGATTTGCCAGGTGCCGATTAGATCGGCTTGGGTTAACTGAACATCGGCATTCACGGAAAAAGCAAAAAATAGGAGCGTAAAAGTTGAAAATTTAGTGAATTGCATAATAAAACCTTTTAATTGTTTTTAGGAGTCGAGGATTGTAGCACAGAAAAGCCTTTCGTTAAGTATGGTATTTAATAATAACATAGTATTTTCATAGGTTTATACTTGCTTTGCTACTCCCTTCATGATCAAAAATGGTTATACCCATCGTAGATCAAAATTCGGCACCGGGTCGTCCTGTCGGGCGAGTGACCATACCCTCAGCAACCCTCGCACTTTCATTTGCCGGGGCGATACCAAGCCTACACGACCGTTATGGGGAAATGCTTTTTCTAGGATAATGAGCAAAGGGTTCAAGGTGATCCGGTGGATGCCGCAAGTTAGTGTCACTTGAGATAGTTGTTCGTGAATGAGAGAATACAATTTATCTCCAGCTGAAATGAGTTCGATCATGACGAGCAAGAAGGTTTCGCATTATATTCTTTTGATCAGTGTTCACGGCCTGATACGCGGACGAGATTTAGAACTGGGACGCGATGCCGATACCGGAGGTCAGACCAAGTATGTCGTGGATTTAGCGAGGGCTTTAGCGTGCCAACCTTCGGTAGGTCGGGTTGATTTAGCAACGCGATTGGTCGACGATCCCGAGGTTGGTGCAGATTACCGCGAAGCGCTTGAGCCGCTGGATAAAAACGCGCAAATCGTCCGGATTCCGGCCGGCCCCGAAGGCTATATCAAGAAAGAGGAGCTTTGGGATTATCTCGATATTTTCGCCGACAATTTGTTGGAGTGGTTACGGCAGCAGCCGCGCATGCCGGATGTGATTCATAGTCATTATGCCGACGCCGGCTATGTGGGCGTGCGGTTGTCGCTTTTGACCGGTATCCCATTGGTGCATACCGGGCATTCACTGGGCAGAGACAAGCTCGGTCGTTTACTTGCTATGGGCTTACCGAATGATTTGATCGAGCAGCGTTATCATATTTCCAAAAGAATCAGCTCCGAAGAGGATGTGCTGGCCAATGCCGAATTGGTCGTGACAAGTACCCGCAACGAGATTGCCGAACAATACGAGCTCTACGACTATTATCAGCCGGAACGCATGGTCGTGATTCCGCCGGGAACCGATCTGGAGCAGTTTCATCCTCCTGAAAACAAGGTAAAAATAGCCTTTGGCAAATCGCTGGAGCCTTTTTTGAATAATCCTAAAAAACCGATGATTCTGGCTTTGTCGCGTCCTGACGAACGCAAGAACATAGTTTCGTTAGTTCATGCTTACGGCGAGTCTCTCGAATTACAGAAATTAGCGAATTTAGTGATCGTAGCCGGCAATCGCGACGATATCCGGGAAATGGACGAAGGCGCGCAAGCGGTGTTGACCGAAATTCTATTATTGGTCGATTACTATGATTTATACGGCCATATTGCGATCCCTAAGCACCACAAACAGGAGGATGTTCCGGATATTTATCGCTTGGCCGCGCAATCGAAAGGCGTGTTCGTCAATCCGGCATTGACCGAGCCGTTCGGTTTAACTTTACTCGAGGCGGCCGCATGCGGATTGCCGCTGGTTGCGACCGAAAACGGCGGCCCGGTCGATATTATCGGTGCTTGCCATAACGGTATTCTCGTCGATCCGCTAGATAGCAGTGCGATAGCGAATGCGTTGCTGGAAATTTTAAGCAGCCCGAAAAAATGGGAAAAATTTTCCGAAAAAGGCCTTAAAAATGTTCGGAAACGCTATTCCTGGAATACGCATGCACAAAAGTATCTTGAGACGATACAGCCATTATTGGAGCATCATCCGGAGTTCCCGAAAGTGGCGCGCGTGCGAGGCGATTTGAGCTATCGCGATCGAGCCGTTTTTTCCGATATCGATCAAAGTTTATTGGGCAGCGCCGAGGGTTTGAAAGCGTTTGCCGCTTATTTGGCCGAGAATCGAAAAAAAGTTTTTTTCGGTGTCGCGACCGGCCGCAGACTCGATTCGGCGATGACTATTTTAAAGAGAAACGGCCTGCCGGTACCGGATGTATTAATCACCAGCTTGGGAACCGAAATTGTCTATTCGCCGCAAATGACGCCGGACAGCGCTTGGGCAAGACATATCGATTATCACTGGAATAGCAAGGCCATACGCCGCATTATCGGGGAATTGCCCGGTTTGACTTTACAGCCCAAAAGCGAGCAAAGCCGATTCAAGATTTCCTATCATTACGATGCCGAGCAGGCACCGACGGTAGAAGAAATTCAGACATTGTTGCGTCAGGAGGAGCAGGCGGTCAATGTGTATATATCCTTCGGGCAATTTTTCGACATCGTTCCGGTGCGTGCATCGAAAGGTTTGGCCTTGCGTTATTTCGCCCAGCAGTGGAATCTGCCGTTGGAGCGTATTCTAGTCGCCGGCGGTTCCGGCGCCGATGAAGACATGATGCAGGGTAATACCTTAGCGGTTGTCGTCGCTAATCGGCATCGCGAGGAATTGTCGGGTTTACGCGAGCCCGAGAGGATTTATTTTGCGGCGCAACCCTTTGCGCTCGGTATCATCGAGGCAATAGAACATTATGATTTTTAAGCGACTGAGAGCAGAATTATGACCGATCGGCTTTTGCTTTGTACCGACCTTGATCGAACCTTATTGCCGAACGGCAATGTGCCGGAATCGGCGATGGCGAGGGTTTATTTCAAGGCCTTGGCGCGGCATTCCGGGTCCACGCTGGCATATGTGACCGGTAGGCATCAGGCCTTAGTCCAGCAAGCGATAGCCGAATACGATTTGCCGTTGCCGGATTACGTGATCGGCGATGTAGGAACGACGATTTATCAAGTCGTCGATCATGAATGGCAAGAGTGGTCGCAATGGAGTCATGAAATCGAACCGGATTGGGCCGGACGCGAACATGCCGAGATGCATCGTTTGTTCAGCGAATTGTCCGAATTAACGCTACAGGAAGGCGCGAAGCAAAATCGTTTCAAGCTCAGTTATTATGTATCGGCAGCAATCGATCCGAAGCCTTTGTTGACTGAAATGAGAAAACGCTTGGCGTCGCACTCGATTCGGGCAGAGCTCATTTACAGTGTCGACGAAACCACACATACTGGGTTGCTGGATGTTTTACCGGCTTGCGCGACTAAGTTTCATGCAGTCGAGTTTTTAATGAAGCAGCTCGGCTTTTGTTTGGATGACACGGTTTTCGCCGGCGATAGCGGTAACGATCTGCCGGTGTTGACCAGCCCGATTAACTCGGTATTGGTCGCCAATGCGACCGACGAGATACGCAAGCAGGCGCTGCAGTTGGCTCGGGAGCAATCGACCGAGCAGTCCTTGTATTTGGCTGAAGGCGGTTTTCTCGGAATGAATGGCAATTACAGTGCCGGTATTTTAGAAGGCGTTGTGCATTATTTACCCGAAATCAAACACTGGATTATTGGCGATGAATAAAAATCCGATCACTATTTTCGGCGAGGTTTTGTTCGATCATTTTCCCGATGGCAGCCGGGTACTCGGCGGCGCGCCGTTCAATGTCGCCTGGCATTTGCAGGCCTTCCGGCAAGAACCGCATTTTATCAGTCGAGTCGGTCAGGATGCGACCGGAGACTCGGTCATTGCCGCGATGCATAAGTGGGGCATGGATATGTCGGGTTTGCAAAGGGATAGCCGGCATCCTACCGGTGTTGTCGATATCGTCATCGAGCAGGGCGAGCCCGCCTATACGATCGTGCCGGAACAAGCCTACGATTATATTAATGAAGCCGAGCTTCAAGATACGGAGCGTCCCGGTTTGCTTTATCACGGCACGCTGTCCTTGCGTCAGCCGGTTTCAAGGACGGCTTTGGACGTTCTTAAAGACGCACACAAGGGGCGTATCTTCATGGATGTCAATTTGCGTGAACCTTGGTGGCAAAAAGACCAAGTGCTTGAATGGCTCGGTCAAGCCGATTGGGTCAAGCTGAATCATCATGAGTTGGCGGCGCTTTATCCGGTTTCCGGCGATCTTAAGGCCGATATGCGGCGCTTTGTCGAGCTCTACCGATTACAAGGATTGATCGTCACGAGCGGCAAGCAAGGCGCGTTTGCGACTGATCGTCATGGTGAGTCGTGCCGGGTTACGCCGGGCGAAATCGCCCAAGTCATCGATACGGTCGGTGCCGGTGATGCGTTCGCTTCGGTGATGCTACTCGGTCTCAATCTCGATTGGCCGCTGCAAATCACGATGGAGCGAGCGCAAGCGTTTGCTTCCGCCTTGGTCGGGCAAAGAGGTGCGACGGTCAGCGATCCTGTATTTTATGAACCGTTCATAGCAGCTTGGGATCTAGACTAAGCTATCTATACCTTTCGCACTTCAAATTTCGGCAGTGCCTGAGGAGGCACCGGGGTGTGCGACAAAGGCTTTGCCAGCATGGAGCTGGCATAGAGCCTACAGGGATGTATTCACGGCGTCCTTTGACGGGTACCCCGGTGCCGGATTTTGATCCACGATGGGTATATTCTTTAGTCGTTACCGTGCAGAGCCTTAGCGCTACCGGTTTACGAAACTTTACATTTTCTCCGCATCCTAACCATGTACGAACAGATTTCGCATTCCTTATTAAATGAAATTTTAGATGATCTCAAGCCGGAAATCCGCAGGCAGGATTTACGGCATTTTTATACGCGTCTCGGTGCGAATTTTTATGCGATTCATAATCTGTTTCATCATCTATACGGCCGCCGCGACGACTTCAAGGAGCAAATGCTCAAGTTGGTCGAAACCTTGGCCCGGCAATATATTCAGCGGCCGGAAGAGTTGGAGAAACTCGATATCGCGCGGGAAAACGATCATAACTGGTTTTTGAATCAAAAATGGGTCGGTATGGCTTTGTACAGTGCCGGGTTTGCCGACGACTTGGCCGGCGTGGCGGATAATACCTCTTATTTTCAAGAGCTCGGCGTCAATTTGGTGCACATCATGCCGATTCTCGAGTGTCCGACCGGACGCAGCGACGGCGGTTATGCGGTCAGTAATTTTCGGCAGATCGATAGCCGTGTCGGCAAATTAGAAGATTTACAGAGGGTTTCAAGCGAGTTCAGAAAACGCGATATTCTGTTGACCTTGGACGTTGTATTGAATCATACCTCGGACGAGCATGAATGGGCGAAGCGGGCGAAGGCAGGAGAGCAAAAATATCAGGATTATTATTACATCTTCGATAATCGTGAAATTCCCGATATGTTCGAACAAAGCATGCCCGAAATTTTTCCGGAAACCGCTCCGGGAAATTTTACCTGGGACGAAACCCTGCAGAAATGGGTGATGACGGTCTTCAATGATTATCAATGGGATCTCAACTACAGTAACCCTTCGGTATTCATCGAAATGCTCGACGTGATTCTTTTTTGGATCAATCAAGGCGCGGATATTATCCGGCTCGATGCGGTTGCTTTTTTATGGAAGAAGATGGGCACGACCTGTCAAAACGAACGCGAAGCGCATCTGTTGCTGCAGTTGATGAAAGACTGTTGCCAAGTAACCGCGCCGGGATCCTTGTTTATTGCTGAGGCGATCGTCGCGCCGGTCGAGATTACTAAATATTTCGGCGAGGACGCGATTATCGCGAAAGAGTGTGAAATCGCCTATAACGCGACGCTGATGGCCTTGCTTTGGGATGCGTTGGCGACGCGCAATAGCAAATTACTGTATCAGGGTTTGAAAAGCCTGCCCGATAAATTGGAGCGAGCGACTTGGTTGAATTATGTGCGTTGCCATGACGATATCGGCCTAGGTTTCGATGATAACGATGTGCGGCATGTCGGTTATGATCCAGTCGCACATCGTCGCTTTCTGGTCGATTTCTATACAGGGGTTTATGAGGACTCGATCGCGAGCGGCGTGCCGTTCATGCGTAACGACAAAACCGGCGATGCGCGGATTGCCGGGTCGCTGGCTTCGCTGGCCGGCCTTGAGACGGCGCTTCAGTCCGACGACGAGCATGCGATCGATATCGCGCTGAACAAAATCATATTAATGCATAGCGTGATATTTTCATTCGGCGGCCTTCCGCTTCTGTATTACGGCGATGAGATCGCCACCTTCAATGATCACAGTTATCTCGATCAACCCGATAAGGTCAATGACAGCCGCTGGATTCACCGGCCCAAGATCGATTGGGAACGGGCCGAGCAACGTAAAAAACAAGGTACGGTCGAGCATGCCGTATTTAACGCATTGAAAAAAATGATTGCGATTCGCAAGGAAACCACGGCTTTTGCCGACTTCAATAATCGGCAGTTGATCGAGTGCGAAAACCCGCATATTTTTTCGTTTATCCGTTACGATCATAATCGTCCTTCGGAGCAAGTGCTGGTGATTTGTAATTTCAGCGAACAAGCGCAGCGTATCAAGATGGAAAAATTTAATACGGCGGGGTTTGGCATTTACGGACAAATCAGCGATTTATACACCGGCAAGCGTCCGACTGAATTCGACCAGCAACTGGTCATTCAGCCGTGCCAGTTTTATTGGTTGACTGAGTATTGAGTAGAGAATAGTTAGCAGTGAATAGTGAATAGGGCAAGTAGTGAGTTCGGGCGTATGTTCTTTTAAACCATTAACTTAATGAATCCAATCATTCGATTCGATCAAGTATCGGTAGCGGTTCGTGAAAAAACCATCCTATCCAATATTAGTTTTGCCCTGTTCCCCGGCGAAAAAGCAGTTTTATGCGGTAAGTCGGGTTCCGGCAAGAGTAGCGTGTTGAGAGCATTTATCGGGCTTCATGCCGTCGCCTCCGGGGGCGTCTATTTTCAGCAGATGCAGTTGACTCCTGCATCGGTCCATATGATCCGAAGTGCGACGGCCTATATCGGCCAAGAGCCCATACTTGGCGCCGAGACCGTACGCGAAGCTTTATTATTGCCTTTTCAGTTTAAAACCCATCGGAATCAAAGGCCTCCGGATGCTCGGCTGGTTGAAGTATTGAATCGCTTGCATCTGTCGGTCGATATTTTAAAGCGAAAATGTAGCCGAATTTCCGGTGGTGAAAAACAACGGATTGCATTGGCGCGAGGGCTGCTATTAGGTAAAAGCTTGTATTTGTTGGATGAGATTACCAGTGCATTGGATGCGGAAAGCAAACAAGCTGTATTCGATGTGTTTTCCGACCCTCAATTGACGGTGCTTTCGGTCGCTCACGATACTGAGTGGCTGGCGCGCTGCGATCGTATTTTAGAACTGGAAGCGGGCCGCTTGGTTCGGGAAAGAATACATGGAAACGCTTGATATCGAATTGCCGCGAATGGCGCTGCTGTATGGCCTTTGTCTACTGCCTTGGTTATTGTTGCGAATGCTTGGCTTGCTGCTGAGCCGAGATATCGGCATTAGCGTTTTACGGATGAGCGTGCAGTTGGCCTTGGTTGGGTTTTATCTGAAGTGGCTGTTCGAACTCAACAATCCTTGGTTCAATGGCTTATGGATATTGGTGATGCTTTTGGTCGCCGATTTCAGCATTTTACGTCGAGCGGGCCTTAAAGTACGTTATTTTGCGTTGGTCACGTTTATAGCCATTGCTTTCAGTATTCTGTTTTCTGCCGCATTTTTGGTGTTTTGGGTAATTCGGCCGGCGCTTTTTTACGATGCGCGATATGTCGTTCCGTTGGCCGGCATGATTCTAGGCAACTGTCTGCAAGGCAACGTGATCGCATTAGAGCGATTCTATTCGGCATTACGCAAGAACGAGAACGAGTACGCGACTTTTTTGATGCTAGGCGCAACGCGTATGGAGGCAGTTCGGCCATATTTTCGGGATGCGATAAAAGCTGCAATCAATCCGACGATCGCCGGCATGGCGACTATGGGATTGGTTTCTTTGCCCGGCATGATGACCGGACAGATTCTCGGCGGCAGCGAACCCTGGGTAGCCGTAAAATATCAAATCGCAATTATGGTCTGTATTTTCACTAGCACCACACTGGCTACGATCATCAATTTAAAGCTTAGCTTAAAAAGCGCATTCAATGATTTTGATGTGTTGAGAGACGAAGTGATAGATAAACGGTCTTGATGGTCAAGAATCGTTCGGTTTTGGCAGGGGAGGAGCGCCTGTCGAGAACTATAGCTCCTCAATCGTCGAAATTAGATTCGGTCGTATTTCACAAAAAACTGATGATTTTGTTCTACCTTTTATATGTTAAAAACAGGTTTGTGCTATCGTAATCCTTCATCTAGAATTTTGTCAGGCTCTTTTGCCGATGTCATGCTACAGGAGAAACTATGAGTTGGAATCTTATCGAATTGGAACGTCTATTGAATGAAAGCGACGGTTATCAAGTTGCTAGGGAAGAATCTTGTTTGCGTATCACTAATGGCGACGGACTAGATGCTTATCTAGCGGTTAGCGGCGAACAAATCCTGGTCGAGTCCGTATTATTCGCAAAAAAAGAGATTAAAGACTGCGCCTTGCTCAATGAAGATATATTGAGAACTCATCAAGTTTTTCCTTTAACGGCTATTGCTATTACTCATATCGATGATGAAGATTATTATATGGCTTTCGGCGCATTGTCGAGTCAGTCAAAAGAAGAGAGTATTATCATCGAAGTCGATACACTGTTCCAGAATGTGCGTGCATTTTTGGATGCCTACCAAAATCATTTGATTAATGGAGTTTAAGCTATGAGTGTTTGGAATAAATTAGTCACTGCGATCAAGGGCGGCGCTAACGAAGCTGCGGAGGCTGTTGCAGATAGTCAGGCTTTGCGTATATTGGATCAAGAAATTCGGGAAGCGAAAGAAGAACTGCGTAAATCCGACCATGCTTTGACTCAAATCATGGCGAAAAGAAAGCTCGCGGAACAAAAGGTATCCGGTTTACAAACCTCGATTGTCGATTATGAGAGTCACGCGCGCAGGGCGGCCGAGAGCGATAGGCAGTTGGCGCTGGAATGTGCGCAAAAAGTCGTGGAATTACGCGAGCAAATGGACGCAGAGCAGCAATACGTCAATCAATTCAATCAGTCGGAGCAAACGCTGCGTCATAAAATTGCCGAGGCGAAAGCGAATTTACGACGAATGGAACAACAAGTCGACATGGTTAAAGCCACCGAGTCGGTACAAAAAGCCCAAGTTTCGGTTTCTTCTCGGCATTTGGGAGCGAACAGCAAAATGAAAACAGCGGCGGAATCCTTAAAGCGTATTCAGGACCGGCAAAACCAGCGCTCTGCCGAGCTGGAAGCCGCCGAAGAATTGCTTGGCGAGGAAAGCGGCGACGCGCTTGAGGCCAAATTGAAAGCGGCAGGCATCACCGGTTCCAACGCAAATGCCGATAGCGAGCTGGAGCGTATTCTCGGCGGTCGTTGAGCCTAATGAGCTACTCCCTTTATACTCAAAAAATGGCTAAGGATTTCGGGATAAATAAAACCCTGGAGCTGTGGGCTTTGTTGAGGGTTCGGTAACTCGTTTGACAGCACGTCGTAACCTAGCACCTAAATTCCATAGGTCTTTGGCAATGATTCAAAATCATGGCTTATTTAGTATTTAGGTGCTGGATGAATTATCCAAGGCAGTTAACCATAGCCAACTGGCTATGGAATTTAGGTTCTGGGTGATAAGTCTCTGTAGTTTCTATGCGCCCTCACCTAACGCTAGGCGAGGGAGTGGCAAAGCCTTTGCCGAGAGCACCCCGGCGCATCCTCTGGCACCGCAGAAATTTGAAGTGCGAAAGTTATAGTTAGATGATCATCCTTTATAAACTTAAGCGATTTTTTATCCAGCATTGCATTATATTGAGTTGGCAAGGTGCGGCTCTCGCTTTGTTGCTTTATGTGAGCATTAGCTACGCTTTGCTTCTTCTTTGCGGCGAAACGGATTTACTGGCTTTGCCGGACTTTCCGTATTGGTTGATAGTCACTGCATCGACCGTCGGTTACGGCGATTTATCTCCTAAGACACATGGCGGCAAAATGACGGCCGCATTGTTCGTGATTCCGTTCGGCTTGAGCCTGTTTGCGATGTTCTTAGGCCGGATCGCTGTTTTTGCGGCCTACCATTGGAAAAAAGGAGTAAATGGTTTGAAACAATTAAACTGCACCAATCACGTTTTGGTGATCGGCTGGGGCGAAATGCGGACCTTGCACCTCATCAGATTGCTGCTCCGTGAACAATTTGGGGCTTTAGAAACGCATAAGATAGTGCTGTGCGCGAAAGCCGAGATCGAGAACCCGATACCTGATCAAATCGATTTCGTTAAGGTCGATAGTTATAACGATGACGTGCAAATGGATCGAGCATGTCTTGAAAAAGCCTCAACGATCATTATCGATACGCCAGAAGATGATGTCACGATGACGACCGCACTGTATTGTGCAAGTCGTAATAATAGCGCGCACATGATCGCTTATTTCAATGATGAAAAACTCAGTCAATTGCTGAAAACGCATTGCCCGAACATTGAATGCACGCCTTCGGTAGATGTCGAGATGCTGGCTAAATCCGCCATGCATCCCGGCTCCAGCGCGTTGCATCAGGACTTGTTGAATGTTCAGGACGGCATGACGCAGTATTCGATCAAATATCCGGCTCAATCCAAAAGTGTTTTATTAGGCGATTTGTTTTTTCCGCTTAAACAAAAACATGACGCGATTCTGATTGCCGTCGGCGGCGCCAAGGGTAGCGTCATGCTCAACCCACCGTTGACGCACATGATTCATCCGGGCACGATGATTTATTACATTGCCGATGAACGCATCGACGGCCTCGATTGGGAGAAGCTGTGTGTTTAGCAAATGGTTCAAAAAAAACGACGCCGAAGAAACAATTCGGAGCCCTGAAATCATTGGTTTGAGGCTAGGCGGCGCATTTGAGTTAGACGCGCTGCGGCTCAAGCTGATCGAGCCCTTGGTTATTTTTGAAGGCGCCGCCAAAACCCAATTTATTCAGGCGGTCGGTGAAGTCAAATTGGATGACAATAGTACGCTTTTGCGGTTTTACACCGATGACGATAGTTTCGTGCAAGTCCTGTTAAACGGCGGCATGACGGAAAATCATATCGAAGACGTCAAGCTTTGGTATTTTTACGATACCAAAGCCGTTGGCAGCCAAGCCGATTGGGATCGCTTAATCAACACCGATATTAGCCGGCCGGAATATACACTTGAGGGTCACCGATTTCTTAGGGTTTGGGAAGGTGTTGGCAATTCCTCGCCGCCGGTGGCCATGACTGAAACGACTTATACGGAAACCGACGGTACGAGCGAAACCGATCAATTCGTGATGCTCTACGAAAGACCGGTCGATGATACGTTGGATGAATTCGCATTGGTTTCAGGGGAAGAAAAAATAATAAACGGGCGTGCCGACCGTTGCTTGGTTATCGCGACCGGCATCAATTTGCAGTCGGCTGACATCACAATTATCGGTTAAGTTATTCTCTGTTGTATTACCGCCGCCTGGTGCCGATTAGTTTAACCTTTCTTTAAAAACAACACTAGGAGTCAACTGTGGACGCTTTGATAAATTCTCTGATGGGCCTCAGCAATTTCGCAATGTATTTTTTCTCTTCATTGGCTTTGCTACTGATTTTTAAATTTCTGTATGCATTGATCACGCCTCATGATGAATGGAAATTGGTCAAGGAGGATAAAAACGTAGCGGCCGCGATTGGTTTCATCGGTGCTGTCATCGGCTTTGCGATCGCGATTGCAGGAGCTGCCTCCAATTCTGTTTCGTTGCTGGACTTTTGGTTGTGGTCCGTATTCGCATTAATCGCACAGTTGCTTGCTTTTGCCATCATCCGCTTTATTTTCATGCCTAAAATCGTGCAAAGCATCAATGATAATGAAATCTCCGCGGGCGTGGTCTTAGGCGGTTTTTCGATTGCGGTCGGTATTTTGAATGCGGCCTGCATGACCTACTGAGGAGCGATCACATGAAGCGCACAAAAAGCATCAATTTGGACCGAATGAAAAAAAACGGCCCGCGTTTTTGGCTCAAGCCGGTTGCTTTAGCGGTAGCGGGTGTCATGTTAAATGCATGCTCTGACGAAGAACGCGATGCACGGGTTTATACTAGCTTGGACGTTTGTAAGAGCGAAAATCCACAATATGCCGCTGACTGCGAAGCAGCTTATCGCAAGGCGCAGGAAGAGGCCGCTAAAACCGCGCCTAAGTATGCCTCGCGGCAAGACTGCGAGTCAGAATTCGGACTCAATCGCTGCACGACTTATCCGCATGCATCCGGACAAAATTGGTTTATGCCGGCAATGGCGGGATTTATGTTTGCCAGGGCGTTGGATTTTAATCGCGGCTACCAATCCCAACCGGTTTTTACCTCTTATCGCCGCAGCTCTCCTTTTTACAATAATTGGGTGACCGCCGACGGTCGAAGTTACGGCAGCAATCGCAGCACTAACGTAACCGTCGGTAGCGATGCCTTTCAATCCAAGCCCCCGGTCACCAGAACCATTTCTCGCGGCGGTTTCGGTTCAACGGTTGCGGCTAAATCGTCCTGGAGCGGTTCGAGCTCGACCCGGTCAAGTTCAAGAAGCAGCGGTTGGGGCGGCTAGCGACATGTTTCGTATGCCCATTCGGGAAAGATCGGGTTGGCGAAATTTGGCTCACGAGTACGGATTCCACTTTCATACGCTGTATGGCGAACCTTATTGGGACGAAACGGCTTACTATCGTTTTACTTTGCAGCAAATTGAAAAAGATATCGAAGAACCCAGCGAGGAGCTTCATCAGATGTGTCTCGAAGTCGTCGACCGAGTTGTCGATGATGAACGATTAATGGAAAAGTTTGGTATACCGGGCATATTCTGGGATTTGCTTCAAGCCTCCTGGAAAAATCGTCAACCGAGCCTATATTCGCGGCTCGATTTTTCCTATGACGGCCGCAATCCCGCGAAACTTTACGAAAATAACGCCGACACGCCCACCAGTCTTTATGAATCAGGTTTCTGGCAATGGTTATGGCTTGAAGACAATGTCCGAAACGGAGAGTTGCCACCAGACTGTGATCAATTTAATTCCTTACAGGAAAAACTGGTGCAGCGTTTAGGATCTATTCATGCTTCGACCGACGGCCGCGACTTTTACTTTAGTTGTTGCAAAGACAGCGAGGAAGATCGGGGAACAGTGCAATACCTTCAAGATTGCGCTACAGAAGCGGGTATTCCGAATCGTTTCGTTTATGTCGAGGATATTGGGCAAGGGGAAAGCGGGGCATTTACCGACTTGGAGGATAGAGTCATTGAGCTCATATTCAAGCTTTATCCCTGGGAGTTCATGCTCAGCGAAGACTATGGACCGTTGTTGCTGAAAAGTAGCACGCAATGGCTGGAGCCGCTGTGGAAAGCGATTCTGTCTAATAAAGCGCTGTTGCCGATGTTATGGCAAATGTTTCCCGGCCACCCCAATCTTTTGCCTGCTTTTTTCGAAGATGATGTCCAATGGAGTCCAGGACTGGAGTTAGTCAAAAAGCCGTTATTTTCTAGGGAAGGCGCCAATGTGTCGTTATATAAAGGCGGTAAAAAGCTTTTTGGCACAGAAGGGCCATATGGCAAAGAAGGCTTTATCTTCCAGGCTTATTATCCATTACCCAAATTCGGCGATAATCATACCCTGATCGGTTCCTGGCTGGTTGACGATCAGCCGGCAGGAATTTCGATTCGTGAAGATAAGGCTATCGTCACTCAGGATTTATCTCGTTACTTACCGCATGTGATTGTCTGATCCGACTCCTTTCATACTGAAAAATCAGAGCCTTTTTCGATCGGATAGAAGAAAATAGGGTGCGGAATTTATGTTGGATTGCGTAATTTAACGCAATCCAACGATTCTTAGGATTCGGTGATAAAAATGTAGGATAGGCCGAACCTGCTACAAATCTCACAGCTCCTGGAAGTTATTTTTCATGAAATCTTGTTATTGCTGTGAGATATATTTAAGGATCTCGATGACCTGGAGAGAATCTTGTGTGACGGCAAGGGCGGTCGCGTCGATTTCTTTCAGGGCGTGGGTCAGTTCGGGGTCATGCATCACGACGATAGGAATGCCCATGCCTATCGCAAGGCCGGCATCGAATGCCGCTTCCCATTGTTTGTATTTTTCTCCGAAACGGACGACGACCAAGTCGGCTTGACCGAGATAATGATTATTACGCAGTGCGTTGATTTTGGCGCTTTTATGATCGCGCCAGAAATTGTTTTCCTCCGGGCCCAAGATTTCAGCACCAATGTTTTCACTGATGTTGAGGTCGGTAATCGGCCCGAGCACTTCTATGTCCAGATCGTTGTTTTCGATGCCCTGAATGATTTGGTCGCGCCAATCGGTATGCGTTTCGCCGGATAAATATATTGTATAAGCCATAGGGTTACCTGCTTTGTGTGGTGGGTTTTCGCAAGGGTTTGAGCCTCAAGTGTCGGTTTTTACAATGAAGGACATAAGCGATTTGGTTTTTTATACCTTTCGCACTTCAAATTTCGGTAGTACCCCCGGCTCCGAATATTGATCTACGATGGGTGCATATTCTGGCCCAACCTGAACACCCATTCTGGAGCAATCTGAACACCCATTCTGATTCAAGTTGAACACTGATTCTGGTTTCAAGCTGAACACTTTTCTGGATTTTCCAGAATCGGTGTTCAAGTTGCCAGAATG